>NC_008027.1:5193353-5541066 GCF_000026105.1 Pseudomonas entomophila L48
TGGCGGTCACCCCATGGCGCGACGTGGTGCCGGGCAAGAGCCCGTTCGTCGAGCTGTTCGTGCTGGCCGGCCTGCCGGCGGCGGCGAGCATCATCAACTTCGTGGTGCTGACCTCGGCGGCCTCGTCGGCCAACAGCGGCGTGTTCTCTACCAGCCGCATGCTGTTCGGCCTGGCCCAGGAGGGCGATGCGCCCAAGGCGTTCGAGAAACTCTCGCGCCGCGCGGTGCCGGCCAACGGCCTGTACTTCTCCTGCACCTGCCTGCTGCTGGGCGCGGTGCTGATCTACCTGGTACCCAATGTGATCGAAGCCTTCACCCTGGTGACGACGGTGTCGGCGGTGCTGTTCATGTTCGTGTGGACGCTGATCCTGCTGTCGTACCTGAGCTACCGCAAACAGCGCGCGGCGCTGCATGAGCAATCCACCTACAAGATGCCTGGCGGGCGCTTCATGTGCTATGTGTGCCTGGTGTTCTTTGCCGGCATCCTGGTGCTGTTGAGCCTGGAGGCGGATACGCGCTCGGCGCTGGTGGTGACGCCGATCTGGTTTGTGATTCTGGCGGTGACCTATCAGTTCGTGCGCAGCAGGCGTCAGCCGCGTGCGGCGGTGCGTGAAGCGTCTAACAACTGATCCGGCCAATGGGGCCGCTGCGCGGCCCTTTCGCGACACAAGGCCGCTCCCACAGGAAATTGCGATCCCCTGTGGGAGCAACTGTCTTGCTCAATTTTTTCAAACTGACGCGTCAGCCTGTGGGAGCGGCCTTGTGTCGCGAAAGGGCTGCGCAGCAGCCCCAGGATTTTCAGTCAGGCACTAAGCCTGCTCCAATCCCTCGAGCACCGCCTCGGCCAGCGCCAGGCCTTTCTCCAGCGAGTTCTCCGTCGCCGTCAGCAAGCTGCGCAACGGCTCCCCCGCCTTCTCCAACGCGGCAGCATTGGTCTCATACGCCGCCTTCAACGCCGCCACCGCGCACACCAGCGCATCCTCGCTATCAACGCCAGCACGTACCGAGAGAATCGGATCATGGGCGTGATTGCAGGTGCCAAAGTGGGAACAAGCGGTGACGGGACGGGATTTGCGGGGACTGTGGTTGACCAGCGATTCCTGGTTCATGGCTGCACCTCTCGATGAAAGGTGGCGATCTCGACAAATGCGAACGGTGGATCTGGAACGATCTTCTTGAGCATGGTGCGACTCCTTGCAGCCTTCTGAAGTGTCTCTCCGTGCCCATACGCCAATATGGGTGGACGGAGCCGTGCGGGTTGGCGTTGCCGGTCAGAAGGTCCGGTGAGCCCGAAGGCTCCCACACACGGCTCCGCCCATAACGGGTGCAACCATGCAGGACACGCTATCGCAGGTGCGATGTGCCCGGTTCTGACAGCGGGACGCCAATCCCGAACCGCAGAAACTACTGCGGTGCGGCACGGTACTCAAGTAGCGCTTTTGTGTCAAAAGTGTTCATCGCCCCCGGCCCCAATCCTGTGCAGGCCCAACCTGCAAGCACCATCCTGGCCCCACCTCGCGCCCCGATTCGTCGCACAACCGCTCTACCAAGCACCTTCCACCGCTCGGCACAGCCCTTGCAATCTCCGACCTGGCCAACACCCACCATCACATCGGAGTGAGCACATGAAGCGACGCAGTCTGATCAAGGCCTTCACCCTCAGCGCATCGATCGCCGCGATGGGCCTGAGCTGGAGCATCCAGGCCGCCGAGACCATCAAGGTCGGCATCCTGCATTCGCTGTCCGGGACCATGGCGATTTCCGAGACCTCGCTCAAGGACATGGCGCTGATGACCATCGACGAGATCAACGCCAAGGGCGGGGTCAACGGCAAACAGCTCGAGGCGGTGGTGGTGGACCCGGCGTCCAACTGGCCGCTGTTCGCCGAGAAGAGCCGCCAGCTGCTCACCCAGGACAAGGTGGCGGTGGTGTTCGGCTGCTGGACCTCGGTGTCGCGCAAGTCGGTGCTGCCGGTTTTCGAGGAGCTCAACGGCCTGCTGTTCTACCCGGTGCAGTACGAGGGTGAAGAGATGTCGCCGAACGTGTTCTACACCGGCGCGGCGCCCAATCAGCAGGCGATCCCGGCGGTGGAGTACCTGATGAGCGAGGACGGCGGCGGCGCCAAGCGCTTCTTCCTGCTGGGCACCGACTACGTCTACCCGCGCACCACCAACAAGATCCTGCGCGCCTTCCTGCACAGCAAAGGCGTGGCCGACAAGGACATCGAAGAGGTGTACACGCCGTTCGGCCATGCCGATTACCAGACCATCGTCGCCAACATCAAGAAGTTCTCCGCGGGCGGCAAGACGGCGGTCATCTCCACGGTCAACGGCGACTCCAACGTGCCGTTCTACAAGGAGCTGGCCAACCAGGGGCTGAAGGCCACCGACGTGCCGGTGGTGGCGTTCTCGGTGGGCGAAGAGGAGCTGCGCGGCATCGACACCAAGCCGCTGGTGGGGCACCTGGCGGCGTGGAACTACTTCGAGTCGGTGGATAACCCGGTCAACCAGAAGTTCGTCGCCGACTGGAAGGCCTATGCCAAGGCCAAGAACCTGCCGGGGGCCGACAAGGCGGTGACCAACGACCCGATGGAAGCCACCTACGTGGGCATTCACATGTGGGCGCAGGCGGCGCAGAAGGCCGGCAGCACCGATGTGGACAAAGTGCGCGAGGCGCTGGCCGGGCAGAGCTTCAAGGCGCCGTCGGGCTTCACCCTGACCATGGACAAGAGCAACCACCACCTGCACAAGCCGGTGATGATCGGCGAGATCCAGGATGACGGGCAGTTCAGCGTGGTGTGGCAGACCGAGGAGCCGCTGCGGGCGCAGCCTTGGAGCCCGTTCATTCCGGGAAATGACAAGCGGCCGGATTATGCGGTGAAGGGTAATTGAGTGCATTGGGGCCGCTTTGCGGCCCTTTCGCGGGACAAGCCCGCTCCTACAGGATCCCCACTGCCCTCTGGACCGGTGAAAAACCTGTAGGAGCGGGCTTGCCCCGCGATGAATCCACCGCCGATTTCCAGGACTGCCCGCATGCTCAGACTCCTGCTCACCCTCATGTTGTTACTGCCCCTGGCCACCCAAGCCAGCGAAGGCGAGTTCTTCCTCACCGCCAAACCCGCCGAACAGGCCAACCTGCTCGAAACCTGGGCCGCACAACCCGATGCCGCCCGCCTGCCGCTGCTGGAAAACCTGCGCCAGGGCCGCATCGCCGAAAATGACACCCGCAAGCTGCGCCTGAACAACCGCCTGCGCGGCCTGATCGACAACGCCCTGGCCAGCCATCAGTTGCTCAGCGACCAAGCCAGCGTGCGCCTGGCCGCCGCCCAGCAACTGCAAAAAACCGCACAACCGGCGCAGATGGCCTTCCTCGACCGCCGCTTCGCCAGCGAGCCGGACGCCGCCGTGCACGCCGCCCTCGGCCTGGCCCTGGCCAACCTGCAACTCGGCGCCAGCGAGCCTGCGGTACGCCTGGCCGCCGTGCGCCTGCTCGGCGAAACCGGCGACCCGCTGGCCCGCACCCGCCTCGAAGCGCTGCTGCAACCCGACGCCGAAACCGACGCCGCCGTGCGCACCGCCGCTGAAACCAGCCTGGCCCAGGTACAGCGCAAGCTGCTGGTCGGCGAACTGCTCGGCCAGGCCTTCAGCGGCCTGTCACTGGGCTCGATCCTGCTGCTGGCGGCGCTGGGCCTGGCAATCACCTTCGGCCTGCTCGGGGTGATCAACATGGCCCACGGCGAGATGCTGATGCTCGGCGCCTACAGCACCTACATGGTCCAGGTGCTGCTGCAGCGTTATGCCCCGGGCGCCATCGAGTTCTACCCACTGATCGCCCTGCCGGTGGCCTTCGCCGTCAGCGCGGGCGTCGGCATGGCCCTGGAACGCACGGTAATCCGCCACCTGTATGGCCGCCCGCTGGAAACCCTGCTGGCCACCTGGGGCATCAGCCTGATCCTGATCCAGGCCGTGCGGTTGATCTTCGGCGCGCAGAACGTCGAGGTGAGCAACCCGGCCTGGCTGTCCGGCGGCATCCAGGTGCTGCCCAACCTGGTGCTGCCGTACAACCGCCTGGTGATCATCGGCTTCGCCTTGGCCGTGGTGGTGCTCACCTGGCTGCTGCTCAACCGCACGCGGCTGGGCCTGAACGTGCGCGCGGTCACCCAGAACCGCAACATGGCGGCCTGCTGCGGGGTGTCCACCGGGCGCGTCGACATGCTCGCCTTCGGCCTCGGCTCGGGCATCGCCGGGCTTGGTGGCGTGGCCTTGAGCCAGGTCGGCAACGTCGGCCCTGACCTGGGCCAGAGCTACATCATCGACTCGTTCCTGGTGGTGGTGCTCGGCGGCGTCGGCCAGCTGGCCGGTAGCCTGTGGGCGGCCTTCGGGCTGGGTATCGCCAACAAACTGCTGGAGCCGCAGATCGGTGCGGTGCTGGGCAAGATCCTCATCCTTGCGCTGATCATTCTGTTCATCCAGAAGCGCCCGCAAGGCCTGTTCGCCCTCAAGGGACGGGTAATCGACTGATGAACCAGCCATTGATTGTCACTGCCACGCGCAGGGCCGGCACACGGGTGTCGCTGGCCGTCGGCGCCGTTGTCGTCCTGGTGCTGCTGGCCCTGCCGCTGCTGTCGCTGCTGCCCGACGGGCACGCCTTGCAGGTCTCGGCCTATACCCTGACCCTGGTCGGCAAGATCCTCTGCTACGCCATCGTCGCCCTGGCCCTGGACCTGGTCTGGGGCTACGCAGGCTTGCTGTCTTTGGGCCACGGCCTGTTCTTCGCCCTGGGCGGCTATGCCATGGGCATGTATTTGATGCGCCAGGCGGCTGGCGACGGCCTGCCCGGATTCATGACCTTCCTGTCGTGGAGCGAGCTGCCCTGGTACTGGGCCGGCACCCAGCATTTCGCCTGGGCGCTGTGCCTGGTGGTGCTGGCGCCGGGGCTGCTGGCGCTGGTGTTCGGCTTCTTCGCCTTCCGCTCGCGGATCAAGGGCGTGTACTTCTCGATCATGACCCAAGCCCTGACCTTCGCCGGCATGCTGCTGTTCTTCCGCAACGAAACGGGCTTTGGCGGCAACAATGGCTTTACCAGCTTCCGCACCATCCTCGGCTTCGACATCGCCGCCCAAGGCACCCGGGCCGTGCTGTTCCTGCTGACGGTCGGCCTGCTGCTGGGCAGCCTGTTCCTGTGCTGGCGCCTGACCCAGAGCAAGTTCGGGCGCCTGCTCACTGCGGTGCGTGACGCCGAGAACCGCCTGATGTTCTGCGGCTACGATCCGCGCGGCTTCAAGCTGCTGGTGTGGGTGCTCAGTGCCGTGCTGTGCGGCCTGGCCGGGGCGCTGTACGTGCCGCAGGTGGGCATCATCAACCCCAGCGAGATGTCGCCGACCAACTCCATCGAAGCCGCCGTGTGGGTGGCGCTCGGTGGGCGCGGCACGCTGATCGGGCCGCTGCTTGGCGCAGGCGTCGTCAATGGCATGAAGAGCTGGTTCACCGTGGCGTTCCCCGAGTTCTGGCTGTTCTTCCTCGGCGCGCTGTTCATCCTTGTCACCCTGTACCTGCCCAAGGGCGTGGTCGGCCTTGTGAAGAAAAGGAGCCAGCCATGAGAAGCGTGCCACCGGTGCATCCGGAATTCATGCTGGAACCGATCTTCGACCAGATCGGCAGCGGGCGCGAGGCGATCGGCCTCGGTCGGCGCCGCGAGGCCGGGCTCGACACCCGCCACGGCACCGTGCTGAGCCTGGAGGGCATCAGCGTCAGCTTCGATGGCTTCAAGGCGCTCAACGACCTGAACCTGTACATCGGCGTCGGCGAGCTGCGCTGCATCATCGGCCCCAACGGCGCCGGCAAGACCACGATGATGGACGTGATCACCGGCAAGACCCGACCCGACAGCGGCACGGCGTATTTCGGCGACACCCTCGACCTGACGCGCATGAGCGAGTGCCAGATCGCCCAGGCCGGCATCGGCCGCAAGTTCCAGAAGCCCACGGTGTTCGAGGCGCTGACGGTGTTCGAGAACCTGGAGCTGGCGCTCAAGGCCGACAAGTCGGTGTGGGCCAGTTTGGTGGCGCGGTTGTCCAGCGAGCAACGCCTGCGCATCGAGGAGGTGCTGACCACCCTGCGCCTGCTGCCCCTGGCACAGCGCCAAGCGGGGTTGTTGTCCCACGGGCAGAAACAGTTCCTGGAGATCGGCATGCTGCTGGTGCAGGAGCCGAGGTTGCTGCTGCTCGACGAGCCGGTGGCGGGGATGACCGATGCCGAGACCGAATTCACCGCCGAACTGTTCCGCTCGCTGGCAGGCAAGCATTCGCTGATGGTGGTGGAACATGACATGGGCTTCGTCGGCAGCATCGCCGACCATGTGACGGTGCTGCACCAGGGCAGCGTGCTGGCGGAAGGGTCGCTGGCGCAGGTGCAGGAGGATGAGCGGGTGGTCGAGGTGTATCTAGGCCGATGAATTCCAGGTGGCTGCACGGGCCTGTTCGCCGGCAAGCCGGCTCCTACGGAAGATCGCGCCCTCCTGTAGGAGCCGGCTTGCCGGCGAAAGGGCCGGTGCAGTCACCCCAAGCCTTCAGGAACAACACATGCTGAAAATCGACACGTTGCACCAATACTACGGCGGCAGCCACATCCTGCGCGGCCTGTCATTCGAGGCCAAGGTCGGCGAGGTCACCTGCCTGCTGGGCCGCAACGGCGTGGGCAAGACCACCCTGCTGCGCTGCCTGATGGGCCTGCTGCCGGCCCGCGAGGGCCGCGTGGAATGGGAAGGCAAACCCATCACCACGCTCAAGCCCCAGCAACGGGTCCAGGCCGGCATCGCCTACGTGCCCCAGGGCCGCGAGATCTTCCCGCGCCTGACCGTCGAGGAAAACCTGCTGATGGGCCTGTCGCGCTTCCCCGCCCGCGAGGCACGGGAAGTGCCGGCCTTCATCTACGAACTGTTCCCGGTGCTGGAGCAGATGAAACAACGCCGGGGCGGCGACCTCTCCGGTGGGCAGCAGCAACAGCTGGCCATCGGCCGCGCCCTGGCCAGCCGCCCGCGCCTGCTGATCCTCGACGAACCCACCGAAGGCATCCAGCCGTCGGTGATCAAGGAGATCGGCGCGGTGATCCGCAAGCTCGCCGACCGGGGCGACATGGCCATCCTGCTGGTGGAACAGTTCTACGATTTTGCCGAGGAGCTGGCCGACCAGTACCTGGTCATGGCCCGCGGCGAGATCGTCCAGCGCGGCCAGGGCGAAAACATGCAGGCCGAAGGTGTGCGCGGCCTGGTTACCATTTAATCTGCAACCACTTCCCTTGCGAGACGCTGTCATGAGTTACCAGATCCGCGACGCCCTGATCGACGACGTGCCGGGCATCCTCGACATCTACAACGACGCCGTGGCCAACACCACGGCGATCTGGAACGAAACCCCCGTGGACCTGGGCAACCGCCTGAACTGGTTCGAGGCCCGTGCGCAGCAGGGCTACCCTATTTTGGTGGCAGTGGACGACAGCGGCGTGCTGGGCTATGCCTCATTTGGCGACTGGCGGCCGTTCGAAGGCTTCCGGCATACCGTCGAGCACTCGGTGTACGTGCGTGGCGACCAACGCGGCAAGGGCCTGGGGCCGGTGTTGATGGACGCGCTTATCGAGCGCGCGCGCCACTGCGACAAACATGTGATGGTCGCCGCCATCGAGAGCGGCAACGCCGCATCGATCCGCCTGCACGAACGCCTGGGTTTCAGCATCACCGGGCAGATGCCGCAGGTGGGGGTGAAGTTCGGGCGCTGGCTGGACCTGACCTTCATGCAGCTGTACCTGGATGACAACACCCTTCCCCCTTCAAGGACCTGAAGCCCATGAACACCGCCCAACTGCACCGCGTGACCCACGAAGGCCTGGCCTACTATCGCGACGGGCTGGTGGCCCTTTTGCTCGATGCGGTGCGCCAGGGCGCGTCGGTGGGGTTTCTGGCCGATATCGACGAGCAGCAGGCCAAAATCTACTTCGATGAGGTGAAGGCAAAGCTGGCCAGTGGCGAGCAGCTGCTCTGGGTCATCGCCCAGGGGCAGGAGGTGCTGGGTAGTGTGCAGCTGGGGTTGTGCCTGAAGCCCAATGGGCTGAACCGGGGCGAGGTGCAGAAGCTGCTGGTGCACAGCGATGCACGGCGGCGTGGGCTGGGGCAGCAGTTGATGAACGCGCTGGAGGCCGAGGCGCGGCGGATCGGGCGGGGGATGCTGTTTCTCGATACCGAGGCGGGGTCCGAAGCCGAGGCGTTTTATCGGGCGCTGGGGTACAGCAAGGCGGGGGAGATTCCGGACTATGCCTGTGGCCCGGAAGGGGTTTATCGGGCGACTGCGTTGTATTTCAAGGTCATCGCGAAAGTCTCGTGAACCTGGGGGCGCTTTGCGCCCCTTTCGCGACACAAGGCCGCTCCCACAGAGGAACATGATCTGCTGTGGGAGCAACTGTCTTGCTCAAATGCCAAAAGCTGGCGCAATTCCTGTGGGAGCGGCCTTGTGTCGCGAAAGGGCTGCGCAGCAGCCCCAGGATCTAACAGGTAATACCCGTCACATCTGGGTAAACCTGCCCAATCGCTGCTTCAACATGCTGTTCTCACTGCGCAACTGCTGCACCTCTTCCAACAGTTCCAACGCCAGCGCCACCCCTTCCCACTCCAGCTCCAGCTCCTGATGCAGCTTCACCGCGCGTTTCAAGGTCACCGGCGCACGGTCATCGAACACCCACTCTTCGGGCGTTCGCCCCGACGGTTCGACAATGCCGTGCTCGACGATCTCGATCACCCAGTCGGCCGACACATCGGCTTCCTGGCACAGGGTACGCATGTCCAGTTGAACGATCAGGGTGCTGCTCATGATCACTTACTCCATTGAGTCCTCGGGTTGAACGCGGCTTTCTCGGAGAGCTGGGTCCACAGTTCGCGCGCGGCGGCGTCGGACTGGGCGGGCATGACCACCTTGAGCTGGGCGTACAGGTCGCCGCGCTCGCCTTGCTTGTTCAACAGACCCATGCCCTTGACCCGCAGGCGCTGGCCGCTCTGGCTGTCGGGGCGGATGGTCAGGTTGATCTTGCCGGTCAGGGTGGGGACGGCCACCTTGGCGCCGAGCGCCGCTTCCCACGGTGCCAGGGGCACGGTGATGATCAGGTCATGGCCTTCGACATCGAACAGCGGGTGCGGTGCCATGCGGATGGTCAGGAACAGGTCGCCGTTGGCACCACCGCCCACGCCCGGCGCGCCCTGGCCCTTGAGGCGGATGCGCTCGCCGTCGGTCACCCCGGCGGGGATCTTCACGTTCAGCGTCTTGGTGGTGAAGCCGGTACGCTGCCCGGCGCCGTTGGTCTGCGGCACCTGGAAACTGATCTGCTTGGATTCCTTGTTCAGGGTCTCTTCGAGGAAGACCGCCAGTTCCAGTTCCACGTCCTGCCCTCGCCTGCCGGCACTGCGTTGCTGCCGGCCACCGCCGCCACCGAAGGGGTTGCCACCCCGGGCGCCGAAGATCGAGCTGAAGAAATCGGAAAAATCGCCCCCCTCGAAGCCACCGCCGCCGCCATTGCCGCCACGGGACTGCCAGCCAGGCGGCGCCTGGAACGGCCGGCCGTGCTGGCCGCCGTACTTGCGGATCTCGTCGTACTCGGCGCGCTTGTCCTTGTCGCCAAGCACCTCGTAGGCCTCGTTGGCCTCCTTGAATTTGTCCTCGGCGTCACGCTCCTTGCTGACGTCGGGGTGATACTTGCGCGCGAGCTTGCGGTACGCGGCCTTGATCGCCTTCTCGTCCGCGCTCGCCTCGACGCCGAGTATCTTGTAATAGTCTTTGAAGTCCATCTATGGATCACCAGTGTGAATGTACGTATTGCCAATGAAGATTGGGGTCAAGCATAGCCTTTCAAGGTTCACCCGGGGTTGCGCTATCGCAGACGGCCGGTCTTGATTTAGCCGCAGACTGGCATAAACTGCGCGGCCGTTTTGCCTCCGGAAGCTCTCCCCCATGTCTGACGTATCCCCGGCCCGCGCCCTCGGCATCGACTTCGGCACCTCCAACTCCACGGTCGGCTGGCACCGCCCGGGCGTCGAATCGCTGATCGCCCTGGAAGACGGCAAGATCACCCTGCCGTCGGTGG
Source organism: Pseudomonas entomophila L48 (assembly GCF_000026105.1). NCBI lineage: Bacteria > Pseudomonadati > Pseudomonadota > Gammaproteobacteria > Pseudomonadales > Pseudomonadaceae > Pseudomonas > Pseudomonas entomophila. Next base: position 5,203,475 of record NC_008027.1, read on the forward strand.
TCTTCTTCAACATCGAGGAGCGTCGCCCGGTGTACGGCCGCCTGGCCCTGCACGAGTACCTGGAGGGCTACGAAGGCCGCCTGATGCGCTCGCTCAAGAGCCTGCTGGGCTCCAAGCTGATCAAGCACGACACCAGCGTGCTGGGCAGCGCCCTGCCGTTCAAGGACCTGCTGGGCATGTTCATCGGCGAGCTGAAAAAGCGCGCCGAAGCCGATGCCGGCCGCGAATTCGACCAGGTGGTGCTGGGCCGCCCGGTGTTCTTCGTCGACGAAGACCCGGCCGCCGACCAGGAGGCCGAGGACACCCTCGCCGACGTGGCGCGCAAGATCGGCTTCAAGGACGTGTCGTTCCAGTACGAACCGATCGCCGCGGCATTCGACTACGAGTCGGGCATCAGCCGTGAAGAGCTGGTACTGATTGTCGATATCGGCGGTGGTACCTCGGACTTTACCCTGATCCGCCTGTCGCCGGAGCGCCACCTGGTGGCCGAGCGCCAGAGCGACATCCTGGCCACCGGCGGCGTGCACATCGGCGGTACCGACTTCGACAAGCAGCTGAGCCTGCAGGGCGTGATGCCGCTGTTCGGCTACGGCAGCCGGATGAAGAGCGGCGCGCTGATGCCCACCAGCTACCACCTCAACCTGGCCACCTGGCACACCATCAACGCCCTGTACGCACAGAAGTCGCAGCTGGCCCTGGGCAGCATGCGCTACGACATCGAGGACACGCTCGGTATCGACCGCCTGTTCAACCTCATCGAACAGCGCGCCGGGCACTGGCTGGCGATGGAAGTGGAAGCCAGCAAGATCGAGCTGACCGAGCGTGACAGCCGCCGCATCGACTTCAGCCGCATCGAGCCTGAACTGTCGGCGGAGCTGACCCGGGCGCTGTTCGAAGACGCCATCGACGGGCTGCTGGAGCGGGTGCGCGGCAGCGTGACCGAGCTGCTGGCCAAGGCCGGTGTGAGCGAGGGGCAGGTGGACACGGTGTTCTTCACCGGTGGTTCCAGCGGCATCCCGGCGCTGCGCAACAGCGTGGCGGCGATGCTGCCCAATGCGCGGCATGTGGAAGGCAATATCTTCGGCAGTATCGGTAGTGGCCTGGCGATCGAGGCGCGCAAGCGTTACGGCACCGCCTGAGCCATCCCGGGGCCGCGTTGCGGCCCTTTCGCGACACAAGGCCGCTCCCACAGAAGAACGCGTCCCCTGTGGGAGCGGCCTTGTGTCGCGAAAGGGCTGCAACGCAGCCCCAGCAATCTGTCAGACCAACTCCGCCCGCTTCAACTCACTCTTCAGGTAGGCGTAATAAATCGGCCCCGCCACCACCCCAGGCAGCCCGAACGCCGCCTCGAACACCAGCATCGCCAGCAACAGCTCCCACGCCTTGGCACTGATCTGCCCCCCCACGATCCGCGCGTTGAGGAAATACTCGACCTTGTGGATCACAATCAAATACCCCAGCGCCGCCGCCGCCACCCAGATCGACAGCGACATCCCGACGATGGTGATCAGGGTGTTGGACATCAGGTTGCCGATCACCGGCAACAGCCCGAGCAGGAAGGTCAGCACGATCAGCGTCTTGGTCAGCGGCAGGTGCACCCCGAACAGCGGCAGCACCACGGCCAGGAAGATGCCGGTGAACACCGTGTTGAGCAGCGAGATCTTGATCTGCGCGAAGACGATGTTGCGAAACGCCTGCACCAGCAGGCTCAGGCGCTCGAACAACGCCGCCGCCAGGGGCTTGCGCCGGGAGATGTCGGGGATGCGCTGCAGGGCGACGATGGCGCCGAGGATCATGCCGATCAGCAGGGTCACGAACATGTGCGCCATGCCCTTGCCCACCAGTTGCAGGTCGCTCAGGTGGCTCTTGATCCAGTCGCCGATGGCCACCTTGAACTCGGCGGCGCTGGCCGGCAGGTAGGCTTCGATAAATGGCGGCAGCTGGCCACGGGCGCGCTCGACCAGGGCCATGAACTTGTCCAGCGAGGCACCAGGGTTCTCGGCCTCGTGCAGCAGGAAACTGAAGGCGCCGGCGATCAGCAGCGTGAGCGTGCTCACCACCAGGGTGCCGAGCAGCGCCACCGCCAGCCAGCGCGCGCGTTGCCCGGCAATCAGCGGCTGCAGCCGCGGCGTGAGCATGTTGACCAGCTCGAAGACCAGCAGGCCGGCCAGCAGGCTGGGCAACAACTTCAGGGGCAGCGCCAGCAACAGGCCGGCCATGACGATGACCCAGCTGGCGAGGGTGATCTGACGGGGGGTGAAGGTCATACAGCCTCGGCGGCAGACAGCGGAAAGTCCCGCAGTCTGCCAGCCTTCAGCGCACAGGCATAGGCGCAGGTCATTTCTTCTTCAGGCAGTCGCTCATGAAGGTCTTGCGCTCATCGCCCTTGAGCGCCTTGGCCTTGGGGTCGGCGTTGCACGCTGTCATGCGTTCCTGTTGCGTCATCGGCTTGGCCGGCTCGGCCTTTTTCAGGCAGGTGCTCATGAAGGCCTTGCGCTCGTCACCCTTGAGCGCCTTGGTGGTGGCGTCGGCATTGCAGGTTTTCATCTTTTCCTGTTGCGCGGTGGCGGCGAATCCTTGCCCGGCGATCAACATGCCCAACACCAGCAGAGGTACGTGCAGCAGCTTCATGGAGTGGTCTCCTTGTCTGCGCGCCCGATGCGCGCTCGTCGAGCAGAGTGTAGACAAGATTTTTTACATATCCGTGCGGGCGCGGCGCCGGTACTGCTCCGGCGTGCACTGGGCCTGGCGCTGGAACATGGCGATGAAGGCCGAGGCGCTGCTGTAGCCGAGGTCGAAGGCGATGGCCTGGATCGGCAGCCCCGCTTCCAGCGCCTCAATGGCGCGCAGGAAACGCAGGCGCAGGCGCCACTCGCCGAAACTGATCCCCAGTTCGTGGAGGAAGTGCCGGGCCAGGGTGCGCTCGCTGACATGCACCTGGGCCGCCCAGTCGGCCAGCGGGCGGTTGTCCCCTGGCTCGGCGTGCAGCGCTTCGAGCACCTGGCGCAGGCCCTCGCTGCGGGCGAAGGGCAGGTAGCAGGTCTGGGTCGGGGCCAAGTGCAACTGATCGATCAGGACCTGTACCAGGCGCTGGTCGCGCGCGTCTTGAGCCACATGCAGATCGCGGCGGGCGAAGTCGCCGAGGATCGCCTTGAGGATGTCGCTGATCACCAGGCTGCAGGGCTGCGTCGGCAACTCGGCGCACAGGCTGCGGTCCAGGTAGACCGAACGGTAGATGATGGCCTGGGGGTTGTAGCAACCGTGCTCGGTACCGGGCGGCACCCAGACGGCGTAGTGCGGCGGCGAGATGAAGCGCTGGCCCTCGACGTCCAGGTGCATCAGGCCATGGGAGGCATAGTTGAGCTGGCCCCACGGGTGACGGTGTGGCGGGCTGTGGGTATCGGCGCCGAACTCGTCGTAGCGGAAGTAGACCGGCGCGGGGAGCTGGTCGAACTGGGGGATGTCGAGGTACTTGCGGGCCATGTTGTCTGCTTCGCGAGGCGGGTTGTCTGGATGGAAGTATAGGGTTTTATACAGACAGTCGATAATACCGAGCCATCAGGGGCTGCTGGGCAGCCCTTCGCGGGTAAACCCGCTCCTACAGGATTTGCACCGTCTCTGTAGGAGCGGGTTTACCCGCGAAGGGCCGCCCAGCGGCCCCACTCTGTCACTGTGAGTACCCGTTGCATGAACTACCTCTTCCCCCTCATCGCCATCCTCATCTGGGCCGGCAACACCGTGGTCACCAAGATGTCCGCCGGCGCCATCTTCCCCGCCGAGATCGGCTTCTACCGCTGGCTGCTGGCCGGCCTGCTGTTCACGCCCTTCCTGCTGCCCCAGGTCTGGCGCAACCGCGCGGCCATCCGCCCGCACCTGGGCAAGGTCTTCGTGCTGGGCGTGCTGGGCATGGCCATCTACCAGAGCCTGGCGTACTTTGCCGCGGGCATCACCAGCGCCACCAACATGGGCATCATCCTGTCGCTGATGCCGCTGATGTCGCTGGCCCTGTCCATCGCCTGGCTCGGCCAGCGCCTGAGCTATGGGGCATTGCTGGGCGCTGTGGTGTCTTTTTTCGGCGTGCTGGAGGTGGTCTCGGCCGGACAACCCGGTGTGCTGCTGCACCAGGGGCTGAACGCCGGCGACCTGATGATGCTGGTGGCCACCCTCGCCTATGCGCTGTACAGCTTCCTGCTGAAGAAATGGCAATTGCGCCTGCCGCCGCTGCAGTTGCTGTACCTGCAGGTGCTGGTGGCGATCCTGGTGTTGTTGCCGCTGTTCGTGTTGTCGCCGAAGACCGGGCTGAACGGCCACAACATTGGCCTGGTGCTGTATGCCGGCCTGCTGGCCTCGATGGTCGCGCCGCGGGTGTGGATGCAGGCAGTGCACCGCCTCGGGCCGAGCCGGACCACGCTGTTCTTCAACCTGCTGCCGGTGGTGACGGCGGTGATCGCGGCGGTGGTGCTGGATGAGCAGTTGGCCAGTTATCACCTGGTTGGCGGCTTGCTGACGTTGGTCGGCGTGCTGCTGGCCGAGCGCTGGACCACGCCGGTACGGCGTTGACCGATGGGAGCGCTACGCGCTCCTTTCGCGACACAAGGCCGCTCCCACAGGCCATGCGCATGATTCAAGGCCAGCACTGCTCCTGTGGGAGCGGCCTTGTGTCGCGAAAGGGCTGCGAAGCAGCCCCTGGCGTCTCACACCCCCGCCGCCTTGAGCCGGGCAGCATGCTCGGTGAACAGCCGCACCGGCTGGGCTCCCTTGCCCACCGCGCCCAGCGACTGGTTGACGATATCCAGGTGATCGAGCGGATAGTCGTCGCCGATCACCTGCCCCAGGTGCGAACTGAAACGCCCGACCATGCCGTCGCATTGCCCCGTCTCCCTGACGAAGCTGCGGGCGAACAAGCGACAGAAGTAATTGCTACCGTCGAGGCGGTTCAACCCCTGGTCGGTGCGCCCTGGCTGCAGGGTGCCGGACCAGGAGTAGTAGCGCACCCCGTTCACCTCGGGCGGCCCCTCGCCACCCCAGACCTCCGGCAGCCCCTGTGGATAAGCCTGGTTGAACAGCGCCACCCCGGCACTGGTCAGCGACTGGTGCGACGCATGCACATCAATTGGCAGCGGTTCCCGGCGCCAACCGGTCTCCAGCCAGCCCAGCAGCACGGCAACGCCATGCAGCAGCGCCTTGAGAATGCGCCCCTGGGGTGAGTCGCCCGGCGCCGTACGCTCCAGGTGGTCAGCCAGTTCCGAGCCATGGTTGGGGCCGGCCACCGAGGTCACCGAGGCCACCCGGTCGGGTCGTTTCGCGGCCGCGTAACGCGCGCTCAACGCCCCCTGGCTATGCCCGATCAGGTTGACCTTCTCGGCCCCCGTGCGCTGGCAGATCTCCTCGATGATGACCAGCAGCTGTTCGCCCCGCACCTCGCTGGAATGCAGCGGCGACACCTGCACCGGAATCACCTGCGCGCCGCCCCGGCGCAACGCCGGCACGATGCCGAACCAGTAGGGATACACCACTGCCCGCACGAAGCCGAGCATGCCCGGCACCAACACCAGTGGATAACGCGTGGCCAGTTCCTGACTCATTACCTTGCCCTCATCCGTGAACAGACCAGCCCACCCTACAGCGCGCTCGAAGACAAGCGCAATCGAACTCCCGGCGCGCCGCGCGGTTCCAAGCAGAACAGACACTGAGCAAGGAGCGGGACCATGCACAAGCGAACCCTGGCCATCCTGCTGGCAAGCGCGACCCTCGCCGCCTGCGGCAGCCGCCCGGAAAACCCGGTGGACTACGTCACCTACCGCGACGAGCCGCTGGTCAAGCAGGTCGAGCACGGCATGACCATGCAGAAGGTCATCGCCATCGGCGGCAGCCCGTCGAACGTCATCGACCTGCCCCACGGTGGCACCTGCAACGACTACATCCTCAACCACGATGGCCACCAACAGCCCTACTACGTGCGCTTCGACGCCACCGGCCATGTCGACGCCAAGGGCTTCAAGACCTGCAAGCAACGCCAGCAAGACAGCGACGCCGTGCACGGCGCCTGACCCCACCTGATGCCTACGGAGATGAACATGAGCGTTGAACTGACCGATGTGAAGACCCTGCGTGCCAATGCCCGCAAGCATGTCGAGCAAGGGGCGGTGACCGAGGGTTACCACGCCGACCGCGAGAAGATCCTGCGCCTGCTCAACGAGTCGCTGGCCACCGAGCTGGTCTGCACCTTGCGCTACAAGCGCCACTACTTCATGGCCAGCGGCATCAAGGCCAGCGTCGCCGCCGAGGAATTCCTCGAGCATGCCAACCAGGAAAGCGAACACGCCGACCGGCTGGCCGAACGCATCGTGCAACTGGGCGGCGAGCCGGACTTCAACCCGGACAACCTGAGCAAGCATTCCCACGCCCAGTACGTGGCGGGCGACTCGCTGAAGGAGATGGTGCTGGAAGACCTTGTGGCCGAGCGCATTGCCATCGACAGCTACCGCGAGATCATCCAGTACATCGGTGACAAGGACCCGACCACCCGGCGCATCTTCGAGGACATCCTGGCCCAGGAAGAGGAGCACGCGGACGATATGTCCGACCTGTTGAAAGGGTTGTGATTGCCGGCGCGATCCTTACGATCCCTGTAGGAGCGGCTTTAGCCGCGAACACCGGCCTAGCCGGTGCCAATCACCGCGTCGCCTGCTTCGCGGCTGAAGCCGCTCCTACAGTCACCTCTTCACCGCCGCTGGTGCCTTGCCGGCCTTCATCTGCTGCAACAACGGCGTGCACTGGTTAGGCGCATCGCCACTGCTGGGAGCAATCAACGCCAGCAACCCGGCCGCCGGCCCGACCACCACCCCCAACGCCACCATCCCCGCCCCGCGCAATGCCAGCGGCACCGCCTGCACGCCGGCGCTGGGCTTGGCGAACGGCCCACGCACATACAACGGCGAGCGCAGCGAGAACAGGCGCAGGCCCTTGGATTCGGGGGTGATCTTCAGGTCCAGTTGCTCACTGGCGAAATTGGCCGTGCCGTTGATATAGATGATCGCGTTCTCGGTATCGAAGACGAACAACCGCGTGGTCGCCAGGCCATCCTTGATCCCCACATCAGCCGCAGCGCAATTGATCTTCACGTCCTCGTCACCGAACAGCTTGCCGACCACGTAGTTACCCACGTTTAGCCCGGCGATCTCCATCAGGCCACGGCTGATCGCACCATCGTTCATCAACAGGCGCAGATCGCCGTTGGCAGTGCCCAGCAAGGCCGCCACCGAGTTGCCGCGGCCGCTGATGTCGGCGTCGCCGTTGAGCTCGCCGAAGCTGGTCTGCATCGGCGCGAAGCCGGGGAACAGCTGCTTGAGCTTGAAGCCGCGCGCGGTCAGCCGGGCACGGCCCTGCAACGGCGCGTTGCGCCCGTCCAGGCGGATGTTGGAATCTAGGTTGCCACCGGCCACGCCAAAACGCAGCGGCTCCAGGCGCAGTAGGCCGTCTTCGAGGATCACGTGGGCGGAGAGGTCCTTGAACGGCAGTTTCTCGCTGTGGACGATGCGCTTGCCGGCAAAACTGACGTCGGCATCCATGGCCCGCCAGCGTTCGGTGCGGAACTCCTCCACCGGCAGCACCTTGCCCGCCGGCTGCTTGCTGGCGCCACCGCGCGCCTTCTGCGCACTGTTGGAGTCGGCGCCGATCAGCGGTGCCAGGTCCTTGAACAGCAACTGGTTCGAGACCAGCTTGCCCGACAGTTTTGGTCGCGGCTGGCTGGCGACAAAAGCCAGGTCGCCGTGGATATCACTGTCACCGATCTTGCCGTTGAAACCCTCATAGCGGAACTGCGCGCCTGCTGGATCGTGCAGGTTGGCAGTCAGGTGGCCGTCGGTGGAATAAGCCGGGGTGTCCGGCAGGGTCACGCCGGTCAGCGGGTAGAGGTTGCCCAGGCTGCTACCGGAGAGCGCCAGGCGCAGGTCCAGGGCGCCCAGGTTGCGGGGATCGGTCAAGGTGCCCGCCAGGACCACGCGGGTATCGCCGATGCGTGCATCGGCCTGCAGCGGGAAGGGCTGGCTGGCGTCCTGCAGCGCCAGCAACCCGCCGATCTTGCCGGTGGCGGCCACCGCCTGGCCTTTGTAGCGCCCCTGGGCCTTGAAGCCGAAGGCGTAGTCCTGGGCCTTGCCGACTTTCTCGGCGCGCTCCTTGCCAACGATGTCGCTGAACGGGATCGGCTTGCCCAGCGGGTCGACCTGCACCTTCATGCTGGTTTTCAGGGTCTGGTCATCGAAACTGACATTGCCTTGGTCGAAGCCGATGGCACCGATGTCCAGCTCCCATTTCGACGGTGGCGCGTTCTCGTCCTTGGGCCCGAAGTCGAACACCCAGTTGGCGCGGCCATCGGCCAGGCGTACAAGGCTGGCGCTGGGCTTGACCAGGTCGATGCGCGGGATGCTGATGCGCTGGACGATCAGCGGCAGCGGCGACAAGCGGAATTCCACGCGCTCCAGCCCGACCATCCGTGGCTCCTTGAGCCAATCAGGGTTGCCGAGCGTCAGGTCCTCGGCGATGAAGTGCGGCCAGGGCACGAAGGCCCGCCAGCCTCTCTCTTCCGGCTCGGTGCGCCAGTTCACCGCCAAGTTGCCATTGATCGCGAAGGGGCGATGCAGGGCTTCGGACACTTTCTCGTTGAGCAGTGGTTTGACCCGGTTCCAGTCGAAGGTGGCGATCACCACCACCAGGATCGCCAGCAGCGTGGCCAGGGTGGCGAAGGTCCAGAGGAGGATTCTGGCGGGGCGCGTCATGCGGGGCTCTCCTGACTGCATGGCTCGAAGCGGATGTGGCAATGGCACTTAGTATGTCGGACTGATGAAAACCCGCCGGGTTTAATCCGGGTGGCCATGATAGCGAAGTTTTTCCTGACACTTTTCTCAGCTTTTGCTCGACGAACGGCCATGGTGTTACCAGGCCAAAGCCCCGCGCACATGTAGCCATCACCTCCAGAAGTGCCGCTATAGAGCCATTGCAATCCAGTATCAATCCCGTCGATTGTCACCATTATCCCGATGAACTTCTTTCTGGCGTTACCGAGCGTAGCATTGGCTCCGTACCCACTTTCCCAGCCCCCCAGAGGAGCACCGAGATCATGAAACGCCATCTGCTGCTGAGCCTGACCCTGTCCGTCCTTGCCGCCAACGCCTTCGCCCTGCCGGCCGAAGACCAGCACCTGAGCGCCGAATCGCGCTCCAGCGCCGCCACCGTCAGCCAACCGCTGAACACCCTGGCAGAAGGTGGCGCCGAGCGCCTGCAGGAACGTGCAGGCCGCCTGGCCGAAGGCGGTTCCGAGCGTCTGCTCGAACGTAACAACCGTGTCGCCGAAGGTGGCTCCGATCGCCTGATCCAACGCAATGACCGCGTTGCCGAGGGTGGCTCCGATCGCCTGATCCAACGCAATGACCGTGTTGCCGAAGGTGGCTCCGATCGCCTGATCCAACGCAATGACCGTGTTGCCGAAGGTGGCTCCGATCGCCTGATCCAACGTAACGACCGTGTCGCCGAAGGTGGCGCCGATCGCCTCAACGAACGCAACAACCGTGTTGCCGAAGGTGGCTCGGATCGTCTGGTCGAACTCAGCCGTGTGAGCTGATCGCCATGGCCGAGAACAACAACCCGCTCCACTGCGCCTGCTACCCTCCAAGCCCGGTCCATTGACCGGGCTTTGTTTTTTTATCCAGAATGCCCAGCCGTACCGTCAAAGAATCCTGCCCCATGCTGCCGCGCGCCGAACAGAAGCTACAGACCCGCCAGGCCCTGCTGGATGCCGCCTGCCTGCTCATGGAGAGTGGCCGTGGCTTCGGCAGCATCAGCCTGCGCGAGGTGGCCAAGGCCGCGGGCATCGTGCCCACCGGTTTCTACCGCCACTTCCCCGACATGGATGCCCTGGGCCTGGCCCTGGTCGCCGAGGTCGACACCACCTTCCGCCAGACCATTCGCCTGGTACGCCAAAACGAATTCGAACTGGGCGGCATCACCGATGCCTCGGTGCGCATCTTCCTCGACGTGGTCGTCGCCCACCGGGCCGAGTTCCTGTTCCTCGCCCGTGAGCAATACGGCGGCTCGCAGCCCGTGCGCCAGGCCATCGCCCGCCTGCGCCAGGACATCAGCAACGACCTGGCCACCGACCTTGCGCGCATGCCGCGCTGGCAGCACCTGGACGGCGCCGCGCTGGCGGTGATGGCCGACTTGGTGGTCAAGACCGTGTTCGCCACCTTGCCCGAGCTGATCGACAGCCCCGAGCCGGGTTATCCACAGGCGTTATCACCGCAGGAAAAGATCACCCAGCAACTGCGCTTCATCTTCGTTGGTGCGCGGCATTGGCAGGGCCTGGGCAATCCCGGCTAGGCACACCGGCCTCTTCGCGGGCAAGCCCGCTCCCACAAGGACCCGCCGCCCCCGTAGGAGCCGGCCTTGCCGGCGAATGGGCCGGCACGAACAACCCACAACCCCACTTCTGCTACCATGGCGCCCTGCCCGACCGTCACGAGCGCCACCATGTCCGACCCCCGCCCCGCACTGACCCGTTTCCACCAGCACTTCGCCGAACGCATCGTGCCGCTGTGGCAGGGCCCTGGCTGGAACGCCGACATGGCGCTGCCCTACGAAGCCCTGGACGCCCAGCACCGGCCGCTGCCCGTGCAGCGCTACCGGGCCATGGCCTGCGCCCGCCAGCTCTACCTCTTCAGCAGCCGCATCGAGCAGCCCGGCGCGGCCGAGCGTGCAGCGGCGCTGTTCCGCTCGCTGCAACGGCACTTTCACGACGCCGAGCACGGCGGCTGGTTCTACAGCATCGACGCCGACGGCAAGCCGCTGGATCGGCGCAAGGACCTCTACACCCACGCCTTCATCGTCTTCGCCTGCGCCCATTACTGGGGCAAGGTGCGCGAAGGCCTGGTGGAATCGGCCCTGAACGCAGCGCTGGAAATCGTTGCCGAGCAGTTCGCCCGCGATGATGGCCTGTACGAGGCCAGCCTCGGCGAAGACTGGTCGGACCTGGGCAGCGGCCCGTTGCAGAACCCGCAGATGCACCTGGCCGAGGCGTTTCTCCAGGTACTGGCCGTGCGCGAAGACGAGCACGTTCGCGATGCATTGCTGGACCTGTGCGAGGGATTGCAGGCGCAGTTCATCGAATCGGCCCACGGCCTGATGCTGGAGAAGCCACGCGGGGCTGTGGATAACTGGTTCGAGCCAGGCCACCAGTTCGAATGGTTCTACTTGCTGGACACCTCGCCGCTGCTGCGCGGGACAGCGCTGCACGCCTCCATCACCCGCGCCTTCGACTATGCCGAGCAGTGCGGTGTGAAAGATATGGCGGTGCTGGCGATGCTCGATGTGGACGGCAAGGTCATCGATGCGACCCAACGGATCTGGGCCCAGGCCGAGTACCTGCGGGCGCTGGCCTTGCGGCCAGGAAGCGAGGTGAAGTTACTGGCGCAGCTACAGGCCCTGGAGTCGCGGTTCCTGCATGACGGTGGCTGGCATGAGTGCCGCGACGGTAATGGCACGGTCAGCCGCCACGACATGCCTTCGACTACGCCGTATCATCTGGCGACTTGCCTGAAAGGCATGGCCGCATTCAGGTGACCTAGCATTTTTATCAGTATCAACCAGTAGACTGACGCACTAGATTAAAGGCTCAACAACCTGGAGCCTTATCATGGACAAATCAGCATTCAAGGACTTTCTGGAAGAACAGATCAACGCAGCAGCCAAGCAAATCCAGGACAAGAAAAAAGCTGACCTCGACCATATCGCCCACGGCCAACTCGGCTACCTCCTGAGCTTGCGACGAGTCGTAGATGGCGCGGCCACCAAAGAGGACTTGGGCGTACACGATGCAATCAATGATGTCCTGCAACAGTTGGGGGTCATTTCGTTGCTCGAGGAACAAGGCAAACTGCCCAAGGGCAAGAGCTACCTACACCTCTTAAGCTGATACCAGCATGCCAGGCGATCACCTTCCGAGCGCCTGGTATGCTTCGCGATCAACCCTTGGCCGAGCGGTCGATCGAGAACCCCGCCCAGTCCTGGCTCACCGGCATCAGCTCGAGGCTGTTGATATTGATGTGTACCGGCTGGTTGAGGATCCAGAAGATCGTCTCGGCGATGTCCTGCGGCTGGATCGGGTCCGCCCCGGCGTAGGTGGCATCGTACTTCGCCTGGTCACCACCGAAGCGCACCAACGAGAACTCGCTCTCGCACAACCCCGGCTCGATGTTGCTCACCCGCACGCCAGTACCGCGCAGGTCGCAGCGCAGGCTCAGCGAGAACTGCCCGACGAAGGCCTTGGTGCCGCCATACACGTTGGCGCCCGGGTACGGATAGTTGCCCGCCACCGAACCGACGTTGAGAATCGACGCCCCACGCCCGTGGGCGATCAGCCGTGGCAGCAGCAGGCGGGTGGTGTACATCAGCCCCTTGATGTTGGTGTCGACCATGGTTTCCCAGTCGTCCAGGCTGCAGTTCTGCGCGGCATCCACCCCCAGCGCCAGGCCGGCGTTGTTGACCAGGCCCTGGAGCTTGTCGAAGCTCGGCGGCAGGCTGGCGATGGCCGCTTCCATCGCCTGGCGATCACGCACATCGACCACCAGGCCATGCACCTCGGTCTTGGCCGACAGTTCGGCGCACAGCGCGTCCAGGCGCTCCTGGCGACGGCCGGTCAGCACCAGCTTCCAGCCGGCATCGGCAAAACGGCGGGCGGTGGCCTCGCCGAAACCGGAAGTCGCGCCAGTGATAAATACGGTGGACGTCATGCTCTTCTCCTTGGGGTGTGATCGGCAGGTTTTGCAGCATGCCCGGCGCAAGCGTTGTCGACAACCGTTTCAGCAGCTGCTCAAAAAATAAACAACACCGGGAAAGCCCCGTCATAGGGGGCTCTCGTGAGGCTATGCGCATCTTATCCACAAGCCTTTCCCCACGGATTGGGGGCAACTCGTCGGACGAAGGGAACCAATTGGATGGAAAAGGTCCTGTGGACATCTCCCAATGATGGCGCAACGCTTTCAATCATGCCGCTTGCAGCAGTCTGTCCAAAGTTTTTTCACAGACTTATCCACAGAAATGCAGGTTGCTTGCCTTGCGCCCCGAGTGAGCAGGAAAGTGCAGTGAAATCATGCACAACCGTGGTTTGATCAAAAAACAGACAACCCTTTACAGGCTACGAAAATAAAGGGCTCGAGCGAGGTGCCACCATGTTTTCCACAGGCGGTTCCACACAATCCGTGGAAAGTTTTCAGCTTGTGGAAACAAGGGGTTGCGATGGGATTGTGGAGTGCTTCCAGAAAGATATGCGACAAGTTGTCCACATGCGTTCGCCGGCAAGCCGGCTCCTACGAATTTCCCTGTAGGAGCCGGCTTGCCGGCGAACAGCGTACTCAATCAGTGCCCGCCCAAATAGGCGTTACGCACCTCCTCATTCACCAACAACTCCTGCCCCGTCCCGGTCATGCGAATCTGCCCGTTGACCATCACGTACGCCCGGTCCGACAGCTTCAGCGCATGGTTGGCGTTCTGCTCCACCAGGAAGATAGTCATCCCCGTCTGCGCCAGCTCGCGCAGCGTGGCGAAGATCTGCTTGACCACGATCGGCGCCAGCCCCAGCGATGGTTCATCCAGCAGCAGCAGCTTGGGCCGGCTCATCAGCGCCCGGGCGATGGCGAGCATCTGCTGCTCGCCCCCGGACATGGTCATCGCGCGCTGGTTGCGCCGCTCCTTCAGCCGCGGGAACAGCTCGTACATGCGCTGCATGTCCTCGGCCGCATGCTGGTCGCCGATGGGGATGGTGCCCATCATCAAGTTCTCCTCGACGGTCATGTCGGGGAATACCCGGCGCCCTTCCGGGGACTGGGCGATGCCGTTGGAGGCGATGTAGTGCGACGACTTGCGGGTAATGTCGGTGCCGCGATAGACGATATGCCCCGACGCCGCCCGCGGCTGGCCGAAGATCGACATCAAGAGTGTGGACTTGCCCGCGCCGTTGGCGCCGATCAGGCTCACCGTCTCGCCTTCGTTGATGTGCATCGAGACTTTCTTCAGGGCCTGGATCGGCCCGTAGAACACGTCCAGGTCCTTCAGTTCGAGAATGGGTGCACTCATACCAGCTCCTCTTCGTCGGCACCCAGGTAGGCGGCGATCACCGTCGGGTTGTGGCGGATATCCTGCGGCGCGCCTTCGGCGATCACGTTGCCGTGGTCGAGCACGACGATGTGGTCGGAAATGCTCATGACCATGCCCATGTCGTGCTCGATCAGCACCACGGTGATGTCATGCTCGTCGCGCAGCACGCGGATCATGCGGCTCAGGGCCTCGGTTTCCTGCGGGTTGAGGCCGGCGGCCGGCTCGTCCAGGCAGATGATCTTCGGCCGCGTGCACATGGCCCGGGCGATCTCCAGGCGGCGCTGCTGGCCGTACGAGAGTTCACCAGCCAGACGGTTGGCGCAGTCGACCAGGTCGACCACCTCCAACCAGTAGAACGCATGGTCCAGCGCCTCGCTCTCGGCCTGGCGATAGGCCTTGGTATTGAGCACCCCGGCCAGCAGGTTGCGGTTGACCCACATGTGCTGGGCCACCAGCAGGTTCTCCACCACGGACATTTCCCTGAACAGGCGAATGTTCTGGAAGGTCCGCGCCAGCCCTGCGCGGTTGACCAGGTGGGTGCCGCCAAACATCTTGTAGTACATGCGGTTGGCGAAGCGCGCGGGCGAAACGAAGTCCGCCGGCTGGAAGCGCTCGCCCAGCAGTTGGATGACGTTGGTGCTGCTACCACGCACGTTCAGCTCGATACGCCCGCCGCTGGCCTTGTAGAAGCCGGTCAGGCAGTTGAACACGGTGGTCTTGCCGGCACCGTTGGGGCCGATCAGGGCGAAGATCTGGTTGCGCTTGACCTTCAGGCTGACATCGCTGAGCGCCTTGATCCCACCGAACTGCATCATCAGGTTGTCGACCGACAGAATGATATCGTCGCTCATGGCGCCACTCCTTTACGCGGGACCACGCCGGTGCGGCTGATGCGGATCAGCCCGCGCGGTCGCCAGATCATCATCAGCACCATCAGCACGCCGAACAGCAGCACCCGGTACTCGGAGAAGCTGCGCAGCAGCTCCGGCGCCACGGTCAGCACGAAGGCCGCGATCACCACGCCCACGGTCGAGCCCATGCCACCCAGCACGACGATGGCCAGGATCAGCGCCGACTCGAAGAAGGTGAACGAAGACGGGTTGACGAAGCCTTGGTACGAAGCGAAGAACACGCCTGCCAGGCCAGCGGTGGATGCACCCAGGGTGAACGCCGAAAGCTTGACCAGCACGTGGTTCAGGCCCATGGAGCGGCAGGCGATTTCGTCTTCACGCAGTGCTTCCCAGGCGCGGCCCACTGGCATGCGAGTCAGCCGGTGCTTGATGTACAGCACCGCCAGCACCACCAGGAACAACACGGCGTAGATGAACACGAACTTGAGGTTGGCGTTGTACTCGAAGCCGAAGAACTCGTGGATCGGCACGCCACCGTCTTTCGCCCGGCGGCCGAACTCCAGGCCCATGAAGGTCGGCGACGGCACCGGCATGCCGTTCGGGCCACCGGTGAACGACAGCCAGTTGTTCAGCACCAGACGAATGATCTCGCCGAAGCCCAGGGTGACGATCGCCAGGTAGTCGCCGTGCATTCGCAATACCGGGAAGCCGAGGATGCACCCGGCCAGCGCCGCGGCGATCGCAGCCAGTGGCAGCACGCTCCAGAAGCCCAGCCCGAGGTACTGGTAGCCCAGCGCCAGGCCATAGGCGCCGATGGCGTAGAACGCCACGTAACCCAGGTCGAGCAGGCCGGCCAGGCCCACCACGATGTTCAGGCCCAGGCCCAGCAACACATAGATCAGCCCGAGGATGACCACGGTCAGCAGGTACTTGTTGGCGAACACCGGGAACACGATGGCGATCACGATCAATGCCGGGATGATGTAGCGCAGCCGCGACTTGTAGTCCGGCGCCAGCACATGCACGCCCGAGCCACCGCTGTCGAAGCCCTGCAGCATGCGCAGGCCGGTGCCGGTCTGCAGGAACAGGCTGAGCAGGAAGCGCCCGAGCATCACCCCGCCGACCAGCCAGGCGACACGGGTGGGCTCGGCATTGAAGCTGTAGCCGTCGAGCACCACTCCGACGACCGGGCCAAACACGATAAGGGCCAGCAGGCCGGCGACGATGGTCTCCAGCAGGCTGCGTTTGAGGTCGAAACCCTTGGTTTCGGGTACAGAGGCAGTTTTGGCAGAGGACATGTTCACACCTTAGCCACGAGCGGGCGACCCAGCAGGCCTTGCGGACGGAAGATAAGGATCATCACCAGCAGCGAGAAGCTGAACACATCCTTGTAGTCGGAGTTGATCAAACCGGAGAACAGCGATTCGGAGATACCCAGGATGATGCCGCCGAGCATCGCGCCAGGCAGCGAGCCGATCCCGCCGAGCACCGCGGCGGTGAACGCCTTGATGCCGATGATGAAGCCGGCGTAGAAGTCGAAGGTGCCGTAGTTCATGGTGATCAGCACGCCGGCCAGCGCCGCCATCACCGCGCCGATGACGAACACGTAGGAGATCACCCGGTCGGTGTTGATCCCCAGGATCGAGGCCATCTTGCGGTCCTGCTGCGTGGCGCGGCACATGCGGCCGAGCTTGGTGTACTTGATCACGTAGGTGAGCAGGCCCATGCCGACGAACGCGGCCACCAGGATGAAGATCTTGGTGTAGGTCAGTTGCACGAAACCGCTGCCCACCTCGACGCGCCAGGCGCCTTCGAGCAGGGTCGGTACGCCTTGCTGGCGCGCGCCCTGGCTGATCTGCGCGTAGTTCTGCAGGATCAGCGAGATGCCGATGGCGCTGATCAGCGGTGCCAGGCGGGTGGAGTTGCGCAGGGGCTTGTAGGCGATGCGCTCGATGGTGAAGCCATAGACGCCGGTGACGACCACGGTGAACAACAGCGTGCCCAACATCAGCAGGGGGAACGACTCGACGCCGAAGTAGGCCAGCAATGCCAGGCTGATCGCCGCGAGGTACGCGGAGATCATGTACACCTCGCCGTGCGCGAAGTTGATCATGCCGATGATGCCATAGACCATTGTGTAGCCGATGGCGATCAGGCCATAGACCGACCCGAGGGTCAGGCCGTTGACCAGTTGCTGCAGGAAAATACCATCCATAACGCAATCTCACCTGATTGAGATTGCACGAGCGCCGACCACGGCAGGCCACGGATGAAGCGGCCCTCGCGGCGCAGAACTGTGCAGATCTACGGATAAAGACGGGTACCGCGGGGCAGCGGCCCGAACGTTGTGGCGCCCGGGCCGGATGCCGTTGTTATTTTTGTTTTTCCAGCTGGTGGTATTTGCCGTCCTTGTCCCACTGGTAGACCACGTAGTCCGATACGGTCAGGTCACCCTTGCTGTCCCACTTCTTCTCGCCCATGACGGTCTTGACCGGGTTGGCCTTGAGCCACTTGGCGGCGTCCTCGCCCTTGTTCGACTTGGCGCCGTTGAACGCGGCGGCCAGGGCCTGGACCGAGGCATAGGCGTACAGGGTGTAGCCTTCGGGCTCGGTACCGGCCTTGCGGAACTCTTCCACCACCGCCTTGCTGTCGGGCAGCAGGCGCGGGTCGGCACCGAAGGTCATGTACACGCCGTCGACATACTGGGCGCCGCCTGCGGTGGCCACCAGTTCGTCGGTGACGATGCCGTCGTCGGACATGAACTTGACATCCTTCAGGCCCTGCTCGCGCAGCTGGCGCACCAGCGGGCCGGCTTCCGGGTGCAGGCCGCCGAAGTAGACGACATCGGCACCGGCGGCGCGGATCTTGGTGACCACGGCGCTGAAGTCCTTCTCGCCACGGGTCAGGCCTTCATACAGCACCGGGGTGACGCCACGCTTGGTCAGCTGTGCCTTGGTCGCATCGGCAAGGCCCTGGCCGTAGGTGTCCTTGTCGTGCAGCACCGCCACTTTCTTGCCCTTGAGCACATCGACGATGTAGTCACCGGCAACGATGCCCTGCTGATCGTCACGGCCGCACATGCGGAACATCGCACCCAGGCCACGCTCGGTGACCTGCGGGTTGGTCGAGCCCGGGGTGATGGCGATCACGCCGGCCTCGTCGTACACCTCGGAGGCGGGGATGGTGTTGGAGGAGCAGAAGTGACCGACCACACCGATGACCTTGTCCTGGTCGACCAGGCGGTTGGCCACGGCCACGGCCTGCTTCGGCTCGCACGCATCATCACCCTTGACGAGAATGATCTTCTCGCCGTTCACCCCACCGGCGGCGTTGATCTTGTCGGCCGCCGCCTGGGCACCTTTCATGTACTGCTCGCCAAACGCTGCGTTGGCCCCGGTCATGGGGCCTGCGACGCCAAACTTGACGTCGGCCTGAACATACGAAGAAACACCCAGTGCCGTGGCCACGGCCAGTGCCAGGAAACCTTTCTTGTAAAACGTCTGCGACATGAGGTGGTGCTCCTAGAGTATTTTTTTTGGTTGGCACTACAACTTCTCAGCCCTGTGCTCCGAGCAAGGGCCGTGCCAGTGGTTTTGTCTTCCGGGAAAACACACGACGGGGTGTTGTGACAGGCGACCGACGGCCTTTTCTTTATTGAGCGTGCAACCGTCTACCTCGGAGCAAGCGCTACCGAAACGCCTAGACAAGGAGCAACCTGCGAGCGCCATCATTGCAACCCTTGCGAGTGTTAACGTGCAACCGACCTGTAACAGCGGACGTCACCGAAGTGCACACCGCTGGTGCGTGACTGCTACAGGGGGCACCGTTTAAAGGCTAGTCGGTGCACGGAAAAACACCTGTTCTGGCGGGTTCGCCGGCAGCAAAACCTGTAGGAGCCGGCTTGCCGGCGAACCAGGCACATCAACCCCGCAAAGGCTGGCACAATAGCCACCATTCGACGCCCTGGAGCCCCACCTGATGAGCGAGAGCGCATTCGCCGAGCGCATCGTGCACAACCTGCTCGACACCGACTTCTACAAGCTGACGATGATGCAGGCGGTGCTGCACAACTACCCGGACGCCGACGTCGAATGGGAGTTCCGCTGCCGCAACGGCGAGGACCTGCGCCCCTACCTGGGCGAGATCCGCAACCAGCTCGAGCTGCTCAGCGAACTGACCCTGGAAGATGAGCAACTGGCCTTCCTCGAACGCATCAGCTTCCTCAAGCCCGACTTCCTGCGCTTCCTGCGCCTGTTCCGCTTCAACCTGCGCTACGTGCGCGTGGGCATCGAGCACGACCAACTGTTCCTGCGTATCCGCGGCCCCTGGCTGCACGTGATCCTCTTCGAGGTACCTTTGCTGGCGATCATCAGCGAAGTGCGCAACCGCCACCTGCACCCGCGCATGCGCCTTTCTGAAGCGCGCGACCAGCTGCATCGCAAGTTCGACTGGCTGAGTGCCCATGCCAGCGACGACGAGCTGGCCCACCTGCAGGTGGCCGATTTCGGCACGCGGCGGCGCTTCTCCAGCCGCGTCCAGGAAGAAGTGGTGCGCGTGCTGCGCGACGACTTCCCGGCCCGATTCGTCGGCACCAGCAACGTCGACCTGGCATGGAAACTGGATATCAAGCCCTTGGGCACCATGGCCCACGAGTGGATCATGGCCCACCAGCAGCTCGGCCCGCGGCTGATCGACAGCCAGATCGCCGCGCTCGACTGCTGGGTGCGTGAATACCGCGGCCTGCTGGGGATCGCCCTGACCGACTGCATCACCATGGATGCGTTCCTGAAGGACTTCGACCTGTACTTCGCCAAGCTCTTCGATGGTTTGCGCCACGACTCGGGCGAGCCGGTGGCCTGGGCCGAGAAGGCCATCGCCCACTACCAGAAGCTGGGCATCGACCCGATGACCAAGACCCTGGTGTTCTCCGATGGCCTGAACCTCACCCGCTCACTGGAAATCTTCCGTGCCCTGCGCGGGCGCATCAACGTCAGTTTCGGTATCGGCACCAACCTGACCTGCGATATCCCCGGTGTGGCGCCGATGAACATCGTGCTTAAAATGACCGACTGCAACGGCTCGCCGGTGGCGAAGATCTCCGACGAAGCCGCCAAGACCCAGTGCCGCGACGAGAACTTCGTCACCTACCTGCGTCATGTCTTCAAAGTCCCCAGCAAGGAGTAACCCATGCAAGCCGTTCAGCAAGAGATTGCCCAGGCGCTCAAGGTGCAGCCACCGTTCGAAGGCGCCGCCGCGCTCGAGCAGGAAGTCGCCCGGCGCGTGGCCTTCATCAAGGGGTGCCTGAACAACGCCCGGCTCAAGACCCTGGTGCTGGGCATCAGCGGCGGTGTCGATTCGCTGACTGCCGCCCTGCTCGCCCAGCGCGCCATCAACGAGCTGCGCAGCGAGACGGGCGATGCCGGCTACCGCTTCATCGCCGTGCGCCTGCCGTACCAGGTGCAGCACGACGAGCACGACGCCCAGGCCTGCCTGGAGGTGATCAAGGCCGACGAGGTGCACACCGTCGACATCGCCCCGGCAGTACGCGCACTGGCTGCCGAAACCGAAGCGTTGAAGGGGGGCTCGCCAAGCCTGGTGGACTTCGTCGTCGGCAACATCAAGGCGCGTACGCGCATGGTCGCCCAGTACACCATCGCCGGCGCCCGCGCGGGCCTGGTGATCGGCACCGACCATGCCGCCGAGGCGGTGATGGGCTTCTTTACCAAGTTCGGTGATGGGGCGTGCGACCTGGCGCCGTTGAGCGGGCTGGTGAAGAACCAGGTGCGGGCGATTGCGCGCAGTTTCGGCGCGCCGGAGTCGCTGGTGGAGAAGGTGCCGACCGCGGACCTGGAAGACCTGGAGCCGGGCAAGCCGGACGAAGCGTCACACGGGGTGACCTACCAGCAGATCGATGCGTTCCTGCATGGCCAGCCGGTGAGCCAGGAAGCGTTCGACATCATCGTCGCCACCTACCGCAAGACCCAGCACAAGCGCGAGCTGCCGTTCGCGCCTTGAGGCCTGCCGGGGCCGCTTTGCGGCCCATCGCGGCACAAGGCCGCTCCTACAGAAGATATGTAATCCCCTGTGGGAGCGGCCTTTTGCCACGAAAGGAGGGCAACGCCCTCCCCCGATTTCAAATCGTCATTACTTGACGACGACCTTGCCCTTCATCATCGAGATGTGGCCCGGGAAGGTGCAGAAGAAGCTGTAGTCGCCACCGGCCTCCAGCTTGGTCGCATCGAATTTCACTTCGGTTTCTTTCTCAGGCGCGCCGATCATCTTGGTGTGGGCGATGATCGCGGCGTTGTCGGCCTTGATGTAATCCTTTTCCAGGCCCTGGGACATGCCTTCGGTGGCGATGCCCTGCATGTCGGCGGTCTTGCTGATCACCAGGTTGTGGCCCATGACGTTCTTCGGCAGGTTGCCGGAGTGGGTCAGTTTGACGGTGAACTCCTTGCAGCTCTTGTCGACCGTGATTTCCTTGGTGTTGAACGACATCTGGTCGGTCGAGTCGACAGTCACCGAACACTCGGCTGCGAAGACAGAGGCGCTGGCGAGGGTCAGCAGGGATACCGCTACAGCTTTCGCAAACATCATGAATCTCCTTGGCAGGGGTTTATCAATTGCGAGACTGCCTGAAACCGGAACGCCCGTCCCTGATGTGGATCAAGGGGTGTCAAGTGGCCAGGCAGTAGATTTGTTCAATGGATTGTATACAACCAATCAAAGTGCACATCATGCCCTCTTACTAGACGATGGGACAACCTCTCATTTAGGAGTAATTGCCATGACCTTGAACAGCCTGATGCGCAGCCTGCTGGCTGCCTATGCCAGCGGTGCCAGTGGCGCGGCGGTCTGCGAGTTCGCCCGCCCCGAGTAATCCCCCTTGGAAGCGACAGGCATGCGCCTTACCCTGTGCGCGCATGTAAAGGGAGATAAGCAATGCCTGTACGTTCCGTTTGTGTCTTCTGTGGCGCCAGTATCGGCGCCAACCCCGCCTACCGCGAAGCCGCCGTCGCCTTGGGCCAGGCCATCGCCCGTCGTGGCCTGACGCTGGTGTATGGCGGTGGCGCGGTGGGGCTGATGGGCACCGTCGCCGACGCCGCGCTGGCGGCCGGTGGCGAGGTCATCGGCATCATTCCCGAAAGCCTGATGAACGCCGAGATCGGCCACAAGGGCCTGACCCGCCTGGAAGTGGTGGATGGCATGCACGCGCGCAAGGCGCGCATGGCCGAGCTCAGCGATGCCTTCATCGCCCTGCCGGGCGGCCTGGGCACGCTTGAAGAGCTGTTCGAAGTGTGGACCTGGGGCCAACTGGGCTATCACGCCAAGCCGCTGGGGCTGCTGGATGTGAACGGGTTCTATGAAAAGCTGGGCGGGTTCCTCGACCATATTGTCGAGGAAGGTTTCGTGCGGCCGCAGCACCGGGCGATGCTGTTGCTCGGTCAGCAGCCGGAGGCGCTGCTGGAAGGGATGGATCGGTTCGAGTCGCCGCTATTGCCGAAGTGGGTCGACAAGCAGCCTGATTGAAAGCTGAAATCCTGGGACCGCTTTGCGGTCCTTTCGCGGCACAAGGCCGCTCCTACAGAAGATCGCATTCGCCTGTAGGAGCGGCCTTGTGCCGCGAAAGGGCTGCAAAGCAGCCCCAAGAAAGATCAATCAACGCGGAATGACAGGTTGGCGCGGCTTCTTGCCCTTACCACCCTTGGCCGCTTCCTTGCGCTCCTTGGCCGCCTGCTGGTTGCGGGCGAACGCCTCGGCCTTGGCCTTCTCGCGCTTGTCCCACGGCTTGCTGCCGTCGCTGGCGCGCGGTGGCAGGCCGGTGTGCTGGGTGAGGATCTTCTGGTCCTTGCCCACCTTGTGGCTGCCGGCCGGGGTCGAGTTCTTGCGCCGCGCACTCTGGTAGCTGTCGGTCTGCGGCTGGTGCAGCGGGATCAGCTGGTGCTTGCCCGGCCCGATCAGGTCGGCACGGCCCATGCGCTGCAGCGCTTCACGCAGCATCGGCCAGCCCTTCGGGTCGTGGTAGCGCAGGAACGCCTTGTGCAACCTGCGCTGCTCCTCGCTCTTGACGATCTCCACCCCTTCGCTCTTGTAGGTGACCTTGCGCAGCGGGTTCTTGCCCGAATGGTACATCGCGGTGGCCGAGGCCATCGGCGAGGGGTAGAACGCCTGCACCTGGTCGGCGCGGAAACCGTTGCCCTTGAGCCACAGCGCCAGGTTCATCATGTCTTCGTCGGTGGTGCCCGGGTGGGCGGCGATGAAGTACGGGATCAGGTACTGCTCCTTGCCCGCCTCTTTCGAGAACTTCTCGAACATGCGCTTGAAGCGGTCGTAGGTGCCGATGCCCGGCTTCATCATCTTGTCCAGCGGGCCACGCTCGGTGTGCTCCGGGGCAATCTTCAGGTAGCCACCGACGTGGTGGGTCACCAGTTCGCGCACATACTCAGGCGATTCCACTGCCAGGTCGTAACGCAGGCCCGAGGCGATCAGGATCTTCTTCACACCTGGCAAGGCGCGGGCCTTGCGGTACAGCTCGATCAACGAGCTGTGGTCGGTGTTGAGGTTTTCGCAGATGCCCGGGAACACGCACGACGGCTTGCGGCAGTGCTTCTCGATGTCGTGGCTCTTGCAGGCGATGCGGTACATGTTGGCGGTCGGGCCGCCGAGGTCGGAGACCACGCCGGTGAAGCCCGGCACCTTGTCGCGCATCTCCTCGATCTCGCGGATGATCGAGTCGTGGGAGCGGTTCTGGATGATCCGGCCTTCGTGCTCGGTGATCGAGCAGAAGGTGCAGCCGCCGAAGCAGCCACGCATGATGTTCACCGAGAAGCGAATCATCTCGTAGGCCGGGATGCGCTCCTTGCCATAGGCCGGGTGCGGGACGCGCGCGTAGGGCATGCCGAACACGTAGTCCATCTCTTCGGTGGTCATGGGGATGGGTGGCGGGTTGAACCACACATCCACTTCGCCATGCTTCTGCACCAGGGCGCGGGCGTTGCCCGGGTTGGTTTCCAGGTGCAGCACGCGGTTGGCGTGGGCGTAGAGCACCGGGTCGTTGCGTACTTTCTCGAACGACGGCAGGCGGATCACCGACTTCTCGCGGGTAACGCTCGGGCTGTCGAGAATCTGCACCACTTTGGCTTCGTTCGGGTCTTCCTGGTCGCCCTTGGCCTGCTCGATGGCACAGGCCTGGGTGTCCTGGGTGTTCACGTACGGGTTGATGATCTTGTCGACCCGGCCCGGACGGTCGATGCGGGTGGAGTCGATTTCGAACCAGCCCTGCGGCGTGTCGCGGCGAATGAACGCGGTGCCGCGCACGTCGGTGATCTGCTCGATGCTTTCACCTTGGGACAGGCGCTGGGCGACCTCGACAATGGCACGCTCGGCGTTGCCGTACAGCAGGATGTCGGCACTGGCGTCGACCAGGATCGAGTGGCGAACCTTGTCCTGCCAATAGTCATAGTGGGCGATACGGCGCAGCGAGGCCTCGATGCCACCCAGCACGATCGGCACGTGCTTGTAGGCTTCCTTGCAGCGCTGGCTGTACACCAGGCTGGCGCGGTCCGGGCGCTTGCCGGCCATGCCGCCGGGGGTATAGGCGTCGTCGGAACGGATCTTCTTGTCCGCGGTGTAGCGGTTGATCATCGAGTCCATGTTGCCGGCCGCGACACCGAAGAACAGGTTCGGCTCGCCGAGCTTCATGAAGTCGTCTTTCGACTGCCAGTTCGGCTGGGCGATGATGCCCACGCGGAAGCCCTGGGCTTCCAGCAAACGGCCGATGATCGCCATGCCGAACGAGGCATGGTCGACGTAGGCGTCGCCGGTCACGATGATGATGTCGCAGGAGTCCCAGCCGAGCTGATCCATCTCCTCCCTGCTCATCGGCAGGAACGGTGCCGGCCCGAAGCATTCGGCCCAGTACTTGGGATAGTCGTAGAGTGGTTTGGCTGCTTGCATGTCAGTGACCGGTTCTAATGTGCAGGAAAATCGCGGGCGCGGAATATAGCACAAATTTTGACCAAATCCGACGGTGGTGGTCGGATTCATGGAGCGGACGAATAACGCGACGGGCGCAGTCTCTGTAGGAGCGGCCTTGTGCCGCGAAAGGGCTGCGCAGCGGCCCCAGCAATTCAGTGGTGGTGCAAAAATGCTGGGGCCGCTATGCGGCCCTTTCGCGGCACAAGGCCGCTCCTACAGAGTTCCCGAACAGCCTTTATTCGTCGTCGTCGAAGTTGTACATGCCCGGCGCAAGGTTCTCGAAGCGGGTGTACTTGCCGATGAACGCCAGGCGCACGAAGCCGATGGGGCCGTTACGCTGCTTACCGATGATGATTTCCGCAACGCCCTTGTGCTCGGTCTCGGGGTGATACACCTCGTCGCGATACACGAACATGATCACGTCGGCGTCCTGCTCGATCGCACCCGATTCACGCAGGTCGGAGTTGACCGGGCGCTTGTTGGGGCGCTGCTCCAGGGAGCGGTTGAGCTGCGACAGGGCGATCACCGGGCAGTTGAACTCCTTGGCCAGCGCCTTGAGCGAGCGGGAGATCTCGGAAATCTCGTTGGTCCGGTTGTCGCCGGCGGACCCCGGAATCTGCATCAGCTGCAAGTAGTCGACCATGATCATGCCGATCTCGCCATGCTCACGGGCCAGCCGGCGGGTCCGCGCACGCATTTCCGAAGGGCTGATGCCAGCGGTGTCGTCGATGAACAGCTTGCGGTCATTGAGCAGGTTGACCGCCGAGGTGAGCCGCGGCCAGTCGTCGTCGTCCAGTTGGCCGGAACGCACCTTGGTCTGGTCGATGCGCCCGAGGGACGAGAGCATACGCATGATCAGCGACTCACCTGGCATCTCGAGGGAGAACACCAGCACCACCTTGTCACTGCGCAACACGGCGTTTTCCACCAGGTTCATGGCGAAGGTGGTCTTGCCCATCGAGGGGCGGCCAGCGACGATGATCAGGTCGGCGGCCTGCAGGCCACTGGTCTTCTCGTCGAGGTCGGTATAACCAGTGGAAACCCCGGTGATATCGCTGTCGGAGTTGAACAGCGTGTCGATCCGGTCGATGGCCATGGTCAACAGCTCGTTGACCCCCACCGGGCCGCCGGTCTTCGGCCGCGCCTCGGCGATCTGGAAGATCTGCCGCTCGGCGTCGTCGAGGATCTCTTCGGCATTGCGCCCCTGGGGGTTGAAGGCGTTGTCGGCGATGTCGGTGCTGATGCTGATCAGCTGACGCAGCGTGGCCCGCTCGCGGATGATCGCGGCGTAGGCCTTGATGTTGGCCACCGACGGGGTGTTCTTGGCCAGCTCGGCCAGATACGCCAGGCCACCCACTTGCGTGGACACGCCCTCCTTGTCCAACTGCTCGTGCAGGGTCACCACGTCGAACGGCTGGTTGGCATCCACCAGCTTGTGGATGGCGCGGAAGATCAGGCGGTGGTCATGCCGGTAGAAATCGCCATCCGACACTTGGTCCAGCACCCGCTCCCAGGCACTGTTGTCCAGCATCAGGCCACCGAGCACGGCCTGTTCGGCCTCGATGGAATGCGGCGGCACCTTCAGGGCAGCGGTTTGCAGGTCGAGCTGTTCGGGATGGGTGATCTCGTTCATGGCCACGAAAGAATTCTGGAAGATGAAAAAGACAAAGGGCACGGCCTGTTCAGAACAGGACCGTGCCCGATGTTAACCGCCCGGCCCGCAAGGGGCCAGCCGATCAGCGCAGCTTAGGCAGCTACGACAACCACGCGTACGGTGGCTTCAACGTCGCTGTGCAGGTGCACGGCTACGTCGTATTCGCCAACCTGACGGATGGTGCCGTTCGGCAGACGAACTTCAGCCTTGGCCACTTCAACGCCGGAGGCGGTCAGGGCGTCAGCGATGTCGTGGGTGCCGATCGAACCGAACAGCTTGCCTTCGTCGCCAGCGGTGGCAGTGATGGTCACTTCCAGCTCGGCCAGTTGGGCAGCGCGGCTTTCAGCCGAAGCTTTCTTGTCTGCTGCGGCTTTTTCCAGCTCGGCACGGCGCTCTTCGAACGCAGCCAGGTTGGCGGCGTTGGCAACGGTGGCCTTGCCGAACGGCAGCAGGAAGTTACGGCCGTAACCGGCCTTAACATTTACTTTGTCGCCCAGGTTACCCAGGTTGGCGACTTTTTCCAGCAGGATCAGTTCCATTTGGTAAAACCTCTTAACTTTTAACCTTCACCGTTCGCGGAGTCGTCACCCTGTGAAGGGGACTTGCGACCGCGAAAATCAAACAGGCTGTCGACAATGGCCAAAACCACGAGCAACGGATAAATCAGCTGCATGAGCAGCGGCAGCGTCACGTACAGCCCCACCAGCCAGAACCCGGCCAGTCGCCCTTGTGCCACCAGCCCATGAACCAGGGCGAGGGCAGCGAGCAGCAGTACCAGGCTTGATGCCGATGCCAGCACGATGAACTGTGACCCGAGGAACGGGCCCAGCACCATCAGCGACACCAGCGCCAGCATCGATACTGGCGGCAGCCTCACGTCGCGGAACTCGCGACCGAAACCGCCGGGGTTGTACAACTCGGCTTGCCAATAGCGCGCCAGCATCAAAGCCACCACGCTGAACAACTGCAGCATCACCGCACTGGAAGCGACCAGCAAAGGGCCGATCAGCTCACCAGGCAACACTGGCTTGCCTTCGAACTGCGGCAGGGCTTTTTCAAGCGCCTTGGCCAGCACTTCGAAAGTCTCGCGCAGCGCCACGTCCAGGATCAGGCCGTAAACCAGGCCTAATACGATGCTGGACAGCAGCACCCGGTTCCAGGAATGCCCGGCACGCAACAAAGCGGCCAGCCCCAGCGTCCCCAGCAGCACCAGCAAGGTGCTCGGTTCGCCGAAGAACCACATGGCCAGCGCCGGCAAAAGGCCCCAGGCGATGACCGATGACGCGTCCTTGAACCCACGCCGCAGGAACACCAGGCTCCCGGCGGCGGCACTCAACCAGAACAGCAGCGGCAGTACCGCGCTGATGACCACCACGAGGGTGGCCTGCATACGACCGCGCATGATGAAACTAGCCAACGCTCGCATGCTTATCCCTTGCTACTTAAGTCGACGACCCGGTCTCAGCGGCCGTGGCTGTCGGTGTAGGGCAGCAGGGCCAGGAAGCGGGCGCGCTTGATAGCGGTGGCCAGCTGACGCTGATAACGAGCTTTGGTACCGGTGATGCGGCTTGGAACGATCTTGCCGGTTTCGGATACGTAAGCTTTCAGGGTGTTGAGATCTTTGAAGTCGATCTCTTTCACGTCTTCAGCAGTGAAGCGGCAGAATTTACGACGACGGAAGAAACGTGCCATGTGATTGGCTCCTCAAAAGGTCCGTGGATTACTCGTCAGCGTTATCGCTGTTGTCGCTGTCATTGCTGTCGTCGCCTTCGGCGCCATCAGCATGCTCAGGACGTTCGCGACGCTCACGGCGCTCGCTGCGGTTCTCTTCGGCCTTGAGCATCTCGGACGGGCCGGTAACGGCTTCGTCGCGACGGATGACCAGGTTACGGATCACGGCATCGTTGTAGCGGAAGTTGTCTTCCAGCTCGGCCAGGGCCTTGCCGGTGCACTCAACGTTCAGCATCACGTAGTGAGCCTTGTGAACATTGTTGATTGCGTAGGCCAGTTGACGACGGCCCCAGTCTTCCAGGCGGTGGATCTTGCCACCGTCTTCTTCGATCAGCTTGGTGTAACGCTCAACCATGCCGCCGACTTGCTCGCTCTGGTCCGGGTGAACCAGGAAGATGATTTCGTAATGACGCATGAATGCTCCTTACGGGTTAGTAGTCTGCCAGTAACCTGGTCAGACAAGGAGTGAATGACACTGTCTGTCTTGCCCAAGCGAGAAGGCACATGCGCGCCTGCCAGCTCGGCAAGGGGCGCAATTGTAGAGAAGGCCGGAGGGACAAGCAAGGAGATTGGTGAATATTTGAACAATCAAGCGTCGGGGGTTCATGTAGGAGCGGCTTAAGCCGCGATCACCTGCAAAGCGGGTGCCAGGCACCGCGATGCCCGCATCGCGGCTAAAGCCGCTCCTACACGAGTTGACGCCGGCGTTCAGACTTTCTGGCGCTGGCGCACAGCCTCGAACAGGCACACCCCGGTCGCCACCGAGACGTTGAGGCTGCTGACGCTGCCCGCCATCGGCAGCTTGACCAAGAAATCACAGTGCTCGCGGGTCAGGCGGCGCATGCCCTTGCCTTCGGCACCCATGATCATCACCAGCGGGCCGGTCAGGTCCTGCTGGTAGATCTCCTGCTCGGCCTCGCCGGCAGTGCCGACCACCCAAAGGCCACGCTGCTGGAGCTTTTCCAGGGTGCGGGACAGGTTGGTCACGGCCACCAGCGGAATCACTTCCGCGGCGCCGCAGGCCACTTTGCGCACCACAGCGGTCAGGCTCGCGGACTTGTCCTTGGGGATCACCACGGCGGTGGCACCGGCGGCATCGGCAGTGCGCAGGCAAGCACCGAGATTGTGCGGGTCGGTGACACCATCGAGCACCAGGATCAGCGGCGGGGTTTCGGTGCGTTCGAGCAGTTCCTCGAGCATCAATTCGCCCCACACCTGGCTCGGGCTCACCTCGGCGACCACGCCCTGGTGCACGCCCTCGACCCAGGCGTCGAGCTCACGGCGCTCGGCCTGGCCGACCTGGACGCGGTTTTCCGCGGCCAGGGCCAGCAAAGCCTGGATGCGAGGCTCGCTGCGCCCTTCGGACAGCCAGATCTGCTTCACGCGCTTGGGGTGGTGCTGCAGCAGTGCCTGCACGGCATGCACACCGTAGATCTTTTCCAGCTGACTCATGACTTGCTCTTGCCCTTACGTGGCGCGCCGGACTTCGACGGCCCCTTGCGATGCTTGGTCTTGCCCGAAGCCTTGGCGCCCTTCTCCGCCTTGCCGCCAGCGTGGGCACTGTGCTTGGCATCGCTCATCAAGGCCTTTTTCATCTCGCGGCTCTTGCGCACCTCGGCATTACGCTGAACGGCGTCTTTCGGGAAATACGCCTCGGCGGTTTCGCCCTTGCGGCTGCGCGGCTTGGGCGAGATCTTCGCTTCGGTCGCGGGCGCGGCCTGTGCTGCCGGCTCGCCGGATGCCGCGCGCGGTTTGCGGCCGACCGGCGCATTGACGGCGGCTTCGGACATCTCGAAGTCGATCTTGCGCTGCTCGAGGTCGACGCGCATGACCTTGACCTCGACCGTGTCGCCCAGGCGGAAACTGCGCCCGCTGCGCTCGCCGGACAGGCGGTGGTGCACAGGGTCGAAGTGGTAGTAGTCGCCCGGCAGGGCACTGACGTGCACCAGGCCTTCGACATAGATGTCGGTCAGTTCGATGAACAGGCCAAAACCGGTCACCGCAGTGATCACGCCCGGGAAGGTTTCGCCCACACGGTCGCGCATGTACTCGCACTTGAGCCAGTTGACCACGTCGCGGGTGGCCTCGTCGGCACGGCGCTCGGTCATCGAGCACTGCTCGCCCATCTGGTCGAGGGTGTTCTCGTCGTACGGGTAGATACGCGCCTTGGGGATGCTCATGGCACCGGCGCGCTTGACGTGCGGGGTGTCGACCTTCGAGCGGATCACGCTGCGGATGGCGCGGTGCACCAGCAGGTCCGGATAACGACGGATCGGCGAGGTGAAGTGGGTGTAGGCTTCGTAGTTCAGGCCGAAGTGGCCATTGTTCTCGACGCTGTACACCGCCTGGCTCAGCGAACGCAGCATGACGGTCTGGATCAGGTGGAAATCCGGGCGCCCGGCGATGCTCGCCAGCAGTTGCTGGTAGTCCTTTGGCGATGGATCCTTGCCCTTGTGCAGGGTCAGCCCCAACTCGCCGAGGAAGGCACGCAGCTTTTCCAGGCGCTCAGGCGGCGGGCCGTCGTGCACGCGGTACAGCGAAGGCACGTTGTGCTTCTGCAGGAACTCGGCGGTGGCGACGTTGGCCGCCAGCATGCATTCCTCGATCAGCTTGTGGGCGTCGTTGCGCACAGTCGGGCGAATTTCGTCGATCTTGCGGTCTTCGCCGAAGATGATGCGGGTTTCCTGGGTCTCGAAATCGATGGCGCCACGGGTGTGACGGGCATCGACCAGCACCTTGTACAGGTTGTACAGGTTCTTCAGGTCCGGCAGGACTTCCTTGTACTCCTCGCGCAGCGCCTTGCCCTCACGGGTGCGAGCATGCTCGAGCATGCTGCTGACCTTGTTGTAGGTCAGGCGGGCATGGGAGTGGATGATCCCTTCGTAGAACTGGTAGTCGACCATCTGGCCGGCCTTGTTCATGGTCATTTCGCAGACCATGGCCAGGCGATCGACGTGCGGGTTCAGCGAGCACAGGCCGTTGGACAGCTCCTCCGGCAGCATCGGTACCACGCGCTCGGGGAAGTACACCGAGTTGCCGCGCTGCTGAGCTTCGACATCCAGGGCCGAGCCCAGGCGCACGTAGCTGGACACGTCGGCGATCGCCACGTACAGGCGCCAGCCACCGGAGAACAGGCGCAGCTTGCCCAGGGGTTCGCAGTAGACCGCGTCGTCGAAGTCGCGGGCGTCCTCGCCGTCGATGGTGACGAAGGGCAGGTGGCGCAGGTCGATGCGCTTCTCTTTATCCTTCTCCTCGACTTCGGAGCGGAACTTGCGCGCCTCCTTGATCACCTCCTGCGGCCAGACATGCGGGATGTCATAGCTGCGCAGGGCGATGTCGATCTCCATGCCCGGCGCCATGTAGTTGCCGATGACCTCGACCACGTCGCCCTGGGGCTGGAAGCGTGGGGTCGGCCAGTGGGTGATCTTGATCGACACGAACTGGCCGATCTTGGCGCCGCCATTGCGACCGGCAGTCACCAGCACTTCCTGCTGGATCTTCGGATTGTCCGGGGTCACATAGCCGATGCCGCCCTCTTCGAAGTAACGGCCGACCACGCTTTCGTGGGCACGGGAGATGACTTCGACCAGCACGCCTTCGCGGCGGCCACGGCGATCGACGCCGGAAACCCGGGCCAGGCCGCGGTCGCCGTCGAATACCAGGCGCATCTGCGCCGGGCTGAGGAACAGGTCTTCGCTGCCGTCGTCGGGAATCAGAAAGCCGAAGCCGTCGCGGTGGCCGGAGACACGGCCGCAGATCAGGTCGAGCTTGTCTACCGGGGCATAGGTGCCGCGCCGGGTATAGATAAGCTGGCCATCGCGCTCCATGGCACGCAGGCGGCGGCGCAGGGCTTCGATCTGGTCTTCTTCGTAAAGACCGAACTCTTCGGCCAGCTGTTCGCGCGCGGCCGGTTCACCACGGTCGGCGAGGCGCTGCAGGATCAGCTCACGGCTGGGGATGGGGTTGTCGTATTTTTCCGCTTCGCGAGCGGCCTCGGGATCGAGGGATTGCCAATCGGCCATCAGAAGGGGTTCACCTTGGGGTATATAGATATGAATTCTGGCATAGGCGTATTGAAACCGGAAATGTCAGCCTTGGACAGCCCCGGCAGCACGTCCATCGCGCGGCAATAGGCCCACGGAATCAACAAGTTGAATTTTTTGAAATTTTTTTCGTTCGGGGGCTTTACAGCCATCAGGAGCGTCCGTATAGTGCGCACCACAACGACGGACAACCCCGAAGTTGTAGTAGAGATGAACGGCGCTGTAAAGCATCTTGTAATCTCGAATGTGTGCCCAGGTGGCGGAATTGGTAGACGCGCTGGTTTCAGGTATCAGTGACTTAACGGTCGTGGAAGTTCGAGTCTTCTCCTGGGCACCAAGATTTTCAAGTAATAGATGACCAAGGATCTGTTACTACTGTGTGAAAGCGAACGATGATCGCCTTCAGCAGATGATTCAAAGCTTTGCCCAGGTGGCGGAATTGGTAGACGCGCTGGTTTCAGGTATCAGTGACTTAACGGTCGTGGAAGTTCGAGTCTTCTCCTGGGCACCATACAAAAACCCACTAGCTTGCTAGTGGGTTTTTTCTTGCCTGCGATTTTTTGCAGCCACCCGACGCGCCCCCCTGTAGGAGCCGGCTGTGCCGGCGAACACCGGCACAGCCGGTGCCATGCTCCGCGGCGCCTGGTTCGCCAGCAAGGCTGGCTCCTACGGGTTGTGCTGCGCGCGCACCCGCCCATGAATTTCCCGTCACGCGCCCATTTGAGAAACAATTTCGTTTACCATTGTTTCCAAATATGTAGCCGTAAGCGAGGAAGTACCCGCATGACGATCCGCCCGCAACCGCTGATGCGCACCCTGGCCGCTGCCCTCCTGAGCCTGGTGATCGGCGCACCGGCCGCCCTGGCAGACGAACCGGTCACGTTGACGATGTACAACGGCCAGCACAAGGAAATCGGTGACGCCATTGCCAAGGCCTACGAGGCCAAGACCGGCATCCATATCAATATCCGCAAGGGCAGCAGCAACCAGCTGGCCAGCCAGATCATCGAGGAAGGCGAGCGCTCGCCGGCCGACATCATCTACACCGAGGAATCCCCGCCCCTGAACAACCTGGGCGAGCTGGGCCTGTTGGCGAAGATCGACGATGCCACCGCGAACATGATGCCCAAGGAATACGTGGGCGCCAATGGCACCTGGATGGGCATCACCGCCCGCACCCGCATCGTGGTGTTCAACCCGAAGAAGATCGACGAGAAAGACCTGCCGACGACCGTGATGGACTTCGCCAATCCTGAATGGGAAGGGCGCGTCGGCTACGTCCCCACCAGCGGCGCTTTCCAGGAACAGGCCGTGGCCATCCTCAAGATGCACGGGCGCGAGGCCACCGAAGAATGGCTGACGGGCCTGAAAGCCTTCGGCAAGGTCTACACCAACAACATGGTTGCGCTGAAGGCCGTGGAAAAAGGTGAAGTCGCCGCCGTGCTGGTCAACAACTACTACTGGTATGCCCTGGAGCGCGAACGCGGCAAGCTCGACTCCAAGCTGTATTACCTGGCCGATGGCGATGCCGGCAACCTGGTGACCATCTCCGGCGCCGCCGTGGTCAAGGCCAGCAAGCACCCGAAAGAAGCCCAGGCCCTGCTCAACTGGATGGCCAGCGAAGAAGGCCAGCGGGTGATCACCCAGACCACCGCCGAGTACCCACTGCACAAGGGCATGGTTTCGGATCGCGGCCTGAAGCCGTTCGAGGATCTGCGCCCGCCGAAGATCTCGCCGGCCGACCTGGGCAACGCCGAGGAAGCCATCGAGCTCGAACGTGAGGTTGGCCTGCTCTGATGACCGCCGCCCTGCCCTCGCCCACCTTGTCGCACTTCGTCCCGAAACGCAGGCGCCCGTCCATCTGGGTGGTACTGCCCGTGCTGTTCCTGGTGGCGATGAGCCTGTTGCCGTTGCTCTACGTCGGGCTCAAGGCCTGGGAAGCGGGCTGGCACGAAGCCCTGCGCCTACTCTGGCGCCCCTTCGTCTGGGGGCTGCTGCGCAACACCCTGCTGCTGATGGTCGGCGTCACCGTGCTGTGCCTGCTGGCGGGCGTGGCCCTGGCCTGGCTGCTGGAGCGCAGCGACCTACCAGGGCGCCGACTGTGGGGCGTGGTGCTGTGCCTGCCGTTTGCCGTGCCGTCGTTCATCAGCAGTTTCACCTGGGTGTCGCTGAGCTCGGACTTCGAAGGGCTGGGCGGGGCAATCCTGGTCATGGCACTGTCGAAGTACCCGCTGGTGTTCCTGCCGGTGGCCGCCACCCTACGCAACCTCGACACCTCGCTTGAGGAGTCGGCGCGCACCCTGGGCTGCAGCCGCTGGGGCGTGTTCCACAAGATCACCCTGCCGCTACTATGGCCGTCAATGCTCGGCGGCGCGCTGTTGATCGCCCTGCACATGCTGGTGGAGTTCGGCGCCCTGTCGATCCTTGGGCTGCAGACGTTCACCACGGCGATCTACCAGCAGTTCGAGCTGGAGTTCAGCAACGCCAACGCAGCCATGCTCTCGGCAGTGCTGCTGGCGCTGTGCCTGTTGATGCTGTGGCTGGAATTGCGGGTACGCGGCAAGGCACGGCATGTACGTATCGGCCAGGGCGTGGCGCGTCGTGCGCAGCCGGTACGCCTGCGAGCCTGGATGCCACTCGGGCAACTCTTCTGCCTGGCGCTGGCAGTGCTGGGCAGCGGTATTCCACTGGCCATGCTCGGCTATTGGCTGAGCGTGGGTTCGTCGGCGGCCTTCCCGGTGGCGGCGATCAGCAAAGCGTTGCTGACCTCGCTGTCGGTGTCGCTGGGCGGTGCCGGTTTCTGCGTGCTGCTGGCCCTGCCGATCAGCTTCCTGGTGGTGCGCTACAAGGGCCGCCTGGCGATCTGGGCCGAACGCCTGCCATACCTGCTGCATGCCCTACCCGGCCTGGTAATCGCGCTGACGCTGGTGTTCTTCGCCCTTCACTACGTGCCGGCGCTGTACCAGACCACCGCGTTGCTGATCCTGGCCTATGCCCTGCTGTTCCTGCCGTTGGCGCAGTCACCGGTGCGCACCGCGCTGAACAAGGCCTCGCCGACCCTGGAAGAGGCTGCTCGCACCTTGGGCGCCAGCAGCTTCGCGGCGTTCTGCCGGGTCACCTTGCCCATCATCTTCCCGGCGATGGCTGCGGCCTTTGCCCTGGTGTTCCTGGATGCGATGAAAGAGCTGACCGCCACCCTGCTGCTCAGCCCGACCGGCATGACCACCCTGGCCACCGAGGTGTGGGCGCATACCGCCAACGTCGAGTTCGCGGCGGCGGCGCCTTATGCGGCGTTGCTGATCGTGGTGTCGGGGTTGCCCGTATATCTGCTGACCACGCGGATGTATCTGAACAAGGCGTGAGCCCCCTGTTCGCCGGCAAGCCGGCTCCTACGGGTTTCGTGTAGGAGCCGGCTTGCCGGCGAACCTCAGGCCCTGAACTGCCCCAGGCTCGCCCGCAACTGCGCCGCCAGGTCATCCAGCACCTTGCTGCTGGCCGTGGTCTGCATCACCACTTCGGCTGAACGCTCGGCCTGGGCATGAATGGTTTCCACCCGCCCACGCACCGCCTGCGCGCCATGGGCCTGCTGCTCGGCTGCACGAGTGGCCAGGCCGATCGCCGCATGCACCTGCTCCACCGCCGCCTGCACCGATTGCTGGCGCCGCTCGTTGTCGCGCAGCACCAGCAAGCCTTCACTGGCCTGGCGCCCGGCCTGGCTGATGGTCGCCACGGCCTCCTTGGCGCCCTGCTGCAAGGCGACGATATGCGACTGGATATCCCCGGTCGAACTCTGGGTCTTGCTCGCCAGCGCCCGCACCTCGTCGGCCACCACGGCGAACCCACGCCCGGTCTCACCCGCCCGCGCCGCCTCGATGGCCGCATTGAGCGCCAGCAGGTTGGTCTGTTCGGCGATACCATGGATCACCGTCAGCACGACTTCGATCTGCTCGCTCTGCTTGGCCAACCGTTCGATCACTTGCGAGCCGGTTTCCACCTCACCCGCCAGGTTCTCGATCAGGCGCGCCAACTGAGTGGAGGCGCGACTGTTCTCGTCGGTGGCCTGACGGATGTCCACCACCTGCTGCAGCGCGGCCTGCATCGCATGGCTCTCGGCCTGAGCTTCGTCCGCCATGCTCGACAGGTCGCGCAGGCTGGCGGCCACCTCATCACGCTGCAAGGCCGCAGCAGCATCGGCCCCAGCATTGCGCTGAGCCATGCTGCCGATCTCCACGCCGGTGCGCTGCGCCACTTCACCGGCCTCACGGACAATAGGCTGCAGCTTGTCGACGAAGCGGTTCACCGCCGAGGCCATGTCACCGATCTCGTCACGGCTGTCCAGCTTCACGCGCTTGGTCAAGTCGCCCTCCCCGGCGGCCAGGTCATTCAGGGCGGCGATCAGCAGGCGCAGCTTGCTCACCACCCGATGGCCCAGCACCACGGCCACCACCAGCAGTACACCCAGCCCGACCAGGACCAGGCCCAGGCCGATGCGCCAGCGCAGCTCGCCGGCTGCATCACGCACGGTCTGCGCAGTGTTGGCCTGCATTGCCGTGGCGCTGTTCTGCGCGGTTTCCAGGCGTGCCCGCAGTGCCTTGCCGCTGTCGGCGGCAGCGGCCACCAGGCTGTCGCCGACCAGCTGCTCGCCACTGGCGATCAGTGCCGCGAAACGTTGGTCGAGGGCCTTCAGTTCCTGGTCGACACCGGCCGTGGAAACGCCCATCAGCACCTTGCCGATCTCGGCACCGTTGGGGCTGATCGAGGCTTCGACGAAGTACACCGAAGCATCCTTGCGCGCCGCGTCCAGCACCTTGTCCAGCGCCCGCTCGCCCTGACCCTTGTCCATCAGCGCCTGGTTGATCGGGTTCTGCCGGTTCAGGTAACGGGTCAGGTGCTGGCCCTGAGCGTCGTCGTAGATCACGAACAGCACATTGGGGTTGCGCTGGGCGCGCCGAGCGAAGTCCGAGAGCGTCGGCACATCGTTGTCCCAGATGGCACGCGGCGCCACGGAGGCAAGCAGTTCGGCCATGTCGTTGGCCGAATCCTTCAGGTTCTTCTCCAACGTCGCGCGCAGTTGCTGCTGCTCGCTCTGCAGGCGCTCGGAAAGACCGGCGCTCAGGCGTTGACGGGTGCTGGCCGACAAGCTGTCGAGCCCGGCGCGCACATCTTGCCCGGCTTGCTCAAGCTCGGTGGCCAGTTTGCGACTGTCATTACCCAGCCGCTCGCCCAGATCGGCCTCCAGGGCCGTGACCGTGCTCCGCGTCAGTGCAACGGCAACCAGCACCTGCACCAGAAGAGCGATACCAAGCGCAACAAACACAGGCCGCAAGAGGCGGCTTCGTAACAATGAAAGGATGGCAGACACGTTGTAACCCTCGTGTTTCCGGCGCCATTGCTTTGATGGCATCTTCAGAATCTTCTTACAGCAAGGGTTGTGCCTGAGGCAGCAGGTATAAACGCCAATCCAGGTAACAAGGTGAGGCATTTATGCATTTCGACCCGGTAGGAGCCAGCCTTGCTGGCGAAGCAGGCAACGCGGCGGATGGCCCCCACCTGGACAGGGCACATACGAAAACGCCGCGCCCCCTTGCGGGAGCGCGGCGTTCAATCAGCTACCGAAGTGGCTGATCAGGCGAACGGATGACGCAGCACGATGGTCTCGTTGCGGTCCGGGCCAGTCGAGATGATGTCGATCGGCGCGCCGACCAACTCCTCGATGCGCTTGATGTAAGCGCGCGCGG
This sequence comes from Pseudomonas entomophila L48, assembly GCF_000026105.1. Lineage (NCBI taxonomy): Bacteria > Pseudomonadati > Pseudomonadota > Gammaproteobacteria > Pseudomonadales > Pseudomonadaceae > Pseudomonas > Pseudomonas entomophila. The sequence continues at coordinate 5,241,615 of NC_008027.1, forward strand.
CTTCTGGCAGCTCTTCCAGGGTTTTCACGCCCAGGGTCGACTCGCTCCAGCCTGGCATCTGCTCGTACACCGGCTCCAGGCCGATGTAGCTGTCGGCATCGGAAGGCGCGTCGATGACGGCACCGTTCTCGTTCTTGTAGCCCACGCAGATGTTGATGGTTTCCAGGCCGTCCAGTACGTCCAGCTTGGTCAGGCAGATGCCCGAAATGCTGTTGACGTCGATGGCGCGACGCAGGATCACGGCATCGAACCAGCCGCAACGACGGGCACGGCCGGTGGTCGAACCGAACTCGTGGCCACGCTTGGCCAGGGTGGCGCCAGTCTCGTCGAACAGTTCGGTCGGGAACGGACCGGAACCGACGCGAGTGGTGTAGGCCTTGGTGATGCCCAGGATGTAATCCAGGTACATCGGGCCAACGCCGGAACCGGTGGAAATGCCGCCAGCGGTGGTGTTCGAGCTGGTGACGTACGGGTAGGTACCGTGGTCGATGTCCAGCAGCGATCCCTGGGCGCCTTCGAACATGATGTCCTTGCCGGCGCGGCGCAGGTTGTGCAGTTCGGCGGTGACGTCGAGCATCATCGGCTTGAGCTGCTCGGCGTAGGCCATGCACTCGTCCAGGGTCTGCTGGAAGTCGATGGCCGGCTCTTTGTAGTAGTTCACCAGCTGGAAGTTGTGGTAGTCCAGCAGCTCACCGAGCTTGGCGGCGAAACGCTCGCGGTGGAACAGGTCGCCGACGCGCAGGCCGCGGCGTGCAACCTTGTCTTCGTAGGCTGGGCCGATGCCGCGGCCGGTGGTGCCGATCTTGGCTTCGCCACGGGCTTTTTCACGGGCCTGGTCGAGGGCCACGTGGTACGACAGGATCAGCGGAGCAGCCGGGCTGATGCGCAGGCGCTCGCGCACCGGCACGCCTTTCTCTTCCAGCTTGGTGATTTCACGCATCAAGGCGTCCGGTGCAACGACCACGCCGTTGCCGATCAGGCACTGCACGCCTTCACGCAGGATGCCCGAAGGAATCAGGTGCAGAACGGTCTTCTCACCGTTGATCACCAGGGTGTGGCCCGCGTTGTGGCCACCCTGGTAGCGCACTACGGCGGCAGCATGTTCGGTCAGCAGATCGACGATCTTGCCTTTGCCCTCATCACCCCACTGGGTGCCCAGGACGACGACATTCTTACCCATAACACTTGTCCTCATTCACGCAAACTTGGTTGCCGGCCCACTGCCGGCGAAGAATCTCAATGGGTCAGCGGCAGAACCTGCCAGCGCCCGTCTTGCTGAATCAATTGCCGATCACAATCCGCCTCGAGAGCAGCACTCAGCGGTTGGCCAGGCAGGGCCTGGACCACACGCTGGCCCTCGTTGCGCAACTGGCAGACATGCTGCCAGAGGGCCGCATCGCTGCTGTCGGGCATCCAGATGCCGCCAGCAGGCAATACGACCTCCGCTCGCCCCAGTGTGACCAGGGTCTTCAAATCCGTGGAGAAACCGGTGGCCGGGCGTGCCCGGCCAAAATCAGCGCCGATGTCGTCGTAGCGGCCGCCCTGGGCGATCGATTGACCTTCGCCAGGAACGAACACGGCGAACACCACGCCGGTGTGATAGTGATAGCCGCGCAGCTCGCCGAGGTCGAAGTACAGCGGCAGGTCCGGGTAGCGCGACGCCAGGCGATCGGCGATCGCCAGCAGGTCGTCCAGCGCCGCCAGCACGCTGGCCGGGGCACGGCCCAGGCGCACGCGGGCCTCGGCCAGCACTTCGCGGCCACCGCACAGCTCGACCAGGGCGCGCAGCATGTTGCCCAGGTCCTTTGGCAGGTCGGCGGTGAGCGTCTGCACTTCGTCGACCGCCTTGCGCTGCAGGGCGTCGAACAACTGCTGCTCCACGTCGCCGGACAGGTTGGCGGCACGGGCCAGACCGCGGTAGATACCGACATGGCCGAGGTCCATGTGCACATCCGGCACATCGGTCAGCTGCAACGTGGCGAGCATCAGGCTGATGACTTCGACATCGCTGGTTGGGCTGGCATCGCCGTACAGCTCGGCGCCCAATTGGATCGGGCTACGCGAAGTGGACAGGGCTCGCGGTTGCGCGTGCAGCACGCTACCGGCATAGCACAGGCGGCTCGGGCCTTCGCGGCGCAGGGTGTGGGCGTCGATACGCGCGACCTGCGGGGTGAAGTCGGCACGGAAGCCCATCAGGCGCCCGGATTGCGGGTCGACGACCTTGAAGGTGCGCTGGTCCAGGTCCTGGCCGGCGCCGGTGAGCAGCGACTCCAGGTACTCGATATGGGGTGTGACAACCAGCTCGTATCCCCAGCTCTGGAACAGGTCCAACACCTGCCGACGCGCGATCTCGATGCGCGCAGCCTCAGGTGGCAGTACTTCCTCGATGCCATCTGGCAAGAGCCAGCGGTCTACCGTTGCCATTACGCCATTTCCCCTTTGGTCCGGGCGGCCTGCCTGGCGGCGAGCCTTGAGTGAAACGGATCCTGGCGGACAGCAGCGGGCAGGACCGAGCCCAGCGCAGCCACCGTTACCAGCACCCTCGAATACCTTGCGCCGGGGCCGCTCTTGGGCCAATGAACCTTACAGACGCAAAAAAGCCGGGAATTTCCCGGCTGACTCATCATACACCCCTTTTCGCTCGGGATGCACCCCGCCTGGCATTTTAGCAGCCGGGCGGGGCGCTCCTCGCGTCAGGGCTTGCTCTTGTCCAGGTAGCGGAAGAACTCGTTCTTCGCATCCAGGACCAGCACGTCGCTCTTGCTGGAGAAGCTTTCGCGGTAGGCCTGCAGGCTACGGTAGAACGCGTAGAAGTCAGCGTCCTGCGTGTAGGCTTTAGCGTAGATGGCAGCCGACTGGGCATCGCCGTCACCGCGGGTCTCTTCCGCTTCACGATACGCCTCGGCCAGCAGCACACGGCGCTGACGGTCGGCGTCGGCACGAATACCTTCGGCCAGCTCGTTACCCTTGGCGCGGTGCTCGCGGGCCTCACGCTCACGCTCGGTGCTCATGCGGTCGAACACGCTGCGGTTGACCTCCTTGGGCAGGTCGATGGCCTTGACGCGAACGTCGACCACTTCGATACCCAGCTCCTTGCTGGCCATGCGGTTCAGCGAGGCGGTGATGTCGCTCATCAGCGCGTCACGCTCACCGGAAACCACTTCGTGCAGGGTGCGCTTACCGAACTGGTCACGCAGGCCGCTTTCCAGGCGGCGCGACAGACGCTCGTCGGCGATCTGCTTCATGCCCGAGGTCGCGGTATAGAAGCGCTCGGCGTCCTTGACCCGCCACTTGGCGTAGGCGTCGACCATCACCGCCTTCTTCTCCAGCGTCAGGAAACGCTGGGTCGGGGCATCGAGGGTCATCAGGCGGGCGTCGAACTTGCGCACCTGGTTCACGTACGGGACCTTCACATGCAGGCCAGGCTGGACATCGGCCTTGACCACGCGACCGAACTGCAGCAATACCGCGCGCTCGGTTTGCGAGACGATGTAGAAGCAGTTCCAGGCGACGACGCCCAGCACCACGGCGCCGATCAGGGCGAACAGCGATTTATTGCTCATCAGCGGCTCTCCCTGGAACGCAGCGGCGGTTGTTGTTGCAGGTCTTGCGCGCTACGCGCGGCGGCGTCGTTGACCGACGGCGATACGCTGCTGACCGGCGCTGCACTGCTGCGGCTGCCTTCGACCATCTTGTCCAGTGGCAAGTAGAGCAGGTTGTTCTGCCCGTCCTTGGCCGTTACCAGGACCTTGCTGGAGTTGCTGTAGACCTCCTGCATGGTTTCCAGGTAAAGACGCTGGCGAGTGACCTCCGGTGCCTTGCGGTACTCGGCGACCAGCTTGGTGAAGCGGTCGGCCTCACCCTTGGCGCGAGCGATGACTTCGTCGCGGTAGCCGTTGGCGTCCTCGATGATGCGTTGCGCCTGACCACGGGCTTCGGGCACCACGCCATTGGCGTAGGATTCGGCCTGGTTGCGGGCACGCTGCTCGTCTTCGCGGGCGCGGATCACGTCGTCGAAGGCTTCCTGCACTTCACGCGGGGCGGCCGCACTCTGTACGTTCACCTGGGTGACGGTGATACCGGTGCGGTACGTATCGAGGAAACGCTGCAGGCGCTCGCGGATGTCCACGGCCATCTGCTCGCGGCCTTCGGTCAGCACCTGGTCCATCGAGGTGGAGCCCACCACGTGGCGCAGGGCGCTGTCGGTGGCATGCTGCAGGCTGACTTCCGGCTGGTCGACGTTGAGCACGAAGTCCTGCAGGTTGCTGATGCGGTATTGCACGGTCAGCGGCACCTCGACGATGTTCTCGTCTTCGGTGAGCATCTGGCCCTGCTTGGTGTAGGCCCGCTCGCGGGTCACGTTTTCCATGTACTTGCGGTCGATCGGCGGGAAATAGATATTCAGGCCGGGACCGACGGTTTCGTAATACTTGCCGAAGCGCAGCACCACGGCCTGCTCCTGCTCGTCCACCACGTACACGGCGCTGTACAGCCAGATCGCCGCCAGCACCGCCAGGCCAACGCCCAGCAGGCCAAAGCCGCCACCCTTGCCGATATTGCGGTCACCGCCGCTGCGTTTCTTGCCACTGCCGAACATGCCGTTCAGGCTGTCCTGCAGCTTGCGGAAGGCCTCGTCGAGATCCGGTGGACCTTTCTTGTCGCCACCACCGCCGCCGCCGTTACGGCGACCGCCCCAAGGATCCTGATTGTTCGAGTTGCCACCCGGCTCGTTCCAAGCCATAGCGCTCTCCATCTGATAAAGCAAAGACGCGCCCACGGCGCGCCGTCCAATGCTACAGAATGCCTGTCACCGCTGCCCGACGACCTCGACGGGCATTTATTGCAAAGTGTGTTGCTCGACAAACACTTGCGGCTCCATGCCCTCGCGGCTGACCAGGCGATTCAACTCGACCCTGGGCAGTCGCACGCTCAGCAAGCTGCGCCCTTCTTCATCATGCTCTTCACTCTGCACGGCGCCCAAGGCAAAGAATTGCGCGCGCAGGCGGGCAAACCGTTGCTCCAGGCACAGGGTTCCGACATACAGGTCGTCCCCCAGCAACTCGGCGATTGCCTGGCCAACCAGCTCCAGGCCACGTCCATCACGCGCCGATACCCAGACCCGCTGCGGCTTGCCATCGGCATCGCGCTGGATCTGCGGCTCGACATCTTCAAGCAGGTCGAGTTTGTTATAGACCTCGAGGATCGGCAAGCTCTCGGCCCCGATCTCCCCCAGCACCGCCAGTACCTGCTCGATCTGTTCCATACGATCAGGCTCGTGAGCATCGATCACATGCAGCAGCAGGTCGGAGTTGCTCGACTCTTCGAGCGTAGCCCGAAATGCCTCGACCAGCTTGTGCGGCAGGTGGCGGATGAAGCCCACGGTGTCGGCCAGCACGATCGGCCCCAGGTCGGCCAGCTCGAGCCGGCGCAGCGTGGGGTCGAGGGTGGCGAACAGCTGGTCCGCGGCATACACCTCGGACTGGGTCAGGGCATTGAACAGGGTCGATTTGCCGGCGTTGGTGTAGCCCACCAGCGACACCGACGGGATGTCCGCGCGCTTGCGCCCGCGACGGGCCTGTTCGCGCTGGCTGCGCACCTTCTCAAGGCGTGCCTTGATCTGGCGCAGGCGCACCCGCAGCAGGCGGCGGTCGGTTTCAAGCTGGGTTTCACCCGGGCCGCGCAGGCCGATACCACCCTTCTGGCGTTCAAGGTGAGTCCAGCCGCGCACCAGCCGCGTGCTCATGTGCTCGAGCTGGGCCAGTTCGACCTGCAGCTTGCCTTCGTGAGTACGCGCCCGCTGGGCGAAGATGTCGAGAATCAGCCCGGTGCGGTCCAGCACGCGACACTCGAAGACGCGTTCGAGGTTGCGTTCCTGGCTGGGCGTGAGGGTGTGATTGAAAATCACCAGGTCGGCTTCGGCGGATTTGACCAGGTCGCGCAACTCCTCGACCTTGCCGCTGCCGATCAGAAACTTGGCGGTGGGCTGATGCCGCGCCACTGTTACCAGCGAAACGATATCGGCGCCGGCCGACAGCGCCAGCTCCTGAAACTCCTGCGGGTCTTCGCGCGCCTCAGGGTTCTGACCTTCCAAGTGAACGAGCAACGCTCGCTCACCACCACCGTGGCGCTCAAAGAACAATGCAGGCTCCTACTTTTTTCAAGCGTTGCCTGGCTCGCTGTCGCCGTGCTCGGCATCGGACGGGCTTGGCAGACGAACCGGACGGGCAGGTACGACGGTCGAAATGGCGTGCTTGTAGACCATCTGGCTGACGGTGTTCTTCAGCAGCACGACGAACTGGTCGAAGGATTCAATCTGACCCTGCAGCTTGATCCCGTTGACCAGATAGATCGAAACCGGGACTTTTTCTTTTCTCAAGGTGTTCAAGTAAGGGTCTTGTAGCGAATGCCCTTTTGACATATGCCGCACTCCTGTAAGGATCAATAGTAGAAAAACAAGAAATTCGATGATTCATGCCGCCTTTCGTAAGAATAGACGGCTATAAGCAGGGACTCAGCTCAATATGGAGACGGCCCCAAGGTATTTCAAGGTGCGGGACAGATTGTCGCAGGCCAGGCTATCCAGCCAGTGCACGCCGTCCCAGCCGCGCAACCAGGTGAACTGCCGCTTGGCCAGCTGGCGCGTGGCAATGATACCGCGTTCTTGCATCTCATTCTCAGTCAGATGACCGTCGAGATAGTCCCAGACCTGCCGATAGCCCACTGCTCGTATAGACGGCAGCCCCGCATGCAAGTCACTTCTGGCACGCAGCGATCGGACCTCGTCGACGAAGCCCTGTTCCAGCATCTGCGAAAATCGTAGCGCAATTCGCTGATGCAAAATGTGACGATCTGTAGGAGCAATCGCCAAACTCGCGACAGTATAGGGCAAATGCCCGTTCGCGCCTGCGTCTGCGCCGCGACTTTCCGCGAATTGACGCTGGCGGTGGGCGGTCATGCTCTCGCCGCTTACCCGGTATACCTCAAGCGCACGGATCAGGCGCTGCGGGTCATTCGGATGGATGCGCGCGGCCGACTCAGGGTCGACCTCGGCCAATTGACGATGCAGTTCACCCAGCCCCAGCGCACTCGCCTGCGCTTCGAGCTCGGCACGCACGGCGGCGTCGGCCGGTGGCATGTCGGCCAAGCCTTCGACCAGCGCCTTGTAATAAAGCATGGTGCCGCCCACCAGCAGCGGGATCTTGCCGCGCGCGGTGATCTCGGCCATGGCGTCGAGGGCGTCGGTGCAGAACTGCTTGGCCGAGTAGCTCTCGACCGGGTCGAGGATGTCGATCAGACGATGCGGGTGGGCGGCCAGGATCTCTTTCGAGGGTTTGGCGGTACCGATATCCATGCCGCGATAGACCAGCGCCGAATCGACGCTGATCAGCTCGCACGGCAGCACCTTGGTCAACTCGATGGCCAGGTCGGTCTTGCCGGCCGCGGTCGGCCCCATGAGGAATATCGCCGGGGGTTTGCCACTCATTTCATCGCCCCCGCAGGAACAGCTTGTCCAGATCATCCAGGCCCATCTGGGTCCAGGTCGGCCGGCCATGGTTGCATTGGCCGCTGCGCTCGGTGTTTTCCATGTCGCGCAGCAGCGCATTCATTTCCGGGATGGCCAGGCGCCGGTTGGCGCGCACGGCGCCATGGCAGGCCATGGTCCCGAGCAGTTCGTTCAGGTGCGCCTGGATGCGGTCGCTGGTGCCGTACTCCATGAGATCGGCGAGCACGTCCTGCACCAGGCGGTTGGCCTCGGCTTGCTTGAGCAGTGCCGGGATCTGGCGGATTGCCACGGTTTCCGGGCCCAGGCGCTGCAGCTCGAAGCCCAGGCGCTGGAACCACTGGGCGTGCTCCTCGGCGCAGTCCGCCTCGCGCTGGCTCAGCGCCAGCGACTCGGGCACCAGCAGCGGCTGGCCACTCAGGCCTTCACTGGCCATGGCCACCTTGAGGCGTTCATACATGATGCGCTCGTGGGCGGCGTGCATGTCCACCAGCACCAGGCCGACGGCGTTCTCGGCCAGGATGTAGATGCCTTTGAGCTGGGCCAGGGCGTAGCCCAGCGGCGGAATATCGCCTTGGCTCTCTGGCAGGGAAGCAGGCGCGGTACCGTCCAACGGCGCGTAGAACTCGCGGTACACCGCCTGGGTCTCGGCGACCGGCAGCGGCTGCGATGGACGCGGCGTGTATTGATACTGGTAACCCGATCCAGCACCACTGCCCGGCGTGAACGACTGACGCGGCTCGGCCTGCGGCTGCTCCAGCACAGGCGAAGCCAGGCGCATTTCACCCTGCGGACCGAACTCGCCAACCTGCTGCCCGCTGGGGCGGACGATCTCACTGGCAGCGGCAGGCGCCGCCAGCTGATCTTCCGGCCGCACGTCGGCCAGCGCACGGTGCAGGGTGCCATAAAGGAAGTCATGGACCATCCGCCCTTCGCGGAAGCGCACTTCGTGCTTGGTCGGGTGCACGTTGACGTCGACACCGGTCGGGTCGCACTCAAGGAACAGCACAAAGGTCGGGTGTCGGCCGTTGAACAGCACGTCGCGGTATGCCTGGCGCACCGCGTGGGCCACCAGCTTGTCGCGCACGGCGCGGCCGTTGACGAAGAAGTACTGCAGGTCGGCCTGGCTGCGTGAGAAGGTCGGCAGGCCAACCCAGCCCCACAGGCGCAGGCCATTGCGCTCGACATCGATCGGCAGCGCCTGCTCGAGGAAGCCCGGCCCGCAGATGGTCCCCACACGCCGAGCGCGGGCCATCTCGTCGGTGGCTTCGTGCAGGCTGAAGATGGTCTTGCCGTTGTGGCGCAGGTGGAAGCCCACGTCGAAGCGCGCCAGCGCCAGGCGCCGGATCACTTCCTGCAGGTGATCGAATTCGGTCTTCTCGGCCTTGAGGAACTTGCGCCGGGCCGGCGTGTTGAAGAACAGGTCGCGCACTTCGACGGAGGTGCCGACCGGGTGCGCGGCTGGCTGCACGCGCGGTGTCATGTCACGGCCTTCGGTTTCCACCTGCCAGGCTTCGCCGGCGTCGGCGGTGCGCGAGGTCAGGGTGAGCCGTGCCACCGAGCTGATCGAGGCCAGGGCTTCACCACGAAAGCCCAGGCTGAGCACGCCTTCGAGGTCTTCCAGCTCGCGGATCTTGCTGGTGGCGTGGCGCGCCAGCGCCAGCGGCAGGTCGTCCGGCGCAATGCCGCCGCCATTGTCACGCACACGCAGCAGCTTCACACCGCCCTGCTCGACTTCGACCTCGATACGCCGAGCGCCGGAGTCCAGGCTGTTTTCCAACAGCTCCTTCGCTACCGAGGCTGGCCGCTCGACCACTTCGCCAGCGGCAATCTGGTTGGCCAGCCGCGGGCTGAGCAGCTGGATACGCGAACCGCCGCTCATTGCTGGGACGCCAGGGTGGTGGCCGGGATGTCGAGGTGCTGGCCGACCTTCAGCTCGTCAGTCTTCAGGTTGTTGCTGCTGCGCAGGGCCGTGACGCTGACCTGGTAGCGCACGGCGATCATCGCCAGCGTCTCGCCCGGGCGCACCGTGTGGTCACGCGGCCCCTGGGCAATCTTGCCGCTGTCGCGCAACCAGGCAATGTAGGTGCCGGGCGGCGGGTTTTGCTGGAAGAACTGGCGCACGCCAGTGTGGATCGAGCGCGCCAGCGCCTGCTGGTGGCTCTTGGTTGCCAGCTTCGAAGCTTCGTTGGCGTTGGAGATGAACCCGGTTTCAACCAGGATCGACGGAATGTCCGGCGACTTCAGCACCATGAACCCGGCCTGCTCCACCCGCTGCTTGTGCAGCGGCGTCACCCGGCCCATGTTGCCCAGCACCTTCTGCCCGACATTGAGGCTGGAGCTGAGGGTGGCGGTCATCGACAGGTCGAGCAGCACGCCGGCGAGCATGCGGTCCTTGTCATCGAGGCTGACGTTGCCGGCACCGCCGATCAGGTCGGAGCGGTTTTCCGTGTCAGCCAGCCAGCGCGCGGTCTCAGAGGTCGCGCCACGATCGGACAGGGCGAACACCGACGCACCGAAGGCGGCCGTGGACGGCGCGGCATCGGCATGGATCGAGACGAACAGATCGGCGCCCTTCTTACGAGCGATCTCGGTGCGCTTGCGCAGCGGGATGAAATAGTCGCCCGTACGGGTCAGCTCGGCGCGATAACCCTTTTCAGTGTTGATCTGGCGCTGCAGCTCCCTGGCGATCTCCAGCACGATGTCTTTTTCATGCTGGCCGCGCGAACCCGAGGCGCCCGGGTCTTCACCGCCGTGGCCGGCGTCGATGGCGACGACAATGTCACGCTTGCCAGCGGGTGCCGGCGGCAGCTTGATGGCGGGTTGCGCTGGCGTCACCGGCACCGCAGGCGTGGTGGCTGGCGGCTGCGGCGTGGGCGGCGGCGTCGGGTTGCTGGCGGCGATGGCATCGGCTTCCTGATCGTACAGGTCGACCACTAGGCGGTTGCCGTACTGGGCATTGGGGGCCAGCACGAAGCTTTTCGGTGAGACGGCCTTCTTCAGGTCGACCACCACGCGCAGGTCGGTAGGTGTGCGCTGGGCCGAACGCACGCTGGTGATCGGTGTGTTCGAGGTGGAAACGTTCAGCGGCGCGCCCAATGTGGCGCCATTGATGTCGATCACCAGGCGATCGGGTGCGGTCAGGGTGAAGACGCTGTGCTGCACAGGCCCGGACAGGTCGAAGACCAGCCGCGTGTTGTCCGGAGCGCGCCACAGGCGCATGCTCTTGACTTGAGTGACGGCCATGGCGTCGACGGTCACCGCGGTCAGCAGCAGCCCAAAGACGGCGACCAGTGCGCGTATGCGCATACCTTTCCCCACTTACTGTTTGAATGCTTCGGCCAGAACGGCACACCAGGATTCGCCGCGAGCCCCCTGCGGCGACAGGTTCAGCGAACGTCCGCCCGCTTGCGGGCTTATGGTAATGGTCAGGTCGGGCTTTGGCAAAACGCCCGCACCTTTATCGGGCCACTCGAACAGGCACAGCGGATCGCCCTCGAAATAGTCACGGATGCCCATGAACTCGAGCTCTTCCGGGTCGACCAGGCGGTATAGGTCGAAGTGGAAGGCGCGAATGTCGCCGATTTCATAGGGCTCGACGACGGTAAAGGTTGGACTTTTCACCGGCCCGGTGTGACCAAGGCCACGAATCAGGCCACGGGACAGCGTGGTCTTGCCTGCCCCCAGGTCGCCCTCTAGAAAAATCACGCCACGACCGCCGGTCACTTCGGCCAGCTTCGTGCCAAAGGCGACGGTGGCTGGCTCGTCGGCCAGAAACAGGGTTAAACCTGACACGCTGAATGCTCCTCCAATAACGCTCTAATGACCGGGGCCAGATCGCTGGCCGCCAGCCCTCTACCTTTCATTCCCAGGCGCTCGCCGGCACAGGCGTGCAGCCATACTCCCAGGCACGCGGCCTGCCACGCGTCCAACCCTTGGGCCAGCAGCGCCGCCAATACGCCAGTCAGCACATCGCCCAGGCCTGCTCCGGCCATGGCAGGATGCCCACGCCCGCACAGCGCCAACTGCCCGGCAGGGTCGGCCACCAGCGTGCCCGCGCCCTTGAGCACGCAGACGCTGGCATGACGGCGCGCCAGCTTGCGCGCTGCCCCAGGCCGATCAGCCTGCACGGCCTCGGTGGAGATGCCCAGCAGGCGCGCCGCCTCCCCTGGATGCGGCGTCAGGATGCTGCCGCTGGGCAGCGCCAGTGGCGCACCCGCCAGCAAGTTGAGCGCATCGGCGTCCCAGACCTGCGGCACGTGCACATGACTCACCGCCGACAACAGGCTGCGCCCCCAGGACGCCTGTCCCAGGCCTGGGCCGACCACCAGGACCGAGGCCCTTGCGAGTGGGCCCATCAGTTCATTGGCCGAGGTTATGCCCAGCCACATGACCTCCGGCAGGCGGGCCAGTCCGGCGCCGACATGCTCGGGGCGGGTGGCCACACTGATCAGGCCGGCGCCGCAACGCAGCGCCGCCTCGCTGCTGAGCATGACCGCGCCACCGGTGCCCAGGTCGCCACCCACCACCAGCACATGGCCGAAATCGCCCTTGTGGGCGTCGGCGGCGCGTGGCGGCAACCTGGCCAAGGTCAGGCTGCTGAGCGGCATTGTGGGGTGTTTGGTCTGAGGCATGGGGTCAAAGGCTCCGATGTCTGGCAGAATTATACGCACCTGTGCCCGTAATGCCTTATCCATCCATGCCCGCCAATACTCCAGACATCGCCACACTGGCCCAATCGATCAAGGATTGGGGCCTCGAACTCGGTTTTGCCCATGTCGGCATCGCCGGGGTCGACCTTGGCGAGCACGAACAACACCTGCAGCGTTGGCTCGCCGCGGGCTACAACGGTGAAATGGAGTACATGGGCGACCATGGCCACAAGCGCTCGCGCCCGGCCGAACTGATCCCCGGCACCTTGCGGGTGATCTCGCTGCGCATGGACTACCTGCCCGGCGACACGCAGATGGCCAAGCGCCTGGCGGAGCCGGAAAAGGCCTATATCTCGCGCTACGCCCTGGGCCGCGACTACCACAAGCTGGTACGCAAGCGCGTGCAGCACTTCGCTGACCGTATCCAAGAGGCCATCGGCCCGTTCGGCTACCGCGCCTTCGTCGACAGTGCCCCGGTGCTGGAGAAGGCCCTGGCGCAAGAAGCGGGTCTGGGCTGGATCGGCAAGAACACCTTGCTGCTCAACCGCAAGGCCGGCAGCTACTTCTTCCTCGCCGAACTGTTCGTCGACCTGCCATTGCCGATTGATGGCATACAGGGGAGCGATCATTGCGGGCGCTGCCAGGCGTGCCTGGACATCTGCCCGACCCAGGCCTTCGTCGGGCCCTACCAGCTCGACGCGCGGCGCTGCATCTCCTATCTGACCATCGAGTTGCGCCATGCCATCCCGGTCGAACTGCGGCCGCTGATCGGCAACCGGGTGTTCGGTTGCGACGACTGCCAGATCGTCTGCCCGTGGAACCGCTTTGCCAAGACCACGACCGAGGACGACTTCATGCCGCGGCGTGGCCTGGACAACATCGAACTGGCCGAGCTGTTCCTGTGGGACGAGCCGCGCTTCCTCGCTCGCACCGAGGGTTCGCCGTTGCGGCGGGCGGGGTATGAGCGGTTCCTGCGCAACCTGGCAGTGGGGTTGGGCAATGCGCCGTCGACCATTCCGGTGCTGGAGGCGCTGAATGCACGGCGGGATGATCCTTCTGATCTGGTGCGTGAGCATGTGGAGTGGGCGCTGGCGCGACACGGCGCGCTTTGACCTTCTCGCTTCTGCTTCTGCTTCTGCGATCGAATGATTAACCACCAAGCCCGCCAGCGACAGCTGCGCCCGTCCAGGCGCCGCCCGTAACTTCGCGACTTCAGGAGGCTGAGCGCAGGCGTCTGGAGGGCCAGGTGCGCAGCACCCTTCGGCGTTAGCCGAAGGCGCGAGATGTAGACTTGCGCAGCAAGTCGTAGGCCGCGCGGGCCTGGAAGGCGCCGGAGCGAAGGGACCCGGAGCGTAGCGGAGGGCCGTATGAATGGAGCGCATGTACGGGTCACCCACATGGGTTACACAAAAGTTCACTCACATAGGTGACAACACCTTGAGTGTTACATAACCATCAGTGGCATCCCGCACATCGACCCGGCCAAGAATGATGGGACCGAAAATAACATCCCAAACGCCATCCCCGACCTGCTCCAGGCCAATGGTCTGGTGCTTGAGCACATAACCTACGTAGATCCTCAAGCCACGGCGGTTGATGATGCCGCAGCTATCCGCTGGCAAGCTCTCGATATGGCTGGGATAGGTCATCTCGGGGAGTTTTTCAGGGAATGGGCGTGGCGAGGGTTGGTAGCAAGACGCCGGTGTTTTCTGCTTCAACGCTTCATGCAAGCGCTCGTGATTATAGTGCTGCCGAAAGCGATCAAAGTGCCATTGTTGAGCCTCCCAGGCCACTGCCGGCGGCGATGGCAGCGTGCTCTTGAGCGTTCGATGCATGCGTTCGTGGCGGCCATTTTGCTCAGGCCGACCAGGCGCAATGCGCTCGGGAATGATGCCTAGACGCAGCCACCAGATCGACAACTGGGAAAGTCCCGCACGCCCCTTGCTGGCAAACGGCACACCGTTATCGGTACGAATCCGCTCAGGCAGGCCATTCTCCCGGAACACTTGGGTGAAAACGGCCTGCGTTTCCAGAAGATTGGTGTTGGGCATGCTGTGGCAGGCGAGCAGGAAGCGACTGGCGTGATCCATGATCGTCAGCGGATAGCACCAGACGCCTGCACCTGTCAGAAATTGGCCTTTGTAGTCCGCACTGAACAGTTGGTTAGGCAACTCTGCCTTCTCCAGGGGCTTGGGATAGACCGCTACCCGCTGACGTAAGCGGCGTGGTTTGACCAACTCGGCCTTCTTGAGGATGTTGTAGATCGCTGTCTTCGAGGGCGGCGCCTGATCAGGGAAACGCTCCTGCAGCGCCGCCTGGATCTTTTTCGGACCCGGTTCCGTTTCGCCTCGACTGCGCAGTTCGATGATAGCTTCGCGAACTGCAGCGGGTACAACCCAGTCCTGGGTCAACCGGCGGCGGCTGCGTTCTTCCAGCCCCGAAGGCCCCTCTTTCTCATATCGCTCGACCCATTTGTAGCCGGTCTTTCGGCTGATCTCGTAGGCCTGGCACAGGGCACTGAAACTGGGTGCCCCCTGCAGGTAATCCGCGATGAAAAGCATTTTCAGGTCCATAGGTTTCAGCTCTCGCCAAGGCATGGTCAGATCCTCGAAAACCGACCCTGCCAGTTAAAGACTGTTACCTATGTGCATGAACTGATTTGTAACCCATGTGGGTGAGTCATACCCGCAGCGTTTTTTGGTTACTTTTTGTCGCGTTTGACAAAAAGTGACCCGCCGTAAGGGCGGAAAGGTGACTGCGAGTCGCTATCGCAAATGGATATACACATAACTGTAGAGACCTACTGTGTTTTGACTTTGACTTTGACTTTGACTTTGACTTTGACTTTGACTTTGACTTTGACTTTGACTTTGACTTTGACCTTCAGAGTATTGGCCCTGAAATTCGTGAGCATATCCATTCACGATGGAGGCGCTAACTCACCTTTTCGCCTTTACGGCGACCTTCTTTTGCTCGCGGGCAAAAGAAGGCAAAAACCGCTGGCTCCGTTCATACGGCCCCTGCGCTTCGCTCCGGGGTTCCCTCACTCCGGCCTCCTGAAGTCGCATTTGGCGGCGCCTGAACTATCGCGCACTTAGAAGCAAGATCAAGATCAAGATCAAGATCAAGAGATATGAACTAATTATGTGGTGGCAGCTTCGCCGGCAAGCCGGCTCCTACAGATCGAGCAATAGGCCTAGAGCATACGGCTCCAACGTGAATCAATGCTGATCGTTGTAGTGGAACTTGGGCATTTCCCAGTGGAACCTGATCGCCAGCAGCCGCACCAGGAACCCACCGAACAAGGTCAGCAACATCGCCTGCTCCGCCGGCACCTTGAAGTACACGCACCCCAGGTAGAACCAGGCCGCGGCGAACGACACGCTGGCATACAGCTCACGCCGGAACACCAGCGGAATGTCGTTGCAGAAGATATCCCGCAGGATCCCGCCGAACACCCCGGTGATCACCCCGCTGATCGAAGCGACCAGGAACCCCTGCCCCATCTCCAGCGCGGTCATGCAGCCGATCAACGTGAACGCCACCAACCCCAGCGCATCGAGCACCAGGAACAGCGAGCGCAAATGGCGCATCAACGGGGCGATGAAGATGGTCAGCAACGCCGCGAAACTGGTCAGCACCAGGTACTCCGGGTGTTTCACCCAGGTCAGCGGATAGTGCCCAAGCAGCACGTCACGCACCGAACCGCCACCCAGCGCGGTGACACAGGCAATCAGCACCACGCCGAACCAGTCCATGCCTCGACGACCGGCGGACAGGGCGCCGGTCATGGCTTCGGCGGTGATGGCGATGAGGTAGAGCATCAGCAACATGGTGCAGGTCCGTGCGGGAAAGGCGCGCAGTCTACCCAGTCAGGCGGGGCACCAAAAGGGGGCGCGCCGACGATCGTCGGCGCACGGCAAGCTCAGAACTTGATGAAATGCTCGCGGTAGTGACGCAGCTCGGCAATGGACTCACGAATATCGTCCAGCGCAAGGTGAGTGCTGCCCTTCTTGAAGCTGTCACGCACATCCGGCGCCCAGCGGGCCGCAAGCTCCTTGAGGGTGGAAACGTCGAGGTTGCGGTAGTGGAAGTAGTTTTCCAGCCCGCGCATGTGGCGGTACAGGAAACGGCGGTCCTGGCAGATGCTGTTGCCGCAGATCGGCGACTTGCCCTTCGGTACCCACTGCTCGAGGAAGGCGATGGTCTGCGCCTCGGCCTCGGCCATGCTCACCTTGCTCTCGCGCACCCGTTGAGTGAGGCCCGAGTTGCCATGGGTACGGGTGTTCCATTCGTCCATGCGCGCCAGCACTTCGTCGCTATGGTGGATGGCGATCACCGGGCCTTCGGCCAGGGTGTTCAGCTCACTGTCGGTGACGATGGTGGCCATCTCGATGATGACGTCGCTGTCCGGGTCCAGGCCGGTCATTTCCAGATCGATCCAGATCAGGTTCTGTGGGTTCTGCATGAAAAGGCTCCTCTGATAGGCCGTCATATTAGCCTAGTGTCCTGCCTCGGAAATACGTTCTCTTTTGGCGAGTGGCTTGGGTGTTCGGCCAAGGCACCGCGACGAGTCATAGCAGGGCTATGGCGAGGAGTGGCAACGCCGGCCGGGCGCCCAGGACGCCGCCAAAAGTGAACAGCTTATTTTCGAGACAGGACGCTCGCGAGGTTGGTCGTGGGCGGGCCGTGCTAAACTGCCTGCCGTTTTCTTTCTGCCTCGCCGACACGGAACCTTCATGGCCAAACGCCAGCTCAACCGCCGCCAGAACTGGCGCATCGAAAAGATCCAGGGCGAGCGCGCCGCCCGCGCCGCCAAACGCGAGCAGCATGTGCTGCAAGAGCTGGAGGGCGGCGACCTGGGGCCGGAGCAACTGGGCCTGGTGATCGCTCACTTCGGTGTGCAGGTCGAGGTCGAGGCCCAGGACGGCGAAGCGGCCGGCCAGGTCTTCCGCTGCCACCTGCGTGCCAACCTGCCGGCGCTGGTCACCGGCGATCGCGTGGTATGGCGCGCCGGCAACCAGGGCATCGGCGTGATCGTCGCGCAGATGCCGCGCAGCACCGAGCTGTGCCGGCCGAACAACCATGGCCAGCTCAAGCCCGTGGCAGCCAACGTCGACCTGATCGTCATCGTCTTCGCCCCGGCCCCCGAGCCGCACCCCAACCTGATCGACCGCTACCTGGTGGCCGCCGAGCACGCCGGCATTCGCCCACTGCTGCTGCTGAACAAGGCCGACCTGATCAACGAAGAAAACGCACCGACCCTCAACGCCATGCTCGAGGTGTACCGTAACCTCGGCTATCCGTTGCTGGAAGTCTCCGCCCATCAAGGCGACGGCATGCAACGCCTGCAACAGATGCTGGATGGCCATATCAGCGTGTTCGTCGGCCAGTCGGGCGTGGGCAAGTCGTCGCTGGTCAACAGCCTGTTGCCCGACGCTGGCACCCGTGTCGGCGACCTGTCGGAATGGTCGGGCCAAGGCACGCACACCACCACCACGGCGCGGCTGTACCACTTCCCCAACGGCGGCGACCTGATCGACTCGCCGGGTATCCGCGAATTCGGCCTGGGCCACGTCAGCCGTGACGATGTGGAAGATGGCTTCATCGAGTTCCGCGAGCTGATCGGCAACTGCCGCTTCCGCGACTGCAAGCACGACCGCGAACCGGGCTGCGCACTGCTCAAGGCATTGGAAGACGGCCAGGTTTCGCAGCAGCGCATGAGCAGTTACCGCTCGATCATCGCCAGCCTGCCGGAAGATAGCTACTAAGGCTTTTCTGTAGGAAGCTTTACCGAGAGCCGTAGGACGGCTCTCGTTTTTTCGTCAGCTCTTGTTGATTACCTGACCTTTCACCGATTGTTCCGCCCAGGTTTCGTCGCCAACCAGCGACTTCCCCTGCACGGCTCAAGGAAGGTCACACAATGACAAGATCAGCTACCTGCCTGCACTGCGCCTACCTCCCACAAGGAGAACAGGACTGATGCCGGTCTTCATCAGCTACCTCCATGGCGACCGCCTGGCCGCCTTCATCCTCAACGAGCGCATGCTGCTCGAAGGCATTCCCACCCAACTGGTACTGTTCGATTGCGACGGGCAGACCTTCGACGACCTGCATGGCAGCTTTTGCCAGCAAATGAGCGATGCCACCCACTGGATCGGCGTGGTGTCCGACAGCAATGGTGGCGATTGGTGGACTGCCTGGCTACTCGGGGCCGCAACCATTAGCAACCGGCGAATAAGCTTCTACCACACGGGCGAGGGAAGCCCGCCGGAACGCTTGGGCAAATGGCCGGTGATGCGCGAACGCAGCCATATCGATCTGTTTGTATTGGCGTATCACGATGAACAGACGTTCGGGCGGGGGATGTCGTCGTCCACGGGACGGCGGGGTTTCAGCGATCGGGACAACGCCGACTTCTTCCATGCCGATCTCAAGGCCAAGATCCGGCGGGGGTTCTGAGGGGTAGGGGGTAATCCTGTAGGAGCGGCTTTAGCCGCGATGCAGCCGACGCGGTGCCTGCACCCGCTTCGCGGGTGATCGCGGCTAAAGCCGCTCCTACAGGGGCCGCATTGCGACCCTTATCGGTTACTGCCCCTTGGCCTCGTCCATCTTCAACACACCCTCCTCGAAGATGTTCAGTTTCTGGCGCAGCTCGCGCGGCTGCATCGGCTCCGGTACCGCTTCGGCCCCCGCACCCGGCGCTGCGGCGCCGGGGGTAGCATTGGCGGGCGGTGTCGCCGCAGGTGGTGCATCCGGCGAACCTTGCTCGCCCTCGATGTTGCGCTGGGCCTTCTTGGTCAGCACGATGATGTCGATCCGCCGGTTGACCGGGTTGAACGGGTTCTCCCGGTCGAACAGCGACGACGACGCGTAGCCGACCACGCGGGCCACCTGGCCGTCCGGATAGCCACCGGCAACCAGCGCGCGGCGCGCGGCGTTGGCGCGGTTGGCCGACAGCTCCCAGTTGCCGAAGTCGCCGGTGCCGGCATACGGCTTGGCGTCGGTGTGGCCGCTGATGCTGATCTTGTTCGGCACCGCCTTGATGGTGTCGGCCATGGCCAGCAGGATGTCTTCGAAGTACGGCTGCAGGCGTGCGCTGCCCAGGTCGAACATCGGCCGGTTCTCGGCGTCCATGATCTGGATGCGCAGGCCGTCCTGGGTGATCTCGAACAGGATCTGGTCCTTGAACTTCTGCAGCTGCGGGTTTTCCTCGACCTTGTTCTGCAGCTCCTGCAGCAGCAGCTCCAGGCGCTCGCGCTCGACCTGCTCGGCCATGGTCTCGACCTGGTCCTTGTCCAGCTGGATGCTGGTGTCAGGCGTAGGTTCAGACTTGGTTTCCGGGTTGATGGTCTTTTCCGGCGCCAGCTGCGGCGAACCACCCAGGTCGATGATGTACGGCGTGCCGCTCTCGGAGAACCCGATCGGGTCCTTGAAGTAGCCGGCGATGGCGATCTTCTGCTCAGGCGTGGCGGTGGACAGCAGCCACAGCACGAGGAAGAACGCCATCATCGCCGTGGCGAAGTCGGCGAAGGCAATCTTCCAGGCACCGCCATGGTGGCCGTCGCCAAAGCGCTTGACGCGCTTGACGATGATGGGCTGATTGTTCTCCATGGCTTAGCGACCGCGTACTGCTTGTTCCAGCTCGGCGAAGCTCGGGCGGTGGCCCGGGTACAGCACCTTGCGACCGAACTCGACCGCCAATGACGGCGGCATGCCGGAGGCCGAGGCCACCAGCGAAGCCTTGATCGCCTCGTAGACGTTCAGCTCTTCCTTGGCGTCGTGACGCAGGGCGTTGGCCAGCGGGCCGAAGAAGCCATAGGCGGCGAGAATACCGAAGAAGGTACCGACCAGCGCCGCACCCACGTGCAGGCCGATGGACTTCTGGTCGCCATCACCCAGCGAGGCCATGGTCACCACGATGCCCAGTACCGCCGCGACGATACCGAAGCCAGGCATGCCGTCGGCGATGCCGGTCACCGCGTGGGACGGGTGCTCCAGCTCTTCCTTCATGCTCAGCAGTTCCATGTCGAACAAGCCTTCGAGCTCGTGAGGCGCCATGTTGCCGGTGGACATGATGCGCAGGTAGTCGCAGATGAACGCAGTCATGCGCTCATCGCCCATGACTGCGGGGTATTTGGCGAAGATTGGACTGGCCGCCGGGTCCTCGATGTCGCCCTCGATGGCCATCATGCCTTCACGACGGCTCTTGTTGAGGATCTCGTACACCAGGCCCAGCACTTCGAGGTAGAAGGTGTGGGTGAAGCGGGTGCCGAACATCTTCAGCGACTTCTTGATCACATGCATGGTCATGTGACCCGGGTTGGCCTGGAGGAACGCACCGAAGGCCGCGCCGCCGATGATCAGCACCTCGAACGGTTGGATCAGTGCCGCGATCTTGCCGTGGGAAAGCACGTAGCCGCCGAGCACACTCGCGAATACGACGATGATGCCGATAATTTTAGCCATAAGTTGAAAGCACTTGCTGTCGTGGTCAGGGTAGGGAGCGGGAGCTTGAAAACTCTTCTTCTACTTATCGGCAGAACTGCGCCAGACTATAGCCACTCAATGCGAAAAGCCAGTTCGGACTGATGTCAATATGCCAATTGAAACCAAGGTGCCAAGTCAGGTCCCGTCGAGTCTAGAGGCCTGGGTAAAGCTGCTCGACGGAATTCGCGTGCCGATTCCGAAGGACAGCCACGACCGTGTGCTGCAGGCCATCAACGACAACCGCCGCTCCCTGCGCGACATCGCCGAACTGATGCAGGACAGCCCCGCGCTGGTGCTCTGCGTGATGCGCGAGGCCAATCATCCGGCCAACGCCAGCCAGGCGGAGCCCGCCGAAAGCCTGGAAATCGCCCTCAATCGCCTGGGCCTGGCGCGCACCAGCCAGTTGCTGGCCCGCCTGCCCGCCGTGCCAGATGACGAGACCCCACCGGTGCTGCGCCAGTTCCTGCTGATCAGCCAGCACGCCACCCAGCAGGCCAACGGCCTGTTCGCCAGCCGCCTGGCACGCCTGTGGCAAGAAATCCACTGGGGCAGCCTGCTGTTCCTTTCGCCGCTGTGGCCATTGGCCCTGGCCTACCCCAAGCTGCTCGATACCTGGGAGCTGCGAGTTATCCACAAGGGGGAGAACGCCGGCGAAGTCGAGCAGGAATTGTTCGGCGTGCGCATCATGCAGCTGTGCCAGGCCATGGCCCAACACTGGCGATTGCCCGAGTGGGTGACCCAGGGTTACCGCCTGCTGATGGACGAGCGCGAGCAACTGGCGCAGGTATTGAGCATCGCCCGCGAACAAGACCCACTGGTCCAGCAGCAACGCCTGGACGAGGAGCCGGCCTTGCGGCGCTGGTTCAACCAGCCGCCGAACACCGTGCTGCTGGCCAACGGCCTGGCGCTGGCCGCGCAGGTGGGTTGGGACAACCCGCACCTGCTGCGCTGGCAACTGCTCACCGCGCTATATCTGCAAACCACGCTGGATGACGTCCAGCAGCAGGTCCACCAGCAGGCTGCGGCGAGCGCCCGTCATCACGCGCAGCATGCCTTGTTCCACCCGGCCGAGGCACTGATCTGGCCCTGGCACCAGCGTCGTCCACACCCGGACATGCTCACCCCGCCGCCACCCGCGCATCAGGATCTCGAACGCTGGCGCAAGCTGTGCGCCGAACTGCTGGCCCAACCGAGCCCGTTCAGCAACGCCGTGCACCTCGCCACCCAGGCTTGTGAAGCCCTGCGGGCCTGCGGCATGCAGCGGGTGATGCTGCTGATGCTGGACAAGCCCAATGAATGCCTGCGCGTACAGCAATTGGCCGGTTTGCCGAAGGAGGCCGCCGCGCAGGTCCTGCCGCTGGCCGGGAGCAAGTTGTTGCAGCGCCTGTTGAGCCAGGCCACGCAACTGCGCCTGACACCCGAAAACCATGCGCAGTTCGCGGCCCTGATGCCCGGGCCACTGCGGGCCTTCTTCAAGGGCGAACACCTGCTGCTGCGCTCGCTGGCGGTCAATGGCCAACCCTTGATGCTGATGGTCGCCGACCAGGGCGGCAAGCCCTTGGCCGATGTCGGCGTACAGGCCTTCGGCAAGACCGCACAGTGCGTGGAACGTGCCCTGGCCACCTTTGGCGCCCGCCATTCATAGCCGCCTTGCGCTACAATCGCCCTCTTGCCACCCTGGAGATCGTGGATGACTGATTTTTCCGGCTTGCCCCTGGTGATCGAGCCTGCGGACCTGCTGCCGCGCCTGGATTCGCCACAGCTGATCCTGGTCGACCTGACCAGCGTCAACCGCTATGGCAGCGGGCATATCCCCGGGGCCCGCTTCGTCGACCCGAAACGCACCCAGCTGGGCCAACCGCCAGCGCCGGGGCTGCTGCCAGCGCGTGCCGACCTGGAAAAACTGTTCGGTGAGCTCGGCCACCGCGACGACGCGGTCTATGTGGTCTACGACGACGAGGGTGGCGGCTGGGCCGGACGCTTCATCTGGCTGCTCGACGTGATCGGCCACAAGGGCTACCACTATCTCAATGGCGGCATTCAAGCCTGGCCGGCGGACAAGCTGTCCACCGACACACCTGATATCGCCAATGGCCCGGTGAGCCTGCACCTGCATGCCGAACCCACCGCCACCCGCGAATACCTGCAAAGCCGCCTGGGCGCCGCCGACCTGGTCATCTGGGACGCCCGCGGGCCGCTGGAATACAGTGGCGAGAAAGTCCTGGCGGCCAAAGGCGGGCACATCCCCGGCGCGATCAACTTCGAATGGACCGCCGGCATGGACCTCAACGACCACCTGCGTATCCGCAAGGACATCGCCGATGTTCTGCAAAACCTGGGCATCACCCCGGACAAGGAAGTGATCACCCACTGCCAGACCCACCATCGCTCCGGCTTCACCTACCTCGTGGCCAAGGCCCTCGGCTATCCACGGGTCAAGGGTTATGCCGGTTCCTGGGGCGAATGGGGCAACCACCCCGACACGCCTGTCGAAGTTTAAGGACGCTCAATGAAATCCCGCTTGTTCATCATCAGCCAGTACCTGCTGCCGCACCACCTGCTGTCGCGCCTGGCCGGCTGCGTCGCCGAGTGCCGTGCGCGCTGGTTCAAGAATGCCTTCACCGCCTGGTTCGCCAAGCGCTACCAGGTGAACATGTCCGAGGCGCTGGTCGAAGACCTCAGCGCCTACGAGCACTTCAACGCGTTCTTCACCCGCGCCCTCAAGCCGGGTGCCCGCCCGCTGGACGAGACCCCTGGCGCGATCCTCTGCCCAGCCGATGGCGCCGTCAGCCAGCTCGGCCCGATCGAGCATGGCCGTATTTTCCAGGCCAAGGGCCACGGCTACAGCGCCCTGGAGTTGCTGGGCGGTGATCCGGCCCTGGCCGCACCGTTCATGGGCGGCGAGTTCGCCACCATCTACCTGTCGCCCAAGGACTACCACCGCGTGCACATGCCGCTGGCCGGCACCCTGCGCGAGATGGTCTATGTGCCTGGCCGGCTGTTCTCGGTCAACCAGACCACCGCGGAAAACGTCCCTGAGCTGTTCGCCCGCAACGAACGCGTGGTCTGCCTGTTCGACACCGAACGCGGCCCGATGGCCGTGGTGTTGGTGGGCGCGATGATCGTCGCCTCGATCGAAACGGTCTGGGCTGGCCTGGTCACCCCACCGAAGCGCGAACTGAAGACCTTCCGCTACGACGAAGCCAGCCGTGCGCCGATCCATCTGGAGAAAGGTGCCGAGCTGGGTCGCTTCAAGCTAGGTTCCACCGCTATCGTGCTGTTCGGGCCCGAGCAGGTGAAGTGGGCCGAGAGCCTGGGTGCTGGTTCCGCGGTGCGCATGGGTGAGATGCTGGCAGTGCCCGCCCAGGCCTGAAACCTGGCACCATGCAAAAGGCCCTGCATATGCAGGGCCTTTTCGCTTGTACTGTTCGCCGGCAAGCCGGCTCCTACGGGTGTATTACGAAACCCGTAGGAGCCGGCTTTGCCGGCGAACCAGGCGATGCGGTCTTCAACCGCGCGCTTCGCGATCACGCACGCCAAGCAGGTACAGCACGCCGTCCAGGCCCAGGGTGGAGATCGCCTGCTTGGCCGACTGGCGTACCAGCGGCTTGGCGCGGAAGGCCACGCCCAGGCCAGCCAGCGACAGCATCGGCAGGTCGTTGGCGCCATCGCCGACGGCGATGGTCTGCTCGAGCTGCAGGCCCTCTTCACTGGCCAGCTGTTGCAGCAGGTCGGCCTTGCGCTGGGCGTCGACGATCGGCTCGACGGCCACGCCGGTCACCTTGCCGTCGACCACTTCCAGTTCATTGGCGAACACATAGTCGATGCCCAGGCGCGCCTGCACCTGCTTGGCGAAGTAGGTGAAACCGCCCGAGAGGATTGCGGTCTTGTAGCCCAGTCGCTTGAGCTCGGCGAACAGGTGCTCGGCGCCTTCGGTCAGGCGCAGGGAGGCACCGATCTGATCGAGCACGCTCACATCCAGGCCCTTGAGCAGCGCCATGCGCTCCTTGAAGCTGGCGCGAAAATCCAGCTCGCCCCGCATGGCCCGCTCAGTGATCGCCGCCACCTGCTCGCCGACGCCTGCGGCCTTGGCCAGTTCATCGATCACTTCGGCTTCGATCAGCGTGGAGTCCATGTCGAACACCGCCAGGCGGCGGTTGCGACGGAACAGGTCGTCACGCTGGAAGGCGATGTCGATGTTCAGCTCCTCGGACAGGGCGAAGAAATCGGCGCGCAGGGCCTGGGCATCGCTGGCTTCGCCACGCACGGAGATCTCCAGAGCGGACTTGCCCTTCTCGGTCGGGGCATCCAGCGCCACACGGGCGGACAGGCGTTCGATGCGCTCGATGGTCAGGCCGTACTGGCTGATGATCGCGCTGACCCGCTGCAACTGCTGTGGGGTGACCCGGCGGCTGAGCAAGGTGACGATATGGCGCGCTTCGCCCTGGCTGTCGGCCCAGTGCTGGTAGTCGGCCTCGGAGATCGGCGTGTAACGGGCCTGCAAGTCCAGCTCGTGGGCCTTGGACTGTACGCTCTGCAGCAGCGCGGTGGCCACTTCGTTGTCGGGGATGTCGACCAGGATGCCGAACGACAGGGTGCCGTGCATCACCGCCAGGCCGATGTCGAGGATGTTCACACCGCCCTGGAGCAGGACGCCGGTGATGGCCGCGGTAAGACCCGGACGGTCTTCACCAGTGATGTTGATCAGGACGATTTCGCGCAAGACCGGGCTCCGACTTCGATGAAAAATGCGCATTCTACCGATTTTCCATGACCATCGGGCACCAACGATACTTTGCCGACAAAACGCGTATCGCTATACTGCGCAGCAACTTTCTCGCCATAAAGAGCCGCGCTCTGTGAACCGGCCCACGCCCGTCAAACCCGACAATTTCTTCCTGATGATCTACCGAGCCCTGAGCCAGCGCCGAATTCCCCTGGCCCTGCGCATTGCCAGCCACAACATCTTCCTGGTGGCCCTGGCCCTGGTGATCTACGCCTGCGTCATGGGCCTGCAGTTCAAGCAGGCCATGCATGAGCAGGCCGACGCCGTCGGCCAGAGCCTGACCACCCAGACCGCCACGTCGGCGACCGAACTGCTGGTGTCCAACGACATCCTCAGCCTCAACGTGCTGCTGGGCAACCTGGTGAAGAACCCGCTGGTGGCGCATGCGGCCATCTACAGCGTGGACAACCGCATCCTCGCCGAAGCCGGCCAGCGCCCGAAGAACAGCTTGCTGGGCGAGGCCGAAGGCCTGTACCAGACCAAGATCACCTTCCAGGACGTGACTGCCGGCCAGTTGCGCATCAGCCTGGACATGAACCAGTTCCAGCAACCCATGCTGATCAGCCTGCAGAGCATGGGCATCCTCGCCGCCATCCTGCTGGCGCTGGCGCTCACTCTCAGCCTGCGCCTGGGCCGTTTCATTTCCACCCCGCTGTTGCAACTGCGCGTCTGGCTGCGTGACCCGCACCCCTACACCCCGGGTACCGACCGCCACGACGAGATCGGCGACCTGGCCCGCCAGCTGCACGCCCGCCTGGCCCCGCCTCCGCCTCCGGAGCCGGAGGTGGAAGACGAGGAAGACGACTTCGACGACCTGCCCGTGCCCAAGGCCGCACCACGCGCGAAAGCCGTGGCACACGTGGCCGAGCATGACGATGACGACGACGCCTTTGCCGGCCTGATGGACGAAGAAAGCGCCCCGGTCAAACCCGTTGTCGTCGAGTCCGACGAGCCGCAGTACAGTGCCGTGCTGGCCGTGCAGTTGGGCTCCCAGGAGCAACTGCGCCGCCTGCCACGCACACGCCTGACCGAGCTGCTGGAGCGTTACCGCGACTGCCTGGACCAGGCCGCCTCGCTGTACGAAGGGGAAGTCCACACCTTGAACGATGGCAGCACCCTGCTGCTGTTCCACAGCCGCGACAGCGGCGAGGACTACCTGACCAACGCCATCTGCTGCGGCGAACTGCTGCGCGCCCTGGGCCATGCCCTGCAGATCGAGGTGGCCGACAGCGGCATCACCTTGCAACTGCAGCTGGGCCTGGTGCTGGCCGACGACCTGCAAGGCATGGATCAGGTCGACCTGCTGATGACCGAGCAGGCCCAGGACGCCCTGGCCCTGTCGCAGCACAGCCGCAACCTGCTGCTGGTAGAGCGTCGGATCAGCGATGACACACTGATCCGCCAGCGTGCGCGCATCCGCCCGATCGCCAGCCCCGAGGGCGCTTGCTGCGTGGAGCGGCTGATGGAGCCATACCCATCGATGCTGGAACGCCAACTGGCGCGGATGCACGAACGCCGCGCCTGACGCCTTGTCGGGACCTGTAGGAGCGGCTTCAGCCGCGATCACCGGCACAGCCGGTGCCAGACACCGAGTCGCCTGCATCGCGGCTGAAGCCGCTCCTACAGAGCAAAAAAAAGCCCGCATCGCTGCGGGCTTTTTCATGTCTGGTACTTCAGAACCGGAACACTTCCATGTCAGTACGGATTGGCGAAGCCATCGGAATTTTTGGCTTCTCCGGCTCCTTCTTCACCTGCACCGGAGCCGCCTGCTTACGCGGCGCCTCCTCGGCAACAACCGGCTGGTTGGCCAATGGCTTGACCGCGACGCTGAGCTGTTCGGCCAGCTTCTGCAGCAGCTGCCCCTGGGCCTGCACCTGGGCCGACTCGCTGCCCGCATGGGGCTGTTCAAGGTGCACGATGCGGTTGTCACGCACCTGGCCACGACGGTCCAGCAAGCGCCACTGGGCGTCGAGAATGGCCGGTTGGTTCTTCCCCGAATCCAGGCGGGTGATCGACAACAGCACCTGCACATCCGGCGTGAACCCGGTACTGGCCGGGGCCAGCACCACGCGCTGGCTGTCCAGGCGCCAGGCCAACTGACGAACCAGCAACTGATCGATATCCGACGAAAGACTGCCCGCCCAACGACCGTCGGTCGCCGCGGTCAGGCTGCCATCGGTCTGGCGCTGCAGGAAGGTTTCGCGTTGCAGGTAGTCGGCCACCGAAACGGGGCCAAGCACCACCGCCATGCCCGCCGCCTGGGAAGGCTGGGCGGGATCACCGCTGTCGAGCTGGTACAGGGCGACCGGCTGGTGCATGCTGCACCCGCTCAGGCCCAGCAGGCCAGTCATCAGCAGCGCAAATGGAAGGCGCAGAAATTTCATTCATCCCATCCAGGCGGTCGTCACCAGACGGACCGCAGTGATACTCATGTAGATTCATACGGGCACTCGGCCACGCCGGCGCCACAAGCGCACTATCATCCGCGAAATGGCCGCCAGACTCCAGCATTTCCGCCTGAAGCGGCGCCGAAAGCGCCGCAGCAGACAGCCCATGCACTCAGGCGGGTGTCTCCACCATCAAGCTATCCACGCGCTGGAAACCACGTGGCAATTTGCTACCGCGACGGCCGCGCTCACCCTTGTAGTGCTCGAGATCATCCGGCTTCAGAGAAAGGGTACGCTTGCCAGCTTGTAATACAAGGGTCGACCCCTCGCTGATCACTGCCAGGTCAGTGACGAATTCTTCACGACTGGCCACTCGGTCGCCCGGCACGCCGATGATCTTGTTGCCCTTGCCCTTGCCCAGCTGCGGCAGGTCGGCAACCTTGAACACCAGCAGGCGGCCTTCGGTGGTGACGGCTGCCAGCCAATCCTGCTCGCGGCTGGCCACCGGGCGCGGGGTCATGACCTTGGCGCCGTTGGGCAGGCTGAGCAGGCCCTTGCCCGCCTTGTTCTTGGCCTGCAGGTCCTCGCCCTTGACCACGAAGCCGTAACCGGCGTCGGAGGCCACCACGTACAGGGCCTCGTCCTCCGGCAACAGCACGCACTCGAAGGTGGCGCCCGGCGGCGGGGTCAAGCGGCCGGTCAGCGGCTCGCCCTGGCCACGGGCCGACGGCAGGCTGTGGGCAGCCAGCGAGTAGCTTCGGCCAGTGGAGTCGATGAGTACGGCAAATTGGTTCGAACGGCCAGCGGCAGCGGCCTTGAAGCCGTCGCCCGCCTTGTACGAAAGCCCGGTGGCGTCAATGTCGTGGCCCTTGGCGCAACGCACCCAGCCCTTCTCCGAGAGCACCACGGTGACCGGTTCGGTGGGCATCAGCTCGTTTTCCGACAGGGCCTTGGCCTCGGCACGCTCGACGATCGGCGAGCGACGGTCGTCGCCATAGGTTTCGGCGTCTTCGAGCAATTCGCTGCGGACCAGCTTGCGCAGCTTGGCGTCGCTGCCCAGCAGGGTGGTCAGGCGCTTCTGCTCCTTGAGCAGTTCGTCCTGCTCGCCACGGATCTTCATCTCTTCCAGGCGAGCCAATTGGCGCAGGCGCGTTTCGAGGATGTAGTCGGCCTGGATCTCGGTGAGGTCGAAGCGGGCGATCAGCGCCTGCTTGGGGTGCTCCTCGGTACGGATGATGTGGATCACTTCATCCAGGTTGAGGAACGCGGTGAGCAAACCGTCCAACAGGTGCAGACGCTTCTCGACCTTGTCCAGGCGATGCTGCAGGCGGCGGCGGACAGTACCGATGCGGAACTCCAGCCACTCCAGCAGCAACGCGCGCAGGCTCTTCAACTGCGGACGGCCATCAAGGCCGATGATGTTGACGTTGACCCGGTAGGTGCTCTCCAGGTCGGTGGTGGCGAACAGGTGCTGCATCAGTTCGGCGGCATCCACGCGGTTGGAACGCGGGATGATCACGATGCGGCACGGGTTCTCGTGGTCCGACTCGTCGCGCAGGTCAGCCACCATCGGTAGCTTCTTGGCCTGCATCTGCGCGGCGATCTGCTCCAGCACCTTGGCCCCGGAAACCTGGTGCGGCAGTGCGGTGACGATGATGTCGCCATCCTCGACGCGGTACACGGCGCGCATGCGAATCGAGCCTTTACCCGTCTCGTAGAGCTTGAGGATGTCAGCGCGCGGGGTGACGATCTCGGCCTCGGTCGGATAGTCCGGGCCCTGGATGTGCTCGCACAGCTGCTCGAGGGTGGCCTTGGGCTCATCCAGCAGGCGCACGCAGGCGCTGGCCACTTCGCGCAGGTTGTGCGGCGGCACGTCGGTGGCCATGCCCACGGCGATACCGGTGGTGCCGTTGAGCAGGATGTTCGGCAGCCGCGCCGGCAGTACCGCGGGCTCCTGCAGGGTGCCGTCGAAGTTGGGCACCCAGTCGACGGTGCCCTGGCCCAGTTCGCTGAGCAGCACCTCGGAGTAGCGCGACAGGCGCGCTTCGGTGTATCGCATGGCGGCGAACGACTTCGGATCGTCCGGCGCACCCCAGTTGCCCTGACCATCGACCAGGGTGTAGCGGTAGCTGAACGGCTGGGCCATCAGCACCATGGCCTCGTAGCAGGCCGAGTCGCCGTGGGGGTGGAACTTGCCGAGCACGTCGCCGACGGTACGCGCCGACTTCTTGTGCTTGGAATCGGCGTCGAGACCCAGCTCGCTCATGGCATAGACGATGCGGCGCTGGACCGGTTTGAGGCCGTCGCCGATGTGCGGCAGGGCGCGGTCCATGATCACGTACATGGAGTAGTTGAGGTAGGCCTGTTCGGTGAAGTCGGCCAGGGAACGGCGTTCGACGCCTTCGAGACTGTCCAGTAAGTCGCTCATGCGAGCCTCGTCATTTCAGGTTCTGGCGCAGCAGCATGGTGCCGCCGCGCTGGGTGAATTCAAGTTGTTTCAGGGCACTCATGCCCAGCAGCACGGCCTGGCCGTCCAGGCCGGGCACCACCAGCGCGCGCACGTCGCGCAGGTGAATGTCGCCCAGCTGCAAGCTGTTGAGCCGGGTGCGGTAGCCTTCGGTGCGACCGTTGGCAGTGCTCAACTGCACCGGCGGGCCACGATCCAGGTCCAGGTCGCGGGCCAACGCCTCGGGGATTGCCACGTCGGTGGCGCCGGTGTCGAGCATGAAATGCACCACCCGGCCGTTGATCGCGCCGTCGGCGACGAAATGGCCCTGGCCATTGCTCAGCAGGCGCACTTCGATGAAGCCATCACCCTGCTGGCTTTGCACCACGGTATTGGGGTTCTGCTGGCGCTCCTCCCACTGGCCGAAAAAGCGCGTGGCAAGGAACATCGCGGCCGCCCAGGCGACGATCATCAGCACCCTGCCCGCGCGCTTGCCCGGTGGCTGGCTCATGGGTTGGCGCTCCAACCGCCGGCCGGCGCGTCGAAGCGCCAGACGATCGGCCGCGCTTCGCCATCCACCCGCGGACGATCATTGTTGTCGATACCGATCCAGGCGCCGCGCTTGTCGATCACCAGCGCCTCGGCTAGGCCGTAAGGTTGCGTGTAGCGCCGCGACTCGACCAGGGCATCGGCGGCGAATGACCAGCAGCGTTCGACTTCACCTGTTTCAGTATCGCGGCGGCAGATCCGGTAAGCATTGCGTTCGAGGGTGAACAGCTTGCCTTCGAACCAGGCCAGGTCGGCAAAGTCCCGCGATACCGGGCGGGCTTCCGGAAATTGCGGTGGCTGCATCTCGACGCCAGCTTCACTGAGCAGCACGCAACTGCGCCCGCAGGTCCATACCGATTGCTGACGCTGTACGGCAAGCAGGCCGCGCCTCTCACGCTCGGCGGCCAGCCACAGGCGGTCGCCCGCCGGGTTGATCGCCAGCCCTTCGAACAGTGCATTGAAGTGCAGCAGCATGCCGCTGCCCCGCGCTTGGCGGACCATGGCCTGGTCAATCCTCAGCCAATTCGGCTCGCCGTCGACCGGCAATTGCAGCACGGCGGCATGGGCCTCGCTGACCACATAAAGGTTGCCGACCTGGTCACAGGTGATGCCCTCCAGGTCCAGAGAGCCACCGCGAATAAACGACGCAGCCCAGTTGCGCGACTTCAACCCCCATGGCAGGCCGGTGTCCGGCACGTCTGGCGGGGTGAAGACCAGCGGCTGGGCACTCCAGGTCGCATTGTCCTGGTCCAGCCGATAGATGCGCTCGTCATCCCGGTCAGAGACCGCCCACAGCGCACCTCGGCACGAAGCCAGGCCCGACAGGTTGCCGCCACGCATGCCATCGACCGCGTGCTCGCTGGTGAGCTTGAGCTCCGGCCAGTTGCCCGCCTGGGCCTGCAGGGCGAACAACGCCAGGCAGGTTGCCAGGAACAGACGAATCAAACCAGGACCTCGGCCAGGTTACCCTTGGTCTCCAGCCAGTTCTTGCGGTCGCCCGCGCGCTTCTTGGCCAGCAGCATGTCCATGATTTCGGTGGTGCCCTGCACGTCGTCCAGCGTCAGCTGGACCAGGCGCCGGGTGTTCGGGTCCATGGTGGTCTCGCGCAGCTGCGGCGGGTTCATCTCACCCAGGCCCTTGAATCGGGTGACCTGGGGCTTGCCGCGCTTCTTCTCGGCGACCAGGCGGTCGAGGATGCCGTCGCGCTCGGCTTCATCCAGGGCGTAGTAGATCTCCTTGCCCAGGTCGATGCGGTACAGCGGCGGCATGGCCACGTAGACATGGCCGGCCTCGACCAGCGGGCGGAAATGCTGGACGAACAGCGCGCACAGCAGCGTGGCGATGTGCAGGCCGTCGGAGTCGGCGTCGGCGAGGATGCAGACTTTGCCGTAGCGCAATTGCGACAGGTCGGTGGCACCCGGGTCGACGCCGATGGCCACGGCGATGTTGTGCACCTCCTGGCTGGCCAGGACTTCACCGCCGTCGACTTCCCAGGTGTTGAGGATCTTGCCGCGCAGCGGCAGGATCGCCTGGAATTCCTTGTCCCGCGCCTGCTTGGCGGAGCCACCGGCCGAGTCACCCTCGACCAGGAACAGCTCGGCGCGCATCGGGTCCTGGCCGGCGCAGTCGGCCAACTTGCCGGGCAGCGCCGGACCCTGGGTAACGCGCTTGCGCTCGACTTTCTTGCTTGCCTTCAGGCGGCGGCCGGCGTTGCTGATGGCCAGTTCCGCCAGTTGCATGCCCAGCTCGGGGTGGGCATTGAGCCATAGGCTGAAGGCGTCCTTGACCACGCCGGAGACGAATGCCGCCGCCTCGCGGGACGACAGGCGCTCCTTGGTCTGGCCGGAGAACTGCGGCTCCTGCATCTTCATCGACAGCACGAAGCTGATGCGCTCCCAGACGTCCTCGGGGGCCAGCTTGACGCCGCGCGGCAGCAGGTTGCGGAACTCGCAGAACTCGCGCATGGCGTCCAGCAGGCCCTGGCGCAAGCCATTGACGTGAGTGCCGCCTTGCGCGGTGGGGATCAGGTTGACGTAGCTTTCCTGGATGCTGTCGCCGCCTTCGGGCAGCCACAGCAGGGCCCAGTCGACGGCCTCCTTGTTGCCGGCCAGGCTGCCGCAGAACGGCTCGTCGGGCAGGCGCGGGAACTCACTGACCGAATCGACCAGGTACGAACGCAGGCCGTCCTCGTAATGCCACTCGACCTTCTCGCCGGTGCCCTTGTCCTCGAAGCTGATGGACAGCCCCGGGCACAGCACGGCCTTGGCCTTGAGCACATGTTTGAGGCGGCTGATGGAGAACTTCGGCGAATCGAAGTATTTCGGATCGGGGGTGAAGTACACGCTGGTGCCGGTGTTGCGCTTGCCGACGCTGCCGACCACTTCAAGCTCGCTGGCCTTGAAACCGTCGGCGAAGGTCATCTGGTATTCGTTGCCATCGCGCTTCACACGCACGCGCACCTGGCTCGACAGGGCGTTGACCACCGAGATGCCGACACCGTGCAAGCCACCGGAGAACTGATAGTTCTTGTTGGAAAACTTGCCGCCGGCGTGCAGCTTGGTGAGGATCAGTTCGACACCGGAAACACCCTCCTCGGGGTGGATGTCCACCGGCATGCCGCGGCCATCGTCGCTGACTTCCAGCGAATGGTCGGCGTGGAGGATGACCTGCACCGAGCGGGCATGACCGGCCAGGGCTTCGTCGACACTGTTGTCGATGACTTCCTGGGCCAGGTGGTTGGGCCGGCTGGTGTCGGTGTACATGCCCGGCCGCTTGCGGACCGGGTCAAGGCCCGAGAGGACTTCGATGGCGTCTGCGTTATAGGCGCTAGCGCTGGGATTGGCCATGGGGTCTCGTCGTCAGTCAGGTGAATACAAAAGTCAAAATACAGAAAAATCCAGCGCCGCATACTGCCCGCGGGCAATACCGGCGAACGCCAGCAGGGCCGGCAGCTGTTCGGCGAAACCTTGGTAGCTATGGTCGCCGCCGGCCTGGATGCGCAGGGCACAGGCGCGGTAATAACGTTCGGCCTGGCGATAGTCCAGTGTTTCATCGGCGGTCTGCAACCACACTTGATAGCGGCTGGCGTCCTGCGGAGGTGGCACTTCCAGCTCGGCCAGGGCTTCCACATGGTCGTGGGTCAGCTCCCAGGCCTCGTCGGTATAGAGGTTGCGCTGGGTGCCGAGGTAGCCATCGAACAAGCGATGCGGTGCGACCGCCGGGTTGACCAGCAAAGCCTTGAGCCCGAGGCGCTCGGCCAGATGGGTGGCATAGTAGCCGCCGAGGGAGCTGCCGACCAGCAGCGGCGCACCCAGCTCACCGATGGCCGCCTTCAGCTGGGCGATAGCCTGGCGCGGATGGTGGTGCAGGGTCGGGACGCGCAGTTGGTCGGACAGGCCGAGCTGCTGCATCACCGCCTCGAGCTGACGGGCTTTCTTCGACAGCGGCGAGCTGTTGAAGCCATGGATATAGAGGATGGAACCCGACATGCTGCCCCCGGACGCAAAGATGCGCAGTGTAGCGCGTTCGAAGGGCATTGGCGCAGCGTGGGGATTTTCACAACAAGTAACGGGCGCCGGGAGCGCCCTTCGCCGGCAAGCCGGCTCCTACACGAACCACGCTAACACCTGTAGGAGCCGGCTTGCCGGCGAAGGGTTGCATAGCAGCCCCATCAATACCCCGGGCTATCGAAGTCCAGCTTCACCTCGAAATCGAGCGCCCGTTCCACCCCGGTCTCCAACCGCCCGTCCTCATGCAGCCGCAACCAGCGATACCCCGGCTGCTCCTCGCTCACCTTGAAATCCTCGCTGCCGGGCGCGAACTGGATGCAGGTCGAGGGTGTGGCGAGGTAACGGACACCCTCACGCAGCTCATCCCATTCCTGATGGATATGCCCCCAGAGCACGGCTTTCACCTGTGGATAACGCTTGAGACGCTGCAGCAGTTCGTCGGCATTGCGCAAACCGATCGGCGCGATCCAGGCACAACCGATATCCACCGGCTGGTGGTGGCAGCACACCAGGCAATGGCGTTCGCCAGCATCGGCCAGCGCCTGGTCCAGCACGGCCAGTTGATCGTCCGCCAACAACCCGAACGTGGCGCCGACCACCGCCGAATCGAGCATGACGATGCGCCATTGGCCAATGTCGGTCACCGCCTGCACCAGCTCCGGCGCCACGGCCTGCATGACCTGGGCTTCGTCATGGTTACCCGGTAACCAGCGCGCGGGGGCGCCGAGCACCGCCGTCATTTGACGGAAAGCAGCGTAGGAAGCTTCGCTGGCATCCTGGGAGAGGTCGCCCGTGCACAGCAGCAGGTCGATGCGTGGCTGCTCGCGCAGGACCTGGCCGACCACATGGCCAAGGCTGTCGCGGGTATTGAGGCCCAGCAGGCTGCCTGCCGGGTCGGCGAACAGGTGGGCGTCGGTCAGTTGCACCACATGAACGGGTGACGGAGTCGAAAGTGGTTGCGGCAACGGCCGTCTCCTCGAACGGATTCAGCACGGATTATGGCGGGGGATCGGTTGCGAGCAAACACTCGGAACCGACCTACATCACATTTCAGCGCACGGCTTCCAGTTCATGGCCGCACGCCAGGCAGTGGCTCAGCCACTCACCGAGGAACAGGTTGAGCTGGGCTTTTTCGTCCGGCTGGTGCATTGCCGTGTTGGGGTACGGATAAATACTGCGCAGGCGGCGGGTGTGTTCGGCGCTGACCACCTCGGCCATGCGCGCGTCGTGATAGACCTGCACTTCCAGTGCAGGCACCGGCAACCACGGCAGGCTATGCTCCTGGCGCACCCGCAGCGTGGTGGTATAGGGACAGGCCAGCACCACGTCGAGCACCAGCACACCGAGCATCTGGTCGCCCTGGGTCATGCCGATGCGCCGCGAACTTTGCGTGGTACGCATGTCCGGCAACAGGCGCATCAGGCGGGCATAGTTGGCCTCGCAGGCGGTCTGCAGCCCGACCAGGTCGACCCGATAGCGCTCACGCAGCAGGTTCACTTCCACATACCTCGGACTTCATCACGGTTCAGGGCCAGCCATTGCAGGGCGATGATCGTGGCCGCATTGTGAATCTTGCCATCGCGCACGGCTTGCAACGCATCCTCGAATGCCCACACGCGCACACGGATATCTTCGCTCTCTTCTTCGAGACCATGCAGGCCGCCTGCACCTTCACTCTCGCAACGACCCAGGTAGAGATGGACAAATTCGTCGCTGCCGCCAGGTGACGGGAAGTACTTGGTGATCGGCCAGAGCGCCTTGAACGTCAGGCCTGCTTCTTCTTCACCTTCGCGACGGGCAACTTCTTCAGGGTCTTCACCCTCCTTGTCGATCAGCCCAGCCACCATTTCGATGAGCCAAGGGTTGTCGACCTTGTCCAGGGCACCGACGCGGAACTGCTCGATCAGGACCACCTCGTCGCGCTGCGGATCGTAGGGCAACACGCAGACGGCGTCATGCCGCACGAACAGCTCGCGGGTGAACTCACGGCTCATGCCGCCGGCGAACAGTTCGTGACGCAGGTGCAGCTTGTCCAGCTTGTAGAAGCCCTTGAACAACTGCTCGCGCCTTGCGATCTCGACCTTCTGGGGCACTGAATTCAACGTGTCCGTCATGCAAACTCCTCATTACCTCGATTACCGCATCGCGCAATCCTACTCTGCGCGCCGCGCGGTTTCATCCCTTTCCGCCGACCGTTCGGGCAGCCGGGACAGGCGCGCCACTCTCTGTTAGCTTAGTGGCGAACTGAAGGCCGCGCAGGCGGTCCAAGGCCGATCATCACCGTTGTGCAAGGATCAACATGAGGCTAGTCAAACTGACTTGCGTGGCCGCCCTGGCCCTGGCGCTCGGCGCCTGCCAGAGCCTGTTCACGCCCAACTACCGGGCGCCGCTCGAGGTCAAGCGCGAAGCCTGGGAACACCTCAAGCCCGGCTGCAGTGAAAGCGACTGCCCGCTGGTCAACATCGACGTGGTGCACTTCCCGGCCCTGCCCAAGCTCGACGCCATCGTCGAAAAACGCCTGTTGCAACTGACCGAGGACAACCAGCGCGGCACCCCGCCGACCTCGCTGCAGATGTACGAACAGCAGTACCTGGCCCAGGCCGACAAGCGCAACAGCAGCTACCTGCAAGCCAAGGTACGCGAACAGCATGACGGCCTGGTGATCATCGAGCTGTCCAG
Source organism: Pseudomonas entomophila L48 (assembly GCF_000026105.1). NCBI lineage: Bacteria > Pseudomonadati > Pseudomonadota > Gammaproteobacteria > Pseudomonadales > Pseudomonadaceae > Pseudomonas > Pseudomonas entomophila. The sequence goes on from NC_008027.1 coordinate 5,278,614, forward strand.
CTACCTCGACAGCGGCGGCGCCCACGGCATGCCCGGGCGCGGCTTCATCAACTACTCGCGCAAGCTGGACAAGGTGCTGACGCTGCAGGACATGCTGGTGCCCGGCCAGGAAGAGACGTTCTGGAAGACCGCCGAGGAGTCCCACCGCGCCTGGCTGATCAGCACCGGCATGGACAAGGACCCGGAATTCATCAAGACCTGGCCATTCAAGCAGTCGCCGCACATCGCCCTGACCTACGGCGCGGTGGTGATCAAGTACGAGGTCTACGCCATCGCCCCGTACTCCATGGGCCACGTCGAGCTGAAGATCCCCTACCCGCGCCTCAATGGCGTGATCAAGCCCGAGCTGTTTCCCGGGCGCGGCTGAGCGATAGCACCAGGTGCAGCCCCCCTGCCAGCAGCAATGCCGGCAGGGTCGCCCCCAGCTCCGGCGCCGCGTTCGCCATCAGGTGATAGGCCGCCACCCCCACCGCCCAGGCCAGCAACGCCTGCCAGTGCAACCCCTCCACCACCGCCGGCAAACGGCGGCGACGGACCACGAAGTGGTCCACCAGCACCACGCCGAACAATGGCGCGAATACCGAGCCGATCAGCAGCAGGAAGTTCTGGTACTGGGCCAACGGCGCCAGCAGGGCGATCAGCGTACAAAGCACACCGATGGCCAAGGCCAGGTGCTCGACCTTTAGCTTGATCAGCAGCCCGGTGGAAACCGCAGCGGAATGAATGTCGGCGAAGGCGTTCTCCGACTCGTCCAGCAGAATCAGCAGCAGCGGAATACCCAGCCCGGCGCCTGCCAGCGCCAGCAGCAGTGCATTCACCTCACCGCTCGGTGCGAACGCCAGGGTGTAGGCCACACCCAGGCTCATCAACCAGGCATTGCCGATGAAAAAGCCCAGCGCCGTGCCGCCGAACACCCGGCTGGCGCGCTGGCCAAAGCGTGAATAGTCGGCGATCAACGGCAACCACGACAGCGGCATGGCAATGACGACGTCAAAGCCCACGGCCTGGGACAGCGAACCGTCCCCTGGGCGGCGCCACAGTTCGGCCAGGTCGGCCTTGGCGAACAGGTTCCAGGTCAGCCACAGGCAGGCGCCGAGCAACAGCCAGATGCCCCATTTGCGCAGCACCTTGCGCACGAAGGCCAGCGGCCCGCTGACCGCCAGGAGCGTCGCCAGGGCGCCAAAGCACAGGGTCCACAACAGTGGGCTGCTCCAGTGGCTGCCTTCTCCGAACGCGCGCGTACCCAGCAGACTGGCGGCGTCGCGCATGACGATGATCTCGAACGAGCCCCAGCCGATCAGTTGCAGCAGGTTGAGCAAGGCCGGCAGGCGCGCGCCGTGGCGGCCCAGGGTCAGGCGCAGGCTGCCCATCGCCGACAAGCCGGTGTCGCTGCCGATCACGCCAGCCGCCGCGAGCAGCAGCACCCCGACCGCCGTGCCGAGGGTGATCGCCAGGATCGAGCCGGCCAGGCCCAGACCTGGCGCCAGCAGCCCGCCGACCTGCAGGACCATCAGGCCGATGCCGAGGGAGAACCACAGCGAGAACAGGTCGCGGGCACCGAACTGGCGGTGGTGGGAGGGGACCGGGTGGTCGGGGGAGAAATGGCTGGGTGATGTCATGGGAGGCTCGCCGGAATATTGGAATTGTTGCTGGCGAGGACTTTGTCCTCGATTCGCGGCACAAGGCCGCTCCTACAGAGACCTGCACCGTCCCTGTAGGAGCGGCCTTGTGCCGCGAAAGGGCCGCGACGCGGCCCCCAAGGTTTACTTACACCTTTTGGTACAGCTGGCTGCCTTCCTGGCGGAACCGCTCGGACTGCTCGCGCATGCCCTGCTCGACCGTCACATCCACGGTTTCGATCTTGGCGGCGTACTCGCGCACTTCCTGGGTGATCTTCATCGAACAGAACTTCGGCCCGCACATGGAGCAGAAGTGCGCGACCTTGGCCGACTCCTTGGGCAAGGTTTCGTCGTGGAACGAGCGTGCGGTGTCCGGGTCCAGGCCCAGGTTGAACTGGTCCTCCCAACGGAACTCGAAGCGCGCCTTGGACAACGCGTTGTCACGAATCTGCGCGCCCGGGTGGCCCTTGGCAAGGTCGGCGGCATGGGCGGCGATCTTGTAGGTGATGATGCCGGTCTTCACGTCATCCTTGTTCGGCAGGCCCAGGTGTTCCTTGGGCGTGACATAGCAGAGCATGGCGCAACCGAACCAGCCGATCATCGCCGCGCCGATGCCCGAGGTGATGTGGTCGTAACCCGGGGCGATGTCGGTGGTCAGCGGGCCCAGGGTGTAGAACGGCGCCTCGTCGCAGCATTCGAGCTGCTTGTCCATGTTCTCCTTGATCAACTGCATCGGCACATGGCCAGGGCCTTCGATCATGCACTGCACGTCATGCTTCCAGGCGATCTTGGTCAGCTCGCCGAGGGTTTCCAGCTCACCAAACTGGGCAGCGTCGTTGGCGTCGGCGATCGAGCCCGGGCGCAGGCCGTCACCCAGCGAGAAGCTGACGTCGTAGGCCTTCATGATTTCGCAGATTTCGTCGAAGTGCGTGTACAGGAAGTTCTCTTTGTGGTGCGCCAGGCACCACTTGGCCATGATCGAGCCGCCGCGGCTGACGATGCCGGTGACGCGCTTGGCGGTCAGCGGTACGTAGCGCAGCAACACGCCGGCGTGGATGGTGAAGTAGTCCACGCCCTGTTCGGCCTGTTCGATCAGGGTGTCGCGGAACAGCTCCCAGGTCAGGTCCTCGGCGACGCCATTGACCTTCTCCAAGGCCTGGTAGATTGGCACGGTGCCGATCGGTACCGGCGAGTTGCGGATGATCCACTCGCGGGTTTCGTGGATGTGCTTGCCGGTGGACAGGTCCATGACCGTGTCCGAACCCCAACGGATGCCCCAGGTCAGCTTGGCCACTTCTTCCTCGATCGAGGAGCCCAGGGCGCTGTTGCCGATGTTGCCGTTGATCTTCACCAGGAAGTTGCGGCCGATGATCATCGGCTCCAGTTCCGTGTGGTTGATGTTGGCCGGGATGATCGCACGGCCACGGGCGATCTCCTCGCGAACGAACTCGGGGGTGATCTCTTTCGGAATGCTCGCGCCGAAGCTGTGGCCGGCGTGCTGCTGGTCCAGCAGGCCGGCGGCACGGGCTTCCTGCAGCTTCATGTTCTCGCGGATGGCGACGTATTCCATCTCGGCGGTGATGATGCCCTGGCGCGCGTAGTGCATCTGCGAAACGTTGGCGCCGGCCTTGGCGCGGCGTGGGTTGCGCACGTGGGCGAAGCGCAGCTTGGCAAGCTCCGCGTCGTTCAGGCGCTGCAGGCCGAAGTTCGAGCTCAGGCCCTCCAGGCGTTCGGTGTCGCCACGGGCGTCGATCCAGGCCGAGCGCACATCGCCCAGGCCCTTGCGCACGTCGATGACGACGTTGGGGTCGGTGTACGGGCCGGAGGTGTCATACACCAGCACCGGGGCGTTCTTCTCGCCGCCGAAGTCGGTGGGGGTGTCGTGCAGGCTGATCTCGCGCATGGGCACGCGGATATCGGGGCGCGAACCTTCGACATAGACCTTGCGCGAATTGGGCAGGGGTTGCACGGACTGTTGGTCGACTTGGGCCGACTCGCTCAGACTGATCGCTTTTTCTTGTTTGCTCATCACAGGCTCTCCAGACAGCTCCCTCGCGGGCGGAATGTCGGGGTGAACCTGAAAGGCGCGGACGCACCCGTATTGACGAGTGCAGTGCCGGATATGGGGTGCCGTGAGCTGCATGCAGCTGTGACGATCCCGGACCTGGCACAAGAGGCTCCCGGGATAATGAGAGCAATCTTGTTCCCTACGCAGGCGCTAACCTGATCAGGTTCAACGGGATCCGCAACTTTGCGATCTCAGCCTTTGCTTCAAGGCACCCCGACAAGAACATGCGCAGTCTAGACTGGAGTGGCCGGCAAAGCCAAGCGGGTAAATCCGGGGGTGATAAATGGCACAAGCGGCGGATTGTTGAGGACGGCGCGCGGCACTACACTGGCGCATCGCTCGATACCCGACAGTACAGTAAATAAAATTTGATCAAGGATTGCCCTATGCTGCGCAAACTCTCACTGGCAATTGCCGTGTCTTGTGCGTCCCACGGAGTGGCCTGGGCAGTGGATACGCCCACGACGGTGAAGACCGACCTGGTCAGCGTCTACCAGGAAGCGGTCGACAACAACGCCGACCTGGCCGCCGCCCGCGCCGACTATGGCGCCCGCCGTGAAGTGGTGCCCCAGGCCCGCGCCGGCCTGCTGCCCAACCTCTCGGCCGGTGCCGAGATGATGAACACCCGGACCAAGCTCGACGAGCCGTCGATCACCTCCAACCGCAGCGGCAACGCCTGGAGCGCCACCCTGGCGCAACCGATCTTCCGCGCCGACCGCTGGTTCCAGTTGCAGGCCGCCGAGTCCGTCAACGAACAGGCCGCGCTGGAACTGTCGGCCACCGAGCAGAACCTGATCCTGCAGACTGCCGAGAACTACTTCGCCGTGCTGCGCGCCCAGGACAACCTGGCCTCGACCAAAGCTGAAGAAGCGGCCTTCAAGCGCCAGCTGGACCAATCCAACGAACGCTTCGACGTCGGCCTTTCGGACAAGACCGACGTGCTGCAATCGCAAGCCAGCTACGACACTGCCCGGGCCAACCGGATCATCGCCGAGCGCCAGGTGCAGGATGCCTTCGAAGCCCTGATCACCCTGACCAACCGCCAGTACAGCGCGATCCAGGGCGTGGTCCACACCCTGCCGGTGCAGGTGCCGACCCCCAACGACGCCAAGGCCTGGGTCGAGACCGCCGGGCGGCAGAACCTCAACCTGCTGGCGACCAACCACGCCGTGACGGCCGCCGAAGAGACCGTACGCCAGCGCAAGGCCGGCCATGCGCCGACCCTTGATGCCGTGGCGAAATACCAGAAGGGTGACAACGACAATCTCGGTTTCACCAACTCGCAATTGCAACCGAACGTGCATTACGGTCGTGACGTGGAACAGACCAGCATCGGCCTGCAACTGAACATCCCGATCTACAGTGGCGGCCTGACCAGCTCGCAGGTTCGCGAAGCCTACGCGCGCCTCACTCAGACCGAACAGCAGCGCGAAAGCCTGCGCCGCCAGGTGGTGGAGAACACCCGCAACCTGCACCGCGCGGTGAACACCGACGTCGAGCAAGTGCAGGCGCGCAAGCAGTCGATCATCTCCAACCAGAGCGCGCTGGAAGCCACCGAGATCGGCTACCAGGTGGGTACCCGCAACATCGTCGATGTGCTCGACGCCCAGCGCCAGCTGTACACCTCGGTGCGCGACTATAACAACAGCCGCTATGACTACATCCTCGACAACCTGCGCCTGAAGCAGGCCGCGGGCACGTTGAGCCCGCAGGACCTGCAGGACCTTGGGCGCTACCTGAAAGCCGACTACAACCCGGACAAGGACTTCCTGCCACCGGACCTGGCGGCGGCGGCGGCGAAGAACTTCGAACGCCGCCCCTGATTGCCGACCCAGGCACCGCCATACCTGTAGGAGCCAGCGTTGCTGGCGAACGGCGCCACGCCGTTTTCGCTAGCAAGGCTACGCCTTGCATCGCCAGCAAAGCTGGCTCCTACAGCAGCCTTGCCAGCCCATCCAGCAGGCGCTGCAACGCGCCCTGATTAGCCTGCATCACCGCCCTGCCCGCCTCGCCCATGCGTCGGGCATCCTGGGGCAGCTCCACCAGTCGGCGCACCGCCCCTGCCAGCCCTTCGGCGTCATCCACCTGCTGCAACGCTCCCGCCTCGCGCAGCATCGCGCTGATCTCGAGGAAGTTGAACACGTGCGGCCCCATGAGCACCGGCAACGCCAATGCCGCTGGCTCCAACGGGTTGTGCCCGCCCGTGGGCACCAGGCTGCCGCCGACGAAGGCGATGTCGGCCAGGGCATAGAGGAACAGCAATTCCCCCATGGTGTCACCCAGCAACACCTGGGTCTGCGCCGCCACCGGCTCGCCCAGCGAGCGGCGCACCGTGGCGAACTGCTCGGCGCACAGGGCATGCACCGCGTTGAATCGCTCGGGATGGCGCGGCACCAGGATCAGCAGCGCATCACTGTGCACCTGCAGCAATTGCTGGTGGGCAGCGAGAATCAACGCATCCTCACCGTCATGGGTACTGGCGGCGATCCATACCGGGCGCTGGGTCGCGCCCCACTGCCCACGCAGCTCACGGGCACGCGGCAACAACTGCTCGTCGACCTTCAGGTCGAACTTGATCGAGCCGGTCACTTGCACGCACTCGGCGCGGGCACTCAGGCTGCGAAAACGCTCGGCCTCGGTCTCGGTCTGCACCGCGATCAGGCTCATCTCCTCGAGCATCGGCCGGGTCAGGCCGGCGAAACGGGCATAGCCCCGCGCCGAACGTTCGGACAGCCGTGCATTGGCCAGCGCCACCGGAATGCCGCGCTTCGCGCACTGGTGGATATGATTGGGCCACAGCTCGGTTTCCATGATGACGCCCAGCTTCGGCCGCACATGGTCGAGGAAGCGCCCCGCCGCCCACGGCAAATCGTAGGGCAGGTAGCAGTGCTGCACCCGTGGCTCGTTGGCGAACATCGCATGGATCCGCTCCGAGCCGGTCGGGGTCATGCAGGTGAGCGTGATGGGCAGGTCCGGGTACTGCGCGAGCAGGGCGCGAACCATCGGTGCGGCGGCGATGCTCTCGCCCACCGAGACCGCATGTACCCAGATGCCTCCCTGGCGCAGCGGCGGCAACTGCCAGGCGAAGCGCTCTGCAATGCGCGCTCGGTAGGCCGGCGCCTTGCGCCCGCGCAGGAACAGGCGCAGCGCGACCAGCGGCAGGCCCAGGTGAAACAGCAGGGTATAGAGGGTTCTGTTCATGGCGGCGGAGTTTACTAGGAACCGCGCGAAAAGGCCTGTCAGCCAATCGCTCGCAAGTGCACGGCGAAGCGCTCGGCCAGCCATTGGGCGGCCGGCCCCAGCGGTTCGTCACGGCGCCAGGCCAGCTCCGCGACCAGCGCTGGCGGGCGCCACTCGCTGTCCAGCTCGACCATCTGTGCCTGGTAGGTGGGGTACTGCACCACATGGCGGGGCAGCCAAGCCCACCCCAGGCCGCGCATCAGCAGCTCGGCCATGGCGTAGAAACTGTCGGCGCGCCAGACCTGCGGGCTGATCGCCTCGCCACCGGGGTAGCCGCTTTGCTGGGGGGTGATCAGCAATTGACGATGGCGGGCCAGTTGCTGGCGGCTGACCTTGGCCAGGCCGGCCAGTGGATGGTCGACGGCACACACCGTGACCATCTCGACACTGCCCAGCGCGCGGCGCTCAAGCGAAGCCGGAATGCTTTCGTGATGGAAGAACAGGCCAAGGTCGGCGCGCCGCTCCACTAGCTTGCGTGCCACATCCCCCTGGGCACCGCTGGCCAGTTGGACCTCCAGGTAGGGGAAGCGCGCCGCCAGTTCGTCGAGGCTATCGATCACCGGCTGGTACGGCATGGCCTCGTCCTGGGCCACCCGCAGCAAGGCTTCCTGACCACGCATCAATGCCAGGGCACGACCGTCGAGCCGTTCGCACTGGCGCAAGAGTTCGCGGGCATCCTCCAACAACGCGGCGCCGCTTTCGGTCAGCCGGGGCTGGCGCCCGCTGCTGCGCTCGAACAGCGCCACGCCCAAGTCCGCCTCCAACAAGGCGATGGCGTTGCTTACCGCCGACTGCGCCCTGCGCTGCTCGCGCGCCACGGCGGAAAACGAACGCAGTTCCGCCGTGCGCACGAACAGCCGCAGTTGCTCCAGGTTCCAGTGCTCGGCCATGACCAACCCATCTCCAAATCAGATAGGTAATGACTTTACCGCATCTTGGCATCCTCTAGAATGCACAGCCAGCAACGGAGGACCCGCACCATGAACGCCTATACCTATCTCGCCATCGCCATCTGCGCCGAAGTCATCGCCACCGCCTCCATGAAGGCGGTCAAGGGGCTGAGCACGCCGCTGCCGCTGCTGTTGATGATCTGCGGCTACGGGGTGGCGTTCTGGATGCTGACCCTGGTGGTGCGCAGCATTCCGGTGGGCATCGCTTATGCGATCTGGTCGGGGCTGGGCATCGTGCTGATCAGTGTCGCGGCCCTGGTGATCTATGGGCAGAAGCTGGATGTCCCGGCGATGCTGGGCATGGCCATGATCGTCGGCGGCGTGGTGGTGATCCAGGTGTTCTCCAACACCGCCGGGCACTGACGCCGCTCCCCCTGTAGGAGCCAGCTTGCTGGCGAACACGCTCGACACCGACTGGCAAGGCTGCGCCTTGCATCGCCAGCAAGCTGGCTCCTACAGGTCCTGTGCAAGCTGGCCGAGGGCTTAGCCTGTATACTGCGCACCTGTCCCAGCTTTCGAGGTGCCCGCATGCCATCCGCCATTTCCACTGACGTGCTGATCGTCGGCGCCGGGGTCGCAGGCCTCTGGCTCAACGCCCGCCTGCGCCGTCTGGGCTATTCGACAGTGCTGGTGGAGCGCGCCAGCCTGGGCGGCGAGCAGACCATCAAGTCGCAGGGGATCATCCACGGCGGCACCAAGTACGCCCTGCACGGCGCCCTGACCGGCGCCTCCGAGGCCATCGCCGACATGCCACGGCGCTGGCGCGAAGCGCTGGCCGGCAACGGCGAGCTGGATCTGACGGGCACCCGCCTGTTGTCCGACGCTCACTATCTGTGGTCTCCCGGCACCCTGGCCGGCAACCTCACCAGCTTCTTCGCCAGCAAGGCCGTGCGCGGCCGGGTCGACCAGGTCAAGGGCGAGCAACTGCCCCCGGCGCTGCAGGATCGGGCGTTCAAGGGCAAGGTCTACCGCCTGGCCGAGCTGGTCATCGACGTGCCCAGCCTGCTGGCCAACCTTGCACAGCTGGCCGGCGACAGCCTGCTGGCGGGCGAACATATCGAGCCCCTGCGCGACGACGGCGAACTGAGCGGGCTGATCGTCGATGGTCGCGAGATCCGCGCCCAACGCATCGTCCTCAGCGCCGGTGGCGGCACGGCGGACCTGCTGCACGCCCTTGGTCTCGACCAGCCCGCCATGCAGCGCCGCCCACTGCACATGGTCCTGGCCAAGGGGCCCAACCTCAAACCCCTGTACGCCCACTGCCTGGGCGGTGGCCCCAAGCCACGCATCACCGTGACCACCCACCCGGCCGCCGACGGCCAGTGGGTGTGGTACCTCGGCGGCGACATCGCCGAGGCCGACGGCGTGGCCCGCGAGCCTGCCGCGCAGATCGCCGCGGCGCAGAAGGAAGTTGCCGGCCTGTTGCCCTGGGTCGACCAGAACCAGGTACGCTGGGCCACCCTGCGGGTCGACCGCGCCGAGCCCGCGCAATCGGGCCTGGTGCGCCCGGACAACGCCTTCCTCGCCGAACAGCAGCGCCTGCTGGTGGGCTGGCCGACCAAGCTGGCCCTGGCGCCGGACTTTGCCGACCGTGTGCTGGCCAGCTTCGAGCGTGACGGTATCCGCCCCTCGGCGCAGCCAGACTTGGCCGACCTGCCGCGTCCACCGCTGGGTGTACCCGCCTGGGAGCAACTGCTGCCATGAGCCTGCCAACCCTGCACGACCACCACCGCCCCTTGGGCAGCACCGGCCTGCGCGTATCGCCCCTGGGCCTGGGCACGGTCAAGCTGGGCCGTGACCAGGGGGTGAAGTACCCCAACGGTTTCACCATCCCCGATGACCAAACCGCCCGTCTGCTGCTCGGGCAGGCGCGCGAACTGGGGATCAACCTGCTCGACACCGCCCCAGCCTACGGCCGCAGCGAGGAGCGCCTGGGCCCGCTGCTGCGCGGCCAGCGTGACAAGTGGGTCATCGTCAGCAAGGTTGGTGAAGAGTTCGACAACGGTCAGTCGCATTTCGACTTCAGTGCCGCCCACACACGCCGCTCTGTCGAGCGCAGCCTCAAACGCCTGGAAACCGACCGCATCGAGCTGGTGCTGGTGCACTCCGACGGCAACGACCTGGCGATCCTCGAACACGAGGCGGTCTATGAAACCCTCGCCACGCTCAAGCAGGAGGGCAAGATTCTCGGCTATGGTTTCTCCGGCAAGACCGTTGCCGGCGGCCTGAAAGCCTTGGAGCAGGGCGACTGCGCCATGGTCACCTACAACCTCAACGAGCAGGCGGAACGCCCGGTGCTGGACTACGCTGCCGAGCACGGCAAGGCGATCCTGGTGAAGAAGGCTCTGGCCAGCGGGCACATCTGCCTGGCGCCTGGCGTCGACCCGGTACAGGCCAGCTTCGAGCTGCTGTTTGCCCATCCAGGCGTCAACAGTGCCATTGTCGGCACCATCAACCCGGTTCACCTGGCCCACAACGTGGCCACCGTCGCCCGCATCCTGGGTCGCCCCTGAGCCGCCTGGGCGGGGGCCCATCGCAAGGAGGAGCCTCGTGCCGCGTACGCTGATCCGCAAGAACCCGAGCAACTTCAAGACCCTGCCCCTGCATGTCGAGGCCACGCACGACGGCCTCACCTACCAGAGCATCGGCATGCCGCTGAACTTCGCCCAGACGCTGCAGCGGCGCAAGGCGATCCAGTTGCAGAACAGTGACCACTTTGTGGCCGAGCTGGCCAACCTGGGCGTGTCGGTACGCCTGACCCTGCATTGGCATGGCCGCGACTATTGGGTGCTGGTGCGTCAACGCCGCCAGGATCGCGGCGATGTGGTGCTGAAACTGATCTCTGGCTATGTGCCCGCCCACGAACTGAACCTGCCCCTGCATACAGCGATTCAGGAGGTGGCCGAGGAGTGCCTGCTGGAAACACCCGAAGGCTGGCTCGGCGGCCGCTTCAATGACACCTGGCTGCCAGCGCCCTACGCCGACGCCCTGCATTATCGAGAGGCCCTGCCTTTCGTCCTGACACCGGCCTCGGGAGCCGCGCGCCCCGTGCACTGTGGCAACCTGATGTTGCTGGAGCGGCCACAAGCCTATGTGCACCTGCCCACTGCATCGTTGCAACTGATCTACGACCTGCGTCTTGAAGTGCCCAGGGAAGCCAAGTCACTGAGCCTGTTCCATGTCGACGAACGCCTCGAAGGCGACCAGTTGGTGGCACGCCTGGACCGCAAGCGCCCCGACCTGTACCTGATGCCCTTGCAGGACGGCAAGCCACTGGCAGAGCTCTACACCGTGAAAAAGGACCAACTGTTGCCAGCCAGCACGCGCGGGCTATGGCTGGCGGAGAGTTTCGCTCGCCAGGAAGGCTGGGTCGTTCGGGATGAGCGGGTGCGCTGGAAGCAATGGCTGAAGGACCAAGGGCTGGTCGAAAGCAGGGCGGCGCCGGCGTCGCACCTGGAGCGCTTCAGTGACAAGGCGCGTGCCCTGCTGGAGCGGGCGCGCACCTCACTGCATAAATAGGCCAACCCTCTGTAGGAGCCAGCCTTGCTGGCGAACACTGCGCAGAAACCGGTTCGCCAGCAAGGCTGGCTCCTACAGGAAGGTCGATGTCAGTGCTTGCGGATCTTCTCGACGATGGCCGTGGTCGAGCTGTTCTCCACCAACCCCAGCACCTTCACCGTGCCGCCATAGGCCTTGACGATGTCGGCGCCGACCACTTGGTCGATGCCATAGTCGCCGCCCTTGACCAGCACGTCCGGCTTGACCTGGCGCAGCAGGTTTTCCGGCGTGGCCTCGGGGAAGCTGATCACCCAGTCCACCGCCCCCAGGCCGGCCAGCACGGCCATGCGCCGGTCGACACTGTTGATCGGCCGGCCAGGCCCTTTCAGGCGGCTGACCGAGGCATCGTCGTTGATCGCGACGATCAGCCGGTCGCCTTGGGCGCGAGCCTGTTCCAGGTAGGTTACGTGGCCCGCGTGAAGAATATCGAAGCAGCCGTTGGTGAAGACGATCGTCTCGTTGTGCGCACGGGCATCGTCGATGGCCAGCAACAGCTGTTCCAGGCTCAACACACCACGCTCCGAGCCCTCCTCGCGCTGGATGGCCCGGCGCAGCTCGGGGGCGCTGATGGCGGCGGTACCGAGCTTGCCGACCACGATGCCGGCCGCCAGGTTGGCCAGGGCGACGGCATGGGGCAGGTCCTCGCCGGCGGCAATCGCAGCGGCAAGGGTCGAAATCACGGTATCACCGGCACCGGTCACATCGAACACTTCACGGGCACGAGCCGGCAGGTGCAGGGCCGGATGGCCGACGCGCAGCAGGGTCATGCCATGCTCGCCACGGGTCACCAGCAAGGCGCCGAGGTCCAGCTCTTCCAGCAGCTTCAAGCCTTTGGCAACCAGTTCGGCCTCGTCGGCACAGCGCCCGACGATGGCCTCGAACTCGCTCAGGTTCGGCGTGATCAGGCTGGCGCCACGGTAGATCGAGAAATCCTTGCCCTTGGGGTCGGCCAGGACCGGGATCTGCTTCTGGCGAGCGGCCTGGATCAGCGCCTGGTGATTGCGCAGCGCGCCCTTGCCATAGTCGGACAAGACCAGGACCTTGACGCCTTCGAGCAGCCCTTCGACCTCTTCCCCCAGCGACAAGGGATCGGTGGCGAAAGGCTCTTCGAAATCGATGCGCAGCAACTGCTGGTGCCGGCTCATGACCCGCAGCTTGACGATGGTCGGCTGGTGGGCGATGCGCTGGAAGATCGAACGCACGCCGGCAGCCTGCAGGCTGTTGGCGAGGCTGTCGGCAGCCTCGTCCTGGCCGGTGACACCGACCAGCGAGGCGGGCGCGCCGAGGGCGGCGATGTTCAAGGCCACGTTGGCCGCGCCACCGGGGCGATCCTCGATCTGGTCGACCTTGACTACCGGCACTGGCGCCTCGGGCGAAATACGTGAAGTACCGCCATGCCAGTAGCGGTCGAGCATGACATCGCCGACCACCAATACCGGGGCTTGATCGAAACGCGGCATGGACAACTTCATGGGCAACCCATATGAAAAAGTGAACAGGGGCAGGATATTAGCACAGGGGCGAGGATGGCTTTACGGCCACCTGCATCTGTGAACATCGTGGTGTCAATCGGGGCCCTGCAGGCCCCGATTCTCGAGGGGTCAGGTGATGTCGGCGTTTTCCGGTGCGTCCAGCCCCATGGCGTGCAGGCGGGCATAATAGCCATTGGCCGCGAGGAGTTCGGCGTGGGTGCCGCGCTCCACCAGGCGGCCCTGGTCCATCACCAGGATCATGTCCGCCTTCTCGATGGTCGACAGGCGGTGGGCGATCACCAGCGTGGTACGCCCCTGCATGACATGGTCCAGGGCCGCCTGGATATGGCGCTCGGACTCGGTGTCGAGGGCCGAAGTCGCCTCGTCGAGGATCAGCAATGGCGCGTTCTTCAACAGGGCTCGGGCAATCGCCAGGCGCTGGCGCTGGCCCCCGGACAGCAGCACGCCGTTCTCGCCTACTTCGGTGTCGAAGCCTTTGGGCAACTGGTCGACGAATTCCTTGGCATAGGCATCGGCCGCCGCTGCCTCGATGTCCTCGCGCGGCGCACCGGCAAGGTCACCGTAGGCGATGTTATTGGCCACCGTGTCGTTGAACAGGGTCACATGCTGGGTCACCTGAGACACATGCTGGCGCAGGTTGCGCAGGCGGTACTGCTCGATCTCCACGCCATCAAGCAGGATCTGCCCTTCGCTGTGGTGGTAGAAGCGCGGGATCAATGCCGCGAGCGTCGACTTGCCACTGCCGGAGCGCCCCACCAGTGCGATCATCTGGCCCGGCTCGGCGGTGAAGCTGATATCGCTGAGTACCTGGCGCTCGGTACCGGGGTAGGTGAAGCTGAGGTTGCGCACCTCCAGACGACCCTCGACTCGCGGCTTCTCGATGGTGCCGCTATCAACTTCGGTTTGTTCGTCCAACTGTTCAAAGATGCTCTCGGCGCCCGCCAGGCCCTTCTGGATGGTCGAGCTGACCTCGGAAAGCTGGCGGATAGGCTTGGGCAACAGGCCGGCAGCAGTGATGTAGGCGACCAGGTCCCCGGCCGACGCCTCGCCACGCAAGAACAGCACCAGGAACATCAACACGGCCATCGCGGTGTAGATCACCAACTGCAACAGTGGCGTGTACAGGGCGCCGGTCTTGGTCATGCGCAGTTGTTTGTCGGTGTTACTCTGGCTGGCCTTGCTGAAACGCTGCTCCTCGTAGCGCTCACCGCCAAAACTACGTACCACCCGGTAACCCTGGATGGTCTCGGAGGCGACATGTGTCACGTCGCCCATGGCCACCTGGATCTTCTTGCTCTGCTTGCGGAATTTCTTGCTGGCAGTGCTGACCATTACGGCGATGACCGGCAGGATCGCAAGCATGACCAATGTGAGCTGCCAGTTCATCCACAGCAGGTAGACGAACAGGAACACCACCGTCAGGCCTTCGCGGATCACGACCTTGATCGCATCAGTTGCCGCGCCGGTGACCATCGTCACGTTGAAGGTGATACGCGAGATCAGGTGACCGGAGTTGTGGTTGTCGAAATAGCGGTTAGGCAGTACCAGCAGCTTGTTGAACAGCTCGACCCGCAAATCATGCACCAGGCAGAGCGATACCTTGGCCAGGAAGTAGTTGCCCAGGAACGAGCCCAGGCCTTGCCAGGCGGCGATAAGGATGATCAGCAACGGTACTGCCTGCAGCAGTTGCAGGTCACGCAGGTACGGCACGTCGGGAAATAGCACGGCCTCAGGGTTGCTGAGGCCGTCGACGAAGTACTTGAGGATCCCGGCCAGCATGGGCTGGGTGGAGGCGAAGATCACGAAGCCCACGATGCTCAGCAGGAAGATGCCGATGTAGGGTTTCACATAGCTCAACAGCCGGAAGTAGATCTTCAGGCTGGAGGAATTTTCCGCAGGGCGCGGTGTTTCGGCCATCGTCAAGCTCGCTGTACAGGTTGAACCGGCGATTTTACCACAGGCTTGTCACCGGGCCGCGCTCCAGGTAGCAACATCGCCAACCCCACCGGCAACCAACTGACGAACCATTCGGCGCGTGGCGTGCCTGTCAGGCTTGCTGCGTCGAACTGCATCGCCAGGGTGGAGAACACCCACAGGCTCAACAACACCTTGCCGAACGGGGTCGAGCGCGCTCGTATGATCTCGCCCAGGGTGAACAGCCATACCGCGATCCACAGCAGCATGCCCGGCAGACCGAGTTCGACGGCAACATGGGTGAACATGTTATGGGTGTGATCGAACTGCAGGCCGGCTGCCTCGACCCGATAGAACGCCCCCAGTCCAAGCCCGGTCCAGGGATGCTCGCCGATCATTTGCAGGGCCACCTGGAATATCTCCGGGCGGTAAGATGAGCCACGCAGCATGATCAAGTCATAGGCCATGTAGGTTGCAGCACTCCCCACGACCAACACGCCCATGGCAAGGGCACCACTGAAGCGACTACGGAACCAGAGCGGCGCAAGCAGCACGGTGAGCGCCACGGACAGGAGCGCGCCCCGGCTTTGAGTGAGTGCGACAAACGCCCCCAGGCACGCGAGTGCGGCCAACCACCCCAATTGCAGCCCCCGATTCCGAGGGCAGTCGAACAACAACCAGATGATCGCCGCGCCAATGACATAGGCACCGAGAATCGGGTGGGAGATCTCCCCGATCCCCTCGAGCCGGGTATTAAGCGGATAGCCGAGCACACTGTAGAAGCGAATGATCGATACCAGCGCCGCGACGGCCAGCAGCGCCCCGCCAACGCGCAAAAGTACGCGGCTACGCTCCTCACCCCGCGGCGCCAGCAATGGGAAAGCCATCAGAAATACCAGGATGTACAGCAGACGCTTGACTTCGCGCGAGCCTTCCTCGGTGGAGGACCAGGCGAGCGTCGCGGCACTCCAGGCCAGCAACAAGGCGATACTGGCCCACAAGGCACGCTGACGGCGCCATGCCTGGGCAAAAAGATGCCGGGCCGGCCAAGCCAGCAACAAGGTCGGCAACCACAGGAACAGCAGCAGCCCCTGCTGGTACAGCTTGTTGCTCGGTGCCAGCGCAATCGCCGCCAGGAACCAGGCAAAACCCAACCCCAACCAGGCTTGCACCCAGCGCTTTTCGTAGAACATCAGTTTCCCCCGATGAATCGAACTCACACCCGCATGGTGCTTCCGGGCAATTTTCGGCATTATGGCCGGTCATTTTGCTTGCCCAGAAGACAAGGCCACCCCAATGCAATGCTCCCGGCTAACCCAGGTCGACTTCGATCAGCTGACACACGGCGCCACGATTCTTGAAGCAGACAGCCATGGCGCCAAAGTCTACCTGCTTGAGGATGGAAACATCCTCAAGGTTTTTCGTCGCAAACGCCTGATTTCATCCGCATTGCTGCGGCCGTATTCGCAGCGCTTCGTCGACAACGCCCTGCACCTCGCGCAACTGGGCTTTCCAACCCTGGAGGTGATCAGCCATCACAAGCTGGCACTGCCAGGTCGCACGGCCGTACTCTACCGCCCGCTCCCGGGGCGAACCCTGCTACAGCTGTCGCGTGAGGGCAGTTTCGACTGGGAGCAACACTTGCCACGGCTGGTGGACCTGGTTCGCCGGATGCACCGCTCGGGCATCTACTTCCGCTCGCTGCACCTGGGCAATGTGGTGGAAACTCCCGAAGGAGTCCTGGGGCTGATCGACGTCGCCGACATGCGTTTCCTGCGTGCCCCACTTTCATCGCGGATGGTAAGGCGCAACGTTCGCCACATGGTGCGTTACATCGAGCGTGAACGGCTCGCCAACCAGTTCCCCCTGGAAGCGTTCGAGGCAGCACTCTCGCAACACTGAACGTCAACGTTTCAGCAAGCCGGCCGAGCCCTCCTTGAAGGCCTCCCATCGCTCTTGCGGTGCCAAGGCTCGCCACTGCTCATGGGCCTGAGCAGCAGCATCACGCCGGCTGCATTGGCCGATCGCGTCGGCCCAGGCGCCCAGATCACCCACGGGCAGGTAGCATCCCGCCTCGCCCAACTGCTCGCGAAACACTGGCAAGTCGCTGCAGAACACCGGTACGCCTGACAGCACGGCCTCCTGCACTACCAAGCCAAGCCCTTCCGAGCGGGAAGGCACCAACAACCAGTCAAAGGCCGGGTACAGCCGGATCAGGTCATCTCGATGCCCACCGAAGTGCACGCTGCCCTCGACGCCAAGCGCCTTGGCCTGCGCCTCCAGCCGAGCGCGTAGCGGACCTCCACCAAGAATGGCCAGACGCAAATCGGGTTGACGCTCCCGCACCTGGGCGAATGCCTCGATCAGCATTTCGAAGCCCTTGCCCTCGACCAGGCGCCCCACAGCGCCCAGCAAAGGCCCTTGCACCGGAAGCGCCAGCGCCTGGCGGGCCTCTTCCCGATCCAGCAACTGCTGGGTGAATGCCTGGGGGTCCAGGGACATCCGCAAGGTGCCCACCGGGCAGCCAAGCCCCTGTTCAAGCGAACGCGCCAATGTCGCGGATACGGCAGCGATACTCAGTTGCTCGGGTGGCAGGCTGCGAAACAGCCTGACATCGCTTGTGCTCAGACGCGTCTTGCCATGGAACAGCACGATGATCCGCACGCCCGGCGTTTGCCGGACGAGCGGCAAGAGCAGCCGGGCCACGCCCAGCCCGTCCAGCAGCAGCAGGTCTACCGAAGCCTCGACCAACGCCTTGCGAAGGCGCCAGCGGAGCCATGGCATCGCCAGCACATAAGGCATTCGTCCCTTGAGCAAACGCTGCGGCAAATGCCAACAGCGCACCTGCCCGAAACTGCTGCACAGACCGTCACCGAGCAACAACCAGTTACAAACCCGCGCGTCCGAGTGCGCATGAACCAGAAGATCCCGATGGACCTTGTGTATGGACATGTAGGGCGAGCCGCCCGACCACATCACATTGACGATATTCAACGGCATTGCGCCCCTTTCAGGAGTCCGTGGGCTTCGTATGAGCCGTATCAATGTGCCAGGAAACCGATCCCCAGCCCAACCACCAGCCCGAGCAACGACGATAGCGCAAACTTCACCCGATCCCGTTGCCGACGGCGGACCTTGCGTTGAACCTCCTCCGGTACGGTCACGTGCATGCCGAAGCCGGTATGCAGTACCGCGTCACCTTCGAGGGTCACTGCCGTCAGGTTCAACTCGGCATAACGACGCGACAGCGCCTTCTCTCCAGAATAGGCCGCATAAGGCGCGCAGCATTGATAATCGCTCAAGCGCCGCAGCCCCGGGTTGAGCGAGAAGGCCTGCCACTCGGCTTTTTCGGAGATCAGCGGGTAGCAAGGCACGCCAGCGATCACCTGGCGATCACCCAGGTGGATGTACGGGCTGTGAATGGCCAGGTCGTGGGCGTGACTGCGCAGCCAGACCTGAAGCAGGTGTGGGCTGACTTCGAGGATTGCGCGGGAATCCTCGACGAACCCTGGGCGATAGAAACGCCAGTCATCCTCGCAATGGAAGATGAACGGTGTCCGCACACGGCTGTAGGCCAGGTCGATCGACGCCAGCTGGCCCAGCTTGGGTCGGTTCACGAATACCGTGCAATGCCCTTTCCAGTGCTCCGGCACCGCGTCATGCACCGCATCGTTGCCCGAGTCTTCGGTGATGAAGACCTCGCGGACCGTTGCGGTGTTGTACCGGTCAAAGCTTTCCAGGGTTTCCTTGAGCAGGTCGAAACGCCCGCAACTCGTCACCACCAGGGTGACATCACTTACATCGGAAAAACGCACGGGGTTCCCTCCGCCTCGCGGCAGGTACACTTCATGCCCATCGTTGATGGGCGAATCAAAAATTCAGATCCCGAGCTGCAGGCGCAGGCGCTGCCAAGGGGTCAGCGGTGGATGAGGCCGCAGCGCGGGGCTCATGTGTTCGACAATGCTACGGCCGACCTGGGCAAAACTGAAGCGGGAAGTCGCCAGTTCACAACCTTTTACAGCTATGCGTGCCGCCAGTTCCGGCTCATCGCGCAACCGGCGCAACTTGGCCTGCAACACCGGGATGCTGTCGTAGAGCACGACGTTGTGCATGTCCTCGAGGCCCAAGGCGCGGTTTTCCTGCTCACCTTGGTCATAGGCCAGCAGCACGCAACCACAGGCCATTGCCTCGAAGTTCTTGATCATGTACTCGCCCATGCCCACATCGGCACTGACGAAGAAGCGGATGCGATTGAGCGTGTTGCAGTAATCCTCGCCCGACTTGGTCCGGGTGACCACCAGGTTCTCCACCCGCCCCAGTTCGTCCAGCAGTGCCTTGCGACCGCTGTAGGCGACGCTGTTGGTGCTGCCCACGAACGCCAGCTCGATGTCACGCTCGCGCCCCTGGTCGGTGAGCAATTGCTCGTCATAGCCCTTGGGCACGAATACTGCGTCAAAACCTTCCTGGCGCAGGCGCTCGCTGACCATGTAGCCGGAACTGATGACCCGCGCCCATGGCAGCTTGCGGTAGTGCGCGCTGAACTTGCCGGTGTACTTGCAGGGGATGTAGTTCTGGTAAGCGTCGTGCTCGAGGATCACCAGGTTGGGGATGCTGCGGATGAACGCCACCTGGCGGATTTCCTGCTTGAAGCGCAGGAAGAACACGATGCGGTCGTAGCGCGTGACATCCACCTCGCGCTTGAAATAGCGGCGCAGGTTGCGTTGGTCTTCGCTGCTCAGCCAGCGCAGGTCGCAGTCGCAGTTGGCCGCGACGCCATCGTACAGGCGGTCGAGAATCGCCCGTTGTTCCTTCTGCACCAGAAATAGGACTTTCATTGCTTTCCTTGGGCGCTCACAAGTCGCGACGCCAGAACAGTTCATGTCGGCGCACCGCCTTGCGGAAGAACTCGTTCTCTCCGTAGGGCGATGGGCGGCGCCCTGCCAGCCAGCGTTGCAACGCACGGCGCAGGCGACGCTTGAAGGGGGGCGCGGGCTGCAGGTCGTGCATCATGCCCAGGGCCATGGCCTTGTCGCGCTGGGTATCGATATCCAGCACCAGGCTGCAGGGGGCCCAGGCTTCGGCGGCTTCCAGCTGGGGCGGCAGGGCCACGCCATCACCACTGTCGCCCATCGGCCAGCGGTCGTTGTCATGCAGGTGGTTGGCGTAGCACAGCAAGGTTTCAGGCTGCCACGCCAGACCTTGCAGCGCTTCGAGCACGGCGGCCTGGGCACAGATGTGATCCGGGTGCGGATCCAGCACCGGATGCGGCATTACCAGAACCTGGGGCCGGGCCAGCTCGAGCAGGGCACGCAGGTCGGCCAGCAGGTTGAGCCAGGTCGGCGCGCCGTCGGCATCGGCCGGCAGCGGGAACGGGTTGAAACGGCGGAAGGGACGAATGTCGGCAAGATCCGCTTCACGCGAACCCATCGGCTGATCCGGCGCGGCCTGCATGGCCGGCAATTGCAGGCAGAAGTAACCCAACTGCACGCAGCGCGACTCCGGCACGCCGGCCCAGCGTGGCACGGCGATGCTGTCCCAGGCACGCAAGCGGCCCTTCAGCCTGGCCGCCTCGGCCTTGGCCAGGCCCATGGCCTGGTAGTGTTCGGCTTCGATCTCACCGGCGGTCAGGGTGACCACCCAGGTTTCGTCGGCCTGGCTGTACAAGCCATAGGCTGCCAGCTCGGCGTCGTCGGCGTGGGGAGCGATGACCATCACCCGGCGTTTGCGCAGCTCGACCGCCGGGGTTATCCACAGGCGCGGCGCCCCCTGCAATCGGCAATGCCGACCACGCAGGCGCAACGTGCCGGCCGCCAGCGGCTCGGCCAACCCCGTCAGATTGAGGAAGCGCACCCCGTTAACGCAACGCTCGAACGTTTGCACATCACTGGCGGCCCCCGCCAGCAGCTCGACACAAGGGTCGAGGAAACGCCCGAGCCAACCGCAGCGGACTCCGACTTCGAGGATCAATGTCTCGTCGCCTTGCAGCGCAACATCGGTTTGCAGCAGATCGCCTTGCAGGCTTGCTGCGGCTTCGCGAGTGTCCTCGGCGAAACGGTAGGCATAGTCTTCACCCGGCGAATAGAACAGGTGATCGGCGAACCACGCCTCGTGCGCCGCCCACAGCAGCGGCAGCAACAACAGCGGCAACCACCAGGCCACCAGCACGCCCAGCACGAGCAGCAGCAGCAGGCCCACCAGCAGCCCCACGCGCTTGTTGCGCCGGTGGCGCTTGAGCAACTGCTGCTTGCGGCTCACGACTGGAACACCGGCACGGGGTTGCACCAACGGTCCTTGTACTCGCGATCGGCACGACCGAAGGAGAACCGCAGCGCCTTGCCACGGGCGTTGGCATCCTCCCAGGCGGCCTGGGTGTTGAGGAAGCTCAGCACGCTGCCCGGGCTGAAAGCCTTGGTTTCAGGGTCGACACCACCATTGACGTACTCCACGCTGACCCACTCGGGCGCCTCGACCCGGTATACCAGCTGGATGGCGATGGGCGCCCCCTCGAGGAACAGCACCGAGCCGATCAACAGATCGCGCAGGCGCTCGACCACCTCTGCCATGCGTGCCGCGCCAGTGGCCGGGAAACCCCAGCGGCGCTGGAACAGATCGCAGTACATGACGGCGATTTCGGTGGCAGTGAAGTCACCAATCGGGCGCACCTGGCCGCCCGCCTCTTCCAGCAGGCGCAGCTCGCGCCTCTGGTTGTAGCGAAACTTCTTTGAAAGGTCTTCGTGCGCACGGGCCATGGCCAACTGCTCGGGTTGCGCCTTCAAGCCGCTGAAGCGGCCTTGGTTCAGCTCCGACAGATAGCGCCCGGCATGGCGCAACGGTGCCGCCACATCGGTAGCGGCAGGCAGGATGATCTCGGCATTGCCCAGGTCGAACAGGCCTTTCTTGCCGTGACGCTTGAGCACGTCCTTGGACAGCGCCAGGTGGCGGCCCCAGGCCGGCAATGCGGCCTTGAGCTCACCGCCCTGCACCCAGCCGAGGTAACGCACCGGGATCTGCGCGAGGTCGGCCAACTGCTCGATCACCAGCGGATGCGTGGCCACACTCCCACCGAAACGCTGCCAGGTGTCGTTGTAGGCGGCCGCGTCAATCACCTGCCAGCCGCGTTCACGCCAGCCTTGAATGTACTTGAGCATCAGGCCTCCGCCGCCAGCGCGCGCACGTGCGGCAGTTGCCAGAAGGCATCGCGCACCGCCTGGTCGCTGAAGCGCTCGTGCAGGCGCTGGAGCATATGCTGCGCGCACAACGCACGCTGCTGCGCATCAAGCCCGGCCATGTGTTTCAGGCCCTGAGCCAGTTGCGCCGCGTCGCCCAATGGGAACAATACACCGACGCCCTCGACCACTTCGCGGGCACCGCCACAGGCGGTGGCCAGCACCGGTACGCCGGCAACCATCGCCTCGAGCAGGACCATCCCGAAGGGTTCGTGATCCGAGCTCAAGGCAAACACATCGAAGGCCTGGAAATAGCGGCGGGCATCCGGCACCTGGCCGAGAAAATCGACCTGGTCGGCAATCCCCAGCTCGATGGCCTGCGCCTTGAGCTTGGCTTCCAGGCGCCCTTTGCCCAGGATCGCCAGGCGCGCGCCGGCAGGCAGCCCCGGCAGCGCTTCGGCGAAGCCACGCAACAAGGTGGCTTGATCCTTGTCCGGGTGCAGCCGCCCGACGTTGCCCACGACCCAGGCCTGTTCGTCCAGCCCGAGGGCCCGGCGCGCCTCGTCACGCGGCACCAGGGACGCCAGCAGCGCCGCGACATCGATACGGTTGTACAGGGTCTGGATACGCTCGGCAGGCCACTGCGCCAGACAGCGACGCATGTCGTCACGCACCGCGTCCGACACGCCCAGCAGGCTCAAGCGCTTGCGGAACAGGTTGGCGAACAGCCGCCGCCCCTTGCGCTGGTAGTCGCCGAAGGCGTGATGCACGCCGATCACCGGTAAGCCAGTACCCAGCAGTGCCACGTAGATCGGCTTGAAGCGGTGGGCGATGCAGAAACTGAAGTTGCGCTGCGCGGCGATCTTGCGCAGCGCACGGATCGCGCCCAGCTTCAGGCCGCGCACGGCCTTTGAGCTGAACTCGAGAAACAGCACCTCGTCCGAGGCACAGCCTGCCGCGACCTGCGCGTCGGCTGCCCCGGTGAGGAAGACGGTGGTGACCTTGTAGCCGCGGCCCTGGAACAGGCTGGCATATTGACGGGCGCAATCGAGGAACGGCCCGTCATAGCCATGGCAGAACTGCAGGATCCGTGGTTCAGAGCGGCTGGTCATACGGCGCCGCGCCATCCTTGACCACCAGGATGTCTTCCATGATCAGGTACTGCAGGTCCGAGCCGAAGAACATGTTCAGGGCATCGGTCGGCGAGCAGATCATGGGTTCGCCACGGCGGTTGAGCGAGGTGTTCAGCGACACGCCGTTGCCGGTCAGGTCTTCCAGCGCCTTCATCATGTCGTAGTAGCGCGGGTTGTACTCGCGCTTGAGCACCTGGGCACGGGAGGTGCCGTCCTCGTGTACCACTTCCGGCACGCGGGTCTTCCACTCTTCAGCCACTTCGAAGGTGAAGGTCATGAATGGGGCCGGGTGATCGATCTTGATCATCTGCGGTGCGACGGTGTCGAGCATCGACGGGCAGAAAGGCCTCCAGCGCTCGCGGAACTTGATCTGGTGGTTAATGCGGTCGGCCACGCCTTCCACGCTCGGGCAGCCGATGATCGAACGACCGCCCAGCGCGCGCGGGCCGAACTCCATGCGGCCCTGGAACCAGGCCACCGGGTTGCCATCGACCATGATCTTGGCGATCTGCTCTGGCATGTTCTCGAGCTTGCGCCATTTCGGCTGGCTCGGGTGGCGGGCACAGGCGGCGATCACGTCTTCGTTGGAGTAAGCAGGGCCGAGGTAGACGTGCTCCATCTTCTCGACCGGCACACCACGGGCGTGAGACACATAGGCGGCCGCGCCAACGGCGGTACCGGCGTCGCCGGAAGCCGGCTGGACGAACAGCTCTTTCACGTCGTCACGGGCGATGATCTTCTGGTTCAGCTTGACGTTCAGCGCACAGCCGCCGGCGAAGGCCAGCTTGCCGGTTTCCTTCAGCGTGTCGCCCAGGTAGTGGTCGATCATCTGCAGTGCGAGTTTCTCGAACAGCGCCTGCATGCTCGCCGCGTAGTGGATGTACGGCTCGTCGGCGATGTCGCCTTCACGTTTCGGGCCCAGCCACTCGATCAGCTTGGGCGAGAAGTAGAAGCCCTTGCCTTTCTCTTTATAGCGGCGCAGGCCGATGACGTTGGCGTATTCGGTGTTGATCACCAGTTCGCCGTTTTCGAAGCTGGCCAGGCGCGAGAAATCGTACTTGCTGGCATCGCCGTACGGCGCCATGCCCATGACCTTGAACTCGCCGTCGAGCATCTCGAAGCCAAGGAACTCGGTGATCGCGCCATACAGGCCGCCCAGCGAGTCCGGATCGAAGAATTCCTTGATCTTGTGGATCTTGCCGTTTTCGCCGTAGCCGAAGAAGGTGGTGGCGTACTCACCCTTGCCGTCGATACCGAGGATCGCGGTCTTCTCTTTGAAGCCCGAGCAGTGGTAGGCGCTGGAGGCGTGGGCGAGGTGGTGCTCGACCGGCTCGATCTTGATCTTCTTCGGGTCGAAACCCAGCTGCTCCAGACACCAGACGATCTTCTTGCGGTAGCGCTTGTAGCGGCGGTTGCCCATCAGCAGCGCGTCGAGGGCGCGGTCCGGGGCGTACCAGTAGCGCTTGGCATAGTGCCAGCGGGCCTTGCCGAACAGGCTGATCGGGGCGAAGGGAATCGCCACCACGTCAACGTCCGATGGCTTGATGCCGGCCTGCTCCAGGCAGAACTTCGCCGACTCGTAGGGCATGCGGTTCTTCGCATGCTTGTCACGCACGAAGCGCTCCTCTTCGGCGGCGGCAATCAGCTTGCCGTCGATGTACAGGGCCGCGGAAGGGTCATGGCTAAGGGCGCCGGACAGGCCAAGAATCGTCAGTGCCAAGGGTCTAGCCTCTCAAATCGGTAGAAATGCGCCAGCGGCTCTTGGGCGGATGGCGGCTAAAGGGCGGGATTATAACGCAAACATGGCGGACACACTGCCCCCTGCTGGGGGGAACAGTTTGCGGTGTTTGCGCGGCCCGGTTCGCCGGCAAGCCGGCTCCTACGAGGTCTGTAGGAGCCGGCTTGCCGGCGAACCGGACTGAACGGCTATTCCGCGATCAGCCAGTCCATGCGGAAGCTGCCTTCGGTCTGCGCCAGCTCCTTGGCCAGCCAGGGCAGCAGCGCCTTGAGCTCGTCCTCCAGACCCCACGGCGGGTTGGCGATGGCCAGGCCCGAACCATTCAGGCCTTGCGGGCTGTCCTGGTGATGCACATACAGCTCGACCCGCAGCAGCTTGGGTGCGCCCGTGCTGGTCAGGTCCTGGTAGAAGCGGGTCAGCGAACGCTGGTCCTTGATCGGGTACCAGATGGCCGCGACGGTCTGGCGCATGCGGCCGATCGCCTCTTTCATGGCCACGGTGCAACGCTTGAGTTCGTCAGCCTGCTCGAACGGCGGGTCGATCAGCATGATCGCGCGCTTTTCCTGCACCGGCAGCAGCGCCCGCGGGATATGCCAGCCTTCGCCAAGGTGAACGGTGACCCGAGGGTCCTTCTTCATGTTCTCCTTGAGCAGCGCCCCGTCTTCAGGGTGTTTCTCGTTGAGCAGGGCGCGGTCCTGCTGACGCATCAGCCGGCGGGCCAGTTCGGGCGAACCCGGATAGTAGCGCAGCTCGCCGTCCTGATTCAGGCGCTTGATGATACGCAGGTAGTCGGCGGTCACTTCCGGCAGGTCGTCGCGGTTCCACAGGCGGGCGACACCTTCAAGGTATTCGCCGGTGCGGGTCGCCTGGTCGCCTTGCAAGTCATAGAGACCCAGGCCGGCGTGGGTGTCGATGTAGGCGAACGGCTGCTCCTTGCGCGACATCAGGGCAATGAGGCGGGTGAGCACGATGTGCTTGAGGACGTCGGCGTGGTTGCCGGCGTGGAAGGCGTGACGATAGTTCATGGCGACTCCTGCGGGGGCGGCAAGTTTACCTTGTCGCGACGGCGTCGTCAGGTGCGGCGGTCGATCGGTGCTGAAGCGTTCGCCGGCAAGCTGGCTCCTACAAGCACAGCATCATCTTGTAGGAGCCGGCTTGCCGGCGAACCGCTCAACGATCACTTGTCGGCGTGATAGGCCGCGTCAGCGGTTTCAAAACGCGAAACCATGCTGTTCGACGGGCTGCCCAGCTTGCTCACCACCAGGATGGCGATGCTGGCGAACAGGAAGCCCGGGATGATCTCGTACAGGCCCAGGCCCACGTAGTTCTTCCACAGGATCACGGTCAGCGCACCGACCACGATACCGGCCAGCGCGCCGTTGCGGGTCATGCCTTTCCACAGCACCGAGATCAGCACCACCGGGCCGAAGGCGGCACCGAAGCCAGCCCAGGCGTAGGCCACCAGGCCCAGCACGCGGTTCTCAGGGTTGGCGGCCATGGCGATGGCGATCAAGGCAACGGCCAGCACCATCAGACGACCGACCCATACCAACTCCTTCTGCGAAGCGTTCTTGCGCAGGAAGGACTTGTAGAAGTCTTCAGTCAGGGCACTGGAGCACACCAGCAGCTGGCAGCTCAGGGTACTCATCACCGCGGCCAGGATGGCCGACAGCAGCACACCGGCGATCCATGGGTTGAACAGAATCTTGGCCAGCTCGATGAACACACGCTCATGGTTCTCAGTGACCGGGCCTGCCAGGTCAGGGTGCGCCGAGAAGTAGGCGATACCGAAGAAACCGACGGCGCAGGTGCCGCCCAGGCACAGGATCATCCAGGTCATGGAGATGCGGCGGGCGTTGGCGATCGATTTCACCGAATCAGCGGCCATGAAGCGCGCCAGGATATGCGGCTGACCGAAGTAGCCCAGGCCCCAGCCCATCAGCGAGATGATACCGATGAAGGTGGCACCCTTGAACATGTCGAAGTGAGCCGGGTTCACCGCCTCGATCGCCAGGAAGGTAGTATCGAAGCCACCGGTGGAGATCAGTACGATGATCGGGGTCAGGATCAACGCGAAGATCATCAGCGAGGCCTGCACGGTGTCGGTCCAGCTCACCGCCAGGAAACCACCGACGAAGGTGTAGGCGATGGTGGCCGCGGCACCCGCCCACAGGGCGGTCTCGTACGGCATGTCGAAAGTGCTTTCGAACAGGCGGGCGCCGGCGACGATGCCGGAGGCGCAGTAGATGGTGAAGAACACCAGGATGACGATCGCCGAGATGATCCGCAGCAGGCCGGTCCTGTCTTCGAAGCGGCTGGAGAAGTAGTCCGGCAGCGTCAGGGCGTCACCGTTGTGCTCGGTCTGCACGCGCAGACGGCCGGCGACGAACAGCCAGTTCAGGTAGGCGCCGACGGTCAGGCCGATGGCGATCCAGGCCTCGGAAAGGCCCGCGAAGTAGATGGCGCCCGGCAGGCCCATCAACAGCCAGCCGCTCATGTCCGATGCGCCGGCGGAAAGCGCGGTGACCACGCTGCCGAGACTACGGCCGCCGAGAATATAGTCGGAAAGGTTCTTGGTGGAGCGATAGGCGGCGAAGCCGATCAGCACCATTGCCGCAATGTAGATCACGAAGGTGATCGTTAGTGGATTGCCCATGAGTTGTGCCCTGGCGTTGTTTTTATCTCTTGCTACCGCCGTGCACGACGGTTGCACCCAGGCGGCGCATCCTATGCAACAACATGAACGAGGTGCAACCATTTTTCATTTGCAAGTTGCACCCAACCATGTGTTTTCGGATAAAACACCTTTTTTGCTCCTTTTCGGAGCAAACATCGCGTTTTACATAATCAAATGCACCAAAACGGCGCCTTTCATCCATTCAATAACGCCCTTCAGACGAGTTGCACCTTTGTCATGAAGATTTCGGGTTGCACCCGGTTGCACCTGAATTGTCCTACAGGCTAATCTTGCCTTCAGCTTAGGCCACACCCGTGGCCAATAACGAGGATAAGAAATGGCGACGACCACCCTTGGGGTCAAACTCGACGACCCGACCCGTGAGCGACTCAAAGCAGCTGCGCAGTCCATCGACCGCACGCCGCACTGGTTGATCAAGCAAGCGATCTTCAACTATCTCGAGAAGCTCGAGGGTGGCGCCACCCTGAACGACCTCAACGGCCACGCCGCCGCTGCTGGCGACGACGCCGGCGAAGTCGCCGCCGACCACGCCCACCAGTGCTTCCTGGAATTTGCCGAAAGCATCCTGCCGCAGTCGGTGCTGCGCTCGGCGATCACCGCCGCCTACCGCCGCCCCGAGCAGGAAGTGGTACCGATGCTGCTGGAGCAGGCGCGCCTGCCGGCCGCACAGGCCGAAGCCACCAACAAGCTGGCCGCGAGCCTGGCCGACAAGCTGCGCAACCAAAAGAGCGCTGGTGGCCGCGCCGGTATCGTCCAGGGCCTGCTGCAGGAGTTCTCTCTGTCTTCGCAAGAAGGCGTGGCGCTGATGTGCCTGGCCGAGGCCCTGCTGCGCATCCCCGACAAGGGCACCCGCGACGCGCTGATCCGCGACAAGATCAGCACCGGCAACTGGCAGCCGCACCTGGGCAACAGCCCGTCGCTGTTCGTCAACGCCGCCACCTGGGGCCTGCTGCTGACCGGCAAGCTGGTCAGCACCCACAACGAATCCGGCCTGACCTCCTCGCTCACCCGCATCATCGGCAAGAGCGGCGAGCCGATGATCCGCAAGGGCGTCGACATGGCCATGCGCCTGATGGGCGAGCAGTTCGTCACCGGCGAGACCATCGCCGAAGCCCTGGCCAATGCCAGCAAATTCGAAGCCAAGGGCTTCCGCTACAGCTATGACATGCTTGGCGAAGCGGCCCTGACCGAACACGACGCGCAGAAGTACCTGGCCTCCTACGAGCAGGCGATTCACTCGATCGGCAAGGCCTCCCACGGCCGCGGCATCTATGAAGGCCCCGGCATCTCGATCAAGCTCTCGGCCCTGCACCCGCGCTACAGCCGCGCCCAGTACGAGCGCGTGATGAATGAGCTGTACCCGCGCCTGCTGTCGCTCACGCTTCTGGCCAAGCAGTACGACATCGGCCTGAACATCGACGCCGAGGAAGCCGACCGCCTGGAGCTGTCGCTGGACCTGCTCGAGCGCCTGTGCTTCGAGCCGTCGCTGGCCGGCTGGAACGGCATCGGTTTCGTCATCCAGGCCTACCAGAAGCGCTGCCCGTACGTGATCGACTACGTCATCGACCTGGCCAAGCGCAGCCGCCACCGCCTGATGATCCGCCTGGTGAAGGGCGCCTATTGGGACAGCGAAATCAAGCGCGCCCAGGTCGAGGGCCTGGAAGGCTATCCGGTCTATACCCGCAAGGTGTACACCGACGTGTCCTACGTCGCCTGCGCCCGCAAGCTGCTGGCCGTGCCAGAAGCCATCTACCCGCAGTTCGCCACTCACAACGCCCACACCCTGTCGGCCATCTACACCATCGCCGGGCAGAACTACTACCCGGGCCAGTACGAGTTCCAGTGCCTGCACGGCATGGGCGAACCGCTGTACGAGCAAGTCGTGGGCAAGATCTCCGAGGGCAAACTGAACCGTCCGTGCCGCGTGTACGCACCGGTCGGCACCCACGAGACCCTGCTGGCCTACCTGGTCCGCCGCCTGCTGGAAAACGGCGCCAACACCTCGTTCGTCAACCGCATCGCCGACCACTCGATCTCCATCCAGGAGCTGGTCGCCGACCCGGTCGCCAGCATCGAGCGCATGGGCACCCAGGAAGGCAGCATCGGCCTGCCGCACCCGCGCATCCCGATGCCGCGTGAGCTGTATGGCAGCGAGCGAGCCAACTCGGCCGGTATCGACATGGCCAACGAACACCGCCTGGCGTCGCTGTCCTGCGCCCTGCTGGCCACCGCTCACAATGACTGGAAAGCTACCCCACTGCTGGGCTGCACTGCCAGCGAACAAGCTGCGGTACCGGTGCACAACCCAGCCGACCACCGCGATATCGTGGGCCATGTGCAGGAAGCCACCGTCGCCGACGTCGACAACGCCATCCAGTGCGCACTGAACGCCGCGCCGATCTGGCAGGCCACTCCACCGGCCGAACGCGCCGCGATCCTCGAACGCGCCGCCGACCTGATGGAGGCCGACATCCAGCCGCTGATGGGCCTGCTGGTGCGCGAAGCCGGCAAGACCTACGCCAACGCCATCGCCGAAGTGCGCGAGGCCGTGGACTTCCTGCGCTACTACGCGGTGCAGGCACGCAACGACCTGCGCAACGACAACTGCCGCCCGCTGGGCCCGGTGGTGTGCATCAGCCCGTGGAACTTCCCGCTGGCGATCTTCTCCGGCCAGGTGGCCGCGGCCCTGGCTGCCGGCAACCCGGTATTGGCCAAGCCGGCCGAACAGACCCCGCTGGTCGCCGCCCAGGCCGTGCGCCTGCTGCTGGAAGCCGGCATCCCCGAAGGCGTGCTGCAACTGCTGCCAGGCCAGGGTGAAACCGTCGGTGCCGGCCTGGTCGGTGACGAGCGCGTCAAGGGCGTGATGTTCACCGGTTCCACCGAAGTCGCCCGCCTGCTGCAGCGCAACATCGCTGGCCGCCTGGACAACCAGGGCCGTCCGATCCCGCTGATCGCCGAAACCGGTGGCCAGAACGCCATGATCGTCGACTCCTCGGCCCTGACCGAGCAGGTGGTGATCGACGTGGTGTCCTCCGCGTTCGACAGCGCCGGCCAGCGTTGCTCGGCCCTGCGCGTGCTGTGCCTGCAGGAAGACTCCGCCGACCGCGTGATCGAGATGCTCAAGGGCGCCATGGCCGAAAGCCGCCTGGGCAACCCGGAGCGCCTGTCTGTGGACATCGGCCCGGTGATCGACGCCGAAGCCAAGGCTGGCATCGAGAAACACATCCAGGGCATGCGCGACAAAGGCCGTACTGTTTACCAGGTGGCCATCGCCGAAGGCGAAGAGATCAAGCGCGGCACCTTCGTGATGCCGACCCTGATCGAGCTGGAAAGCTTCGACGAACTCAAGCGCGAGATCTTCGGCCCGGTGCTGCACGTGGTGCGCTACAACCGCAAGGACCTGGACCAGCTGATCGAGCAGATCAACGCCTCCGGCTACGGCCTGACCCTCGGCGTGCACACCCGCATCGACGAGACCATCGCCAAGGTGGTGGACAGCGTCAACGCCGGCAACATGTACGTCAACCGCAACATCGTCGGCGCCGTGGTCGGTGTGCAGCCGTTCGGCGGTGAAGGCCTGTCCGGCACCGGCCCGAAAGCCGGCGGCCCGCTGTACCTGTACCGCCTGCTGTCGACCCGCCCGGCCGACGCCATCGCCCGCCACTTCCAGGCCGACGATGCGCGCAGCGCTGCCGACACCACCCTGCGCGACCAGCAGATCAAACCGCTGACCACCCTCAAGACCTGGGCGGCCAGCAGCCAGATGAGCGACCTGGTCGCCCTGTGCGAGCAGTTCGCCGAACACTCGCAGAGCGGTATCAGCCGTGTGCTGCCAGGCCCGACCGGCGAGCGCAACACCTACACCGTGTTGCCGCGCGAGCACGTGCTGTGCCTGGCCGACAACGAAGCCGACCTGCTGGCCCAGCTGGCAGCGGTACTCTCGGTAGGCAGCTCGGTGGTGTTCCAGGATGGCGAGCCGGCCAAGACCGTGCGCAGCCGTCTGCCGAAAGAGCTGCAGGCGAAGATCAAGCTGGTGGCCGACTGGAATAAGGACGACGTGGCCTTCGACGCGGTCATCCACCACGGTCACTCCGACCAGCTGCGCGGCGTCTGCGAGCAGGTGGCCAAGCGTGCCGGGGCGATCGTCGGTGTGCACGGGCTGTCGAGTGGCGATCACCAGATTGCCCTGGAGCGCCTGGTGATCGAGCGGGCGGTGAGTGTGAACACCGCGGCGGCGGGCGGTAACGCCAGCCTGATGACCATTGGTTGACGCTGACGGTTGTTGAACAGAAAAAGGAGAGCTCAGGCTCTCCTTTTTTATTGGTCCCTCGCGGGCCTCTTCGCGGGTAACACCGCTCTCACCAATACAGCGCTATGCCTTCGAGGGAACAGGGATAATCATACGACTCTAGCGGGCACTTCTAAAGAACCAGAGACTCCAGACCTTCACCAATTCGGTGACGACCACCAATGCGATCAGTTGCACCGACCCGGCCGTGAAATGGAAACCCGCATAAGATAAGAGCGCAGACACTGAAGGAGCGAACAAGAAGAGCCTGAGCGGCAACTGTAGCCATACCAGCCTCTGCCCCCACACGCTTCGGCGCATAAGCAGGATGCTGCTTGCAATGATCGACAACTGCAGCGCCCATCCGAGTGCTACAAATGCGATCGCATAATCACCGTGGTCGTCGATCAGCCGCATTGCACTCAGCGCATCAGAGTAGAAAGGGAGGTCGCCTCGCAAAATACTGCTTACCCCATAATCAAGAAGATAAAGCACATCCAGAAGGCCCCACCCCCACCAGATACTCTTATTTAACGCGGGTGCACGCACTTAGTTTCTCCGTTCGAAGATTTTGTCAGGTGTTGCTGGCACCCAGTGCCATGACTGGCCTTTCAATGCCCAATGATCCCCTGCCTCGACATACTTCTGGGTCGTCCTCTTGAGCTCACCATAACGATGAATAGCCGGGCCCAGCTCAAAACTCTTTTCATCCGTACTCAATCTAACCCACTCATGTATGAGTGTACGGCGTGTATTGGCCCAGTCCTTGCCATCGGAGAAGATAACCCCACCCTCATTGGAGATTGTGCCGCTCCTGTTCGCGGTAATTGCCAATATGTTCCAAAGCGCATCATGATCAATGCTTTTTAACACCCATTTTCCAGGTCCTGTGCCCGCCGCTACCTGCAAGGCATGATCAGTAGCTCGTGGCGAATTACGCACCACAGTCCCACTGGAGCCGCCGAGTTTATGGTGCATATGACCAACCGGTCTGTACGGACTGAATGGATTTGAGCATGCGAGCAGCCACTCAGCGCTTTCGACCTTGTCCAAAATGATCTGTTTTGGCAGTGGCTCCAAGCACTGGTCGGGATAGAAACCTATCTCAAGGATCAATTCTGTCAGCCCAAATATCTCATCGGGATCCAACAGCGCTTGCTCGACATGTGAAACCGCGAAAAAAGGGCTCTCGAATTGACTATCTGGATAAAGGTAAATTTTATGACGAGGTATTAGTTGCATGAGGTTCTCCAGTCTCAGAAGGAGCACCAAGTGAACCGCAACAGCCTCAATAAAGGATTGCCAGGCAATTCCTACATTTACGTAGGACGACTCCTAATATTTCGCAAAATATTCCAGACCCATCATCGCCGTGCATGAGCTATCGAGCGGGTGATGTACTTAAACTCTACACCTGCCGGTGTAACGCCTGCTTGGGCGGATTCCATCGCGAGACACACGACGTACGCTTCGGGCCATTGCGCTTTCTGAACCCATATCACCCAAACCAATTAACCTGTCCCCTGCCCCGCCACCCCGCCTAGACTCGCTGCATCCCGAACCAGGAATGCCGCCATGTCCGAGCAACTCCTCAGCAGCCGCAACCTCGCCTTCGAACTCTACGAGGTCCTCGACGCCGAGGCCCTGACCCAGCGCCCGCGCTTCGCCGAGCACAACCGCGAGACCTTCGACGCCGCGCTGGCCACCGCCCGCACCCTCGCCGAGAAATACTTCGCCCCGCACAACCGCAAGGGCGACGAGCACGAGCCGCGCTACGTCGACGGTCGCGCCGAACTGATCCCGGAAGTAAAGCCCGCAGTCGACGCCTTTCTCGACGCAGGCTTCCTCAACGCCAACCGCGACTTCGAAGTTGGCGGCATGCAGTTGCCAAGCCTGGTATCGCAAGCCTGCTTCGCCCACTTCCAGGCCGCCAATGCCGGTACCACGGCCTACCCGTTCCTGACCATGGGCGCGGCCAACCTGATCGAGAGCTTCGGCAGCGACGAGCAGAAACGCCTGTTCCTGCAACCGATGATCGAGGGCCGCTACTTCGGCACCATGGCCCTGACCGAGCCCCATGCCGGTTCATCCCTGGCCGATATCCGCACCCGTGCCGAGCCCGCAGGCGACGGCACCTACCGGCTCAAGGGCAACAAGATCTTCATCTCCGGCGGCGACCACGAACTGTCGGAAAACATCGTGCACATGGTCCTGGCCAAGCTGCCGGATGCGCCGCCCGGGGTGAAGGGCATCTCGCTGTTCATCGTGCCCAAGTACCTGGTCAACGTCGACGGCAGCCTGGGCCAGCGCAACGACGTGCTGCTGGCCGGCCTGTTCCACAAGATGGGCTGGCGCGGCACCACCTCCACCGCGCTGAACTTCGGCGACAACGGCCAGTGCGTCGGCTACCTCGTGGGGCAGCCCCATCAGGGCCTGGCTTGCATGTTCCAGATGATGAACGAAGCACGCATCGGCGTCGGCATGGGCGCGGTGATGCTGGGTTACGCCGGCTACCTCTATTCGCTGGACTACGCCCGCCAACGCCCGCAGGGCCGCCTGCCGGACAACAAGGACCCGCACAGCCCCGCCGTGCCGATCATCGAGCACAGCGACGTGAAGCGCATGCTGCTGGCACAGAAGGCCTATGTGGAGGGTGCCTTCGACCTGGGCTTGTACGCTGCGCGGCTGTTCGACGACACCCACACTGCGGCGGATGAGAACGCACGTCGGCAAGCCCTGGAACTGCTCGACCTGCTCACCCCCATCGTCAAATCCTGGCCGTCGGCGTTCTGCCTGAAGGCCAACGAGCTGGCGATCCAGATACTGGGCGGCCACGGCTACACCCGCGAGTACCCGGTCGAACAGTACTACCGCGACAACCGCCTCAACCCGATCCACGAAGGTACCGAGGGCATCCAGTCCCTCGACCTGCTCGGGCGCAAGCTGGCACAGAACAACGGGGCCGGGCTCAAGCGACTGATCCGCCTGATCGCCGGCACCTGCGAGCGCGCCAGCCATCACCCGAACCTCGACGCGCTGCTTCAGCCGCTGGAGCAACTGGTCAACCGCCTGCAAACAGTGACGCTTACGCTGCTCGGCGACCTGGCCAGTGGCAAGGTCGCGGGCGCACTGGCCAACTCGGCGCTGTACCTCAAAGTGTTTGGCCACTGCGTGATCGGCTGGCGCTGGCTGGAGCAGGCCATCCATGCCGAGGTCGGTCTGCTCAAGGGCAGTGACCGCGACTTCTACCAGGGCAAACTCCAGGCCGCGCGTTATTTCCTCACTTGGGAGGTGCCGGGCTGCCATAATGACCTCGCGTTGCTCGAGGCCCGCGACGACACGTGCCTCGCCATGCAAGAGGGGTGGTTCTAGGGGGAGCCACCGCACACACGGAGGTTTCCGATGTTCGACTCCAGCACCCTGTTGCGCCAGCGCTTCAATGCGCTGCGCAGCACGGCCGAACTGTTCTCGCTTCGCCATGTGAAGCAATCGCACCAGTCACTGTCGGTCCGGCGCAATGTCGCCGAGCCGCCCTTCTTCAGCCAGGACGAGGGCGCCATGCTCACCGTGCGGGTAGCCGGCGTCGAGGCCTACGCGGCCACCGCCGACCTCTCGCAGGCAGGCCTGCAACGCGCCCTGGAACAAGCCGAGGCGCTGGCCCGGCGGATCAAGGCCAGCAGCCTGTTGGACCTGAGCGGCCAGCCAGCGCCATCCGGCCGTCACGATCACGTCTCGCCCAACTTCGAACAGGCACTGCCCAACCTCGCCGACTGCCTCGAACTGCTGGCCAGCGAATCGGCCAGCGTGCCGAAGGACAGCCGCCTGGTGGACTGGCAGGCTAGCCTGAGCATCAGCCTGGTCGAGCAGACTTACCTGAGCTCCGCCGGCGCCGAACTGCGCCACGCCCAGCGCTTCATCTACCCGGGCCTGGGCGTCACCGCCAGCGACGGCCAGGACAGCCAGAGCCGCAGCCTGGGCCGGGAGAACTTCGGCCAGCAAGGCGGCTTTGAGGTGATCGAACGCTGCGGCCTGGTCGGCGCGGCGCGCCGTGTGGCCGACGAGGCCCTGCAACTGCTGCTGGCCCCCAATACGCCCAGCGGCAAGCGCGACTTGCTGCTGATGCCCGACCAGATGATGCTGCAGATCCACGAGTCCATCGGCCACCCGCTGGAGATGGACCGCATCCTGGGGGACGAGCGCAATTACGCTGGCACCAGCTTCGTCAAAGCCGGCGACTTCGGCCATCTGCAATACGGCTCCAAGCTACTCAATGTGACCTTCGACCCGACCATCGGCGAAGAGCTGGCCAGCTACAGCTTCGATGACGACGGCACGCCGGCCAGCAAGCAGTTCCTGATCCGCGATGGCCTGCTGGTTCGCCCCCTGGGTGGCGCGCTGTCGCAGCTGCGCTCGGGCCTGGACGGCGTCGCCAACAGCCGCGCCTGCGGCTGGAACCGGGCGCCGATCGACCGCATGGCCAACCTCAACATCGAGCCGGGCGAGCAGTCGCTCGAACAACTGATCGGAGGGATCGAGCACGGCATCCTGATGCGCACCAACCGCTCGTGGTCCATCGACGATGCGCGCAACAAATTCCAGTTCGGCTGCGAGTGGGGCCAGCTGATCGAGCACGGTGAACTCAAAGGCGTGGTGAAGAACCCGAACTACCGCGGCATCTCCGCCGACTTCTGGCGCAACCTGTCGGCGGTCGGCGACCGCAGCACCTTCCAGGTGCTCGGCACGCCCAACTGCGGCAAAGGCGAGCCCAACCAGGTGGTACGGGTCGGCCATGCCTCGCCGGCCTGCGTATTCCGCCAGATCGACGTCTTCGGAGGGGATGCCTGATGAGCACCGTGTATCAACAACGCTTCGAAAGCCTGCTCGACAGCTTGAACGCCGCCGTGCAGCCGGGCGAGCAGTTCACCCTCGGCTACAGCGCCGAACAATCGCAATTCGTGCGTTTCAACCACGCCAAGGTGCGCCAGGCCGGGCTGGTCAGCCAGGCCAGTGCGCAGCTGCGGCTGGTCCGCGACGGCCGCCAGGCCGAACAACAGGTCACCCTGGGCGATGACGCCGAACTCGATCGCCAGCGCCTGCATGACGCACTCGCGCAATTGCGCCAGACCCTGCCGTTGCTGCCGGTGGACCCCTACCTGAGCCTCGACGAAAGTGCCTGGCACAGTCATAGCCTTCTGGAGCCGCCGCTGCCCGAGCTGGATGAGGTGCTGGCCTTGATCGAGCGTGAAGCCGGCGACCTGGACCTGGTCGGCATCTACGCCGCCGGGCCTATCTGCCGGGGCTTCGCCAGCTCCTTCGGCGCCTTCGGCTGGCACCAGGCCAATAGCTTCAACATCGACTGGAGCCTGTTCCACGCCAACGGCCAGGCGGTCAAGGCCAACTACGCGGGGCAATCCTGGCGCGGCGACAAGTTTGCTAAACGCCTGCGCCAGGCCCGCGAGCAACTGGAGCACCTGGGACGCCCAGCCATCACCCTCAAGCCGGGTACCTACCGCGCCTACCTGGCGCCGGCGGCGATGGACGAGATCGCCGGCATGCTCTGCTGGGGCGCTTTCTCCGCACAGTCCCTGGCCACCGGCAACAGCGCGTTGCAACGCCTGTACAACGGTGACGCACGCCTGAGCCCGCTGGTGAGTTTCAGCGAGCAGGTCAGTGGTTCGCTGAGCCCGGCGTTCTCCGACGAAGGCTCGCCCCGTCGCGACCTGCTGCTGATCGGCGAAGGGCGTGGGCTGGAGCGGTTGGTGAGCGCCCGCAGCGCCGCCGAGTTCAAGCTTGTGGCCAACGGCGCCGACAGCCACGAATCACCCTGCGCGCTCAGCCTGGCGCCGGGCAACCTGCCCAGCGCGCAGATCCTCGAACGCCTCGGCACCGGCCTGTACATCAGCAACCTCTGGTACCTGAACTATTCGGACCTGCCAGCAGCACGCATGACCGGGCTGACCCGCTTTGCCACGTTCTGGGTCGAGAACGGCAGGATCCAGGGGCCGGTGAGCACCATGCGTTTCGACGACAGCCTGTACAACCTGCTGGGCAGCCAGTTGGAGGACCTGACCCAGGAGCGCGAGATGATCCTGTCGACCAGCACCTATGGGCAGCGCAGTACCGGATCAAGCCATCTGCCGGGGGCGCTGGTCAAAGGGTTGACCCTGACATTGTGATTGGCAGGTCCGGCCTGTTCGCCGGCAAGCCGGCTCCTACAGAGGGTTGTGCGTAGGAGCCGGCTTGCCGGCGAACAAACCCGAATGCAGAACAAAGAGAAGCCCCATGCCCGACCGTGCCCCGCTGGACCCTGTCACCGCCCGCTGGATCCCCTGGGTGGTGGCCATCGCCTTCTTCATGCAGTCGCTTGACGGCACCATCCTCAACACCGCACTGCCGGCGATGGCCCGCTCCCTGGCCGAAGACCCATTGCGCATGCAGGGGGTGATCATCGCCTACATGCTCACCGTGGCCCTGCTGATCCCGGCCTCGGGCTGGATCGCCGACCGTTTCGGGACCAAACGCATCTTCTTCAGCGCCATCCTGCTGTTCAGCTTCGGCTCGCTGCTGTGCGCCATGGCCAACAGCCTGGGCTTCCTGATCCTCGCCCGAGTGATCCAAGGCCTGGGCGGCGCGCTGATGCTGCCGGTCGGACGGCTGGTGGTACTGCGCGCCTATCCGCGCAGCGAACTGGTGCGGATCATGAGCTTCATCACCATTCCCGGCCTGCTCGGCCCACTGCTCGGCCCGACCCTGGGCGGCTGGCTGGTGGAAATTCTCACCTGGCACTGGATCTTCCTGCTCAACCTACCGGTGGGCGCACTGGGTTGCTACGCGGTATGGAAATTCATCCCCGACCTGCGCGGCGCCGAGCGTACCACCTTCGACGGCCCGGGCTTCCTGCTGTTCGGCGCGGCGATGGTGCTGATCACCATCGCCATGGAAGGCCTGGGCGAACTGCACCTGCCGCACCTGCGGGTGATGCTGTTGCTGTTCGCCGGCATGGCCTGCCTGGCCGCCTATTGGCTGCGCGCCGGGCGTGACCCGGAGCCACTGTTCTCGCCGTCGCTGTTTCGTGTGCGCACCTTCGCCATCGGCATCCTCGGCAACCTGTTCGCCCGCCTGGGCAGCGGCGCCCTGCCCTTCCTCGTGCCCCTGCTGCTGCAAGTGGCCCTGGGCTATTCACCGGCCCAGGCCGGCATGAGCATGATCCCGCTGGCGGCGGCGGCGATGCTCGCCAAATCCATCGCCCGGCCACTGATCGAACGCCTGGGCTACCGTATCGTGCTCACCGGCAACACCCTGCTGCTGGGCCTGCTGCTGGCCAGCCTGGGGCTGGTGGACGAGCAGACGCCCTACGCCTTGCTGCTGGTGCAGCTGGCACTGCTGGGGGCAGTGAACTCGATGCAGTTCACCGCGATGAACACGGTGACCCTGATCGACCTCGACGACGCCAGCGCCAGCAGCGGCAACAGCTTGCTGTCGGTGGTCGCGCAGCTGTCACTGAGCCTGGGCGTGGCCTGCGCCGGCGCCTTGCTCGGCGGCTTCACCGCAGCCGGCAGCGCCGAGGGCGTGGAGAGCACGCTGGGCGCGTTCCAGCTGACCTTCGTCACCATCGGCGTGATGGCCATGCTGGCGGCAGCCATCTTCCTGCAACTGGCGCCGACGGACGGAAGGCGCGCCCGTCGTCCGGAACATCACGTCGAGTCGTAGGGCGAATGGCCACGAGGCTGGTAGACTGTGCGGCATTTTTCGCTTCGCACCGCAGGCCCGCCTCGTGACCGTTGAAACCACCGCCTTTGCCACCCTCCCGCTGTCCGCCGCCATGCTGGCCAACCTGGACGCCCTGGGCTATGCCTCGATGACCCCGATCCAGGCCCAGAGCCTGCCGGTCATCCTCAAGGGCCAGGACCTGATCGCCCAGGCCAAGACCGGCAGCGGCAAGACCGCCGCCTTCGGCATCGGCCTGCTCAACCCGATCAACCCGCGCTATTTCGGCTGCCAGGCGCTGGTGCTGTGCCCGACCCGGGAGCTGGCCGACCAGGTGGCCAAGGAACTGCGCCGCCTGGCCCGCGCCGAGGACAACATCAAGATCCTCACCCTGTGCGGCGGCGTCTCGCTCGGCCCGCAGATCGCTTCGCTGGAGCACGGCGCGCACATCATCGTCGGCACCCCGGGGCGCATCCAGCAGCACCTGGACAAAGGCACCCTGGTACTCGACGGGCTCAACACCCTGGTGCTCGACGAAGCCGACCGCATGCTCGACATGGGTTTCTTCGACGCCATCGCCAGCATCATCGGCAAGACCCCGTCGCGCCGCCAGACCCTGCTGTTCTCCGCCACCTACCCGGCCGGCATCGAGCAGTTGGCCAAGGACTTCATGCGCCAGCCACAGCAGGTCAAGGTCGAGGCGTTGCACAGCGACAGCCAGATCGAGCAGCGCTTCATCGAGATCGACCCGCAACAGCGTCTCGAAGCAGTGACCCGCGTGCTCGGCCACTACCGCCCGCAGTCCTGCGTAGCGTTCTGCTTCACCAAGCAGCAGTGCGAGGACCTGGTCACCCACCTGACCGCCAAGGGCATCGTCGCCCAGGCCCTGCACGGCGACCTGGAGCAGCGCGACCGCGACCAGGTGCTGACGATGTTCGCCAACCGCAGCAGCTCTGTGCTGGTGGCCACCGATGTGGCCGCCCGCGGCCTGGACATCGACGGCCTGGACCTGGTGATCAACGTCGAGCTGGCCCGTGACGCCGAGATCCATGTACACCGTGTCGGCCGTACCGGCCGTGCCGGCGAGAAAGGCGTGGCGATCAGCCTGGTGGCCCCGGCCGAAGGCCACCGCGCCCAGGCCATCGAGGACCTGCAGAACAAGCCGCTGCGCTGGGAGCAGCTGGACAACCTCAAGAGCAAGGGCGGTGAGCCGCTGCTGCCGACGATGACCACCCTGTGCATCGGCGCCGGGCGCAAGGACAAGCTGCGCCCGGGTGACATCCTCGGCGCACTGACCGGCGATGCCGGGCTGCCGGGCAAGCAGGTGGGCAAGATCGCCATCTTCGACTTCGTGGCGTTCGTCGCCGTGGAGCGGGCGGTGGCCAAACAAGCCATGCAGCGCCTGAACAGCGGCAAGATCAAGGGCCGTGCCCTGAAAGTCCGCATCGTCTGACCTATTTGGGGGCCGCTTTGCGACCCTTTCGCGGCACAAGGCCGCTCCTACAGGGGATCGCGTACATCCTGTAGGAGCGGCCTTGTGCCGCGAAAGGGCTGCAAAGCAGCCCCGGCAATTCTGAAGAGGTAACACCGTGCACTCCACCGACGTGATCATCCTCGGCGCCGGCGCCGCCGGCCTGATGTGTGCCCTACTCAGCGCCCAGCGCGGGCGCCGGGTGCTGGTGCTCGACCACGCCAACAAGCCGGGCAAGAAGATCCTCATGTCCGGCGGCGGGCGCTGCAACTTCACCAATATGTACACCGAGCCTGCCAACTTCCTTTCGCACAACCCGCACTTCTGCAAGTCGGCGCT
Organism: Pseudomonas entomophila L48; assembly: GCF_000026105.1. Taxonomy (NCBI): domain Bacteria; kingdom Pseudomonadati; phylum Pseudomonadota; class Gammaproteobacteria; order Pseudomonadales; family Pseudomonadaceae; genus Pseudomonas; species Pseudomonas entomophila. The sequence continues at coordinate 5,319,996 of NC_008027.1, forward strand.
GGCTCGCTACACCCAGTGGGACTTCATCGAGCTGGTGTGCAAGCACGGCGTGCCGTACCACGAGAAAAAGCTCGGCCAGCTGTTCTGCGACAACAAGTCCAGCGACATCCTCGACATGCTCCTGGCCGAGTGTGATAACGCGGGCGCCGAATTGCGCATGAACACCAGCATCGAACAGATCGAGAAAACCGAGGCTGGCTACACCTTGCAGACCAGCGCCGGCCCGTTCGCCTGCCAGTCGCTGGTGATCGCTACCGGCGGCCTGTCGATCCCCACCTTGGGCGCCACTGGCTTCGGCTACCAGGTCGCCCGCCAGTTCGGCCATGAACTGCTGCCGACCCGCGCCGGACTGGTGCCGTTCACCATCACCGAGCCCCAGCTCAAGGCACTGTGCACCGAGTTGTCCGGCACGTCGCTGGATTGCGTCGCCAGTTGCAACGGCACCAGCTTCCGCGAAAACCTGCTGTTCACCCACCGCGGCCTGAGCGGCCCGGCGATCCTGCAGATCTCGTCGTTCTGGGAGGCCGGCGACACGGTCGAAATCAACCTGCTGCCCGACCGCGATGCGCTGGAGTGGTTGCAGGGCCAGCAGGTCGAACGCCCCAACAGCGAACTGAAGACCGTGCTGGGCGAGGTGTTCACCCGCAAGCTGGCCAACCTGCTGGCCGAGCAGTGGTTCGTTTCGAAACCCTTGAAACAGTACACGCCGGCAGAATTGACCCAGATCGCCGAGAAACTCTCGGCCTGGCAGGTGGTGCCCGCGGGTACCGAGGGCTACCGCACCGCCGAGGTCACCCTGGGTGGCGTCGATACCCGCGAGGTGTCGTCCAAGACCATGGAGTCGCTGAAAAGTCCGGGGCTGTACTTCATCGGCGAGGTGCTGGACGTGAGCGGGCACCTGGGCGGTTTCAACTTCCAGTGGGCCTGGGCTTCGGCCAACGCCGCGGCGCAGTTCGTGTAGAGTAGAATCCATTCAGCAGCACGGAACGCTTCTTGCTGGTCTGTGCTCGGAGTGCCATTTTTGGGGGCTGCTGCGCAGCCCTTCGCCGGCAAGGCCGGCTCCTACAGGGATCGTGTCAACTTGTAGGAGCCGGCCTTGCCGGCGAATGGCCTCGACGCTACTCAACCGATCTCAGCCCAAGGCCATCATGTCATCGAGCTCGTTCCGCCATTCATTGCGTCGCCTGTGGGGCCAAGACAAGTTCAGCTACGCCATCCGCGTGACCATTGCCCTCACCGGCAGCATGGCCTGGTGCTGGTACCAGAACGAGATGAGCCTGCTGATCCCGCTGTTCCTCGGCATCATCGCCAGCGCCCTGGCCGAGACCGACGATGGCTGGCAGGGCCGCCTCAGCGCCCTGGCCGTCACCCTGGTGTGTTTCGCCATCGCCGCCCTGTCGGTGGAGCTGCTGTTCCCCTACCCCTGGATCTTCGCCGGTGCCCTGGCCCTGGCGGCCTTCGGCCTGACCATGCTCGGCGCCCTGGGCGAACGCTATGGCGCGATCGCCTCGGCGACGCTGATCCTGTCGGTGTACACCATGATCGGTGTGGACCAGCGCGGCGGCGAGGTCAGCGACTTCTGGCACGAACCCTTGCTGCTGGTGGCCGGCGCGGCCTGGTACGGGTCGCTGTCGGTACTGTGGCAGGCGCTGTTTTCCAACCAACCGGTGCAACAGAGCCTGGCCAAGCTGTTCTTTGAGCTGGGCAGCTACCTCAAGCTCAAGGCCAGCCTGTTCGAACCGGTGCGCACCCTTGACGTCGAGGCCACGCGCCTGGAGCTGGCCAAGCAGAACGGCAAGGTGGTGGCCGCGCTCAACGCCGCCAAGGAGATCATCCTGCACCGGGTCGGCAACAGCCAGCCCAACTCCAAGGTCAGCCGCTACCTCAAGCTGTATTTCCTGGCCCAGGACATCCATGAACGGGTCAGCGCCTCGCACTACCCCTACAACGCCCTGACCGACGCGTTCTTCCACAGCGACGTGATGTTCCGCTGCCAGCGCCTGCTGCGCAAACAGGGTGCGTCCTGCCAGGAATTGGCCCGGTCGATCCGCCTGCGCCAGCCTTTCGTGCTGGCCAGCGGCTACCCCGAGGCCCTGGAAGACCTTAACGCCTCGCTGGAGCACCTGCGAATACAGAGCAATCCAGCCTGGCGCGGCCTGTTGCGCTCGCTGCGGGCACTGGCGGCCAACCTGGCGACCCTTGACCGCCTGCTCAGCGCCGCCAGCAACCCCGACAGCCTGGCCGACGCCAGCGACAGCAGCCTGCTCGACCGCTCGCCGCGCACATTGAAGGATGTCTGGACGCGCCTGCGCACCCAGCTGACCCCGACCTCGCTGCTGTTCCGCCATGCGCTGCGCCTGCCCCTGGCGCTGTCGATCGGCTATGGCATGGTGCACCTGATCCACCCGACGCAGGGTTACTGGATCATCCTCACCACTTTGTTCGTCTGCCAGCCCAACTATGGCGCCACCCGGCGCAAGCTGGTGCAACGGATCTTCGGCACCGCCGTCGGCCTGACCGTAGGCTGGGCGCTGTTCGACCTGTTCCCCAACCCGTTGATCCAGTCGGCCTTCGCCGTGGTGGCCGGGGTGGTGTTCTTCGTCAACCGCACCACCCGCTACACCTTGGCCACGGCAGCGATCACCCTGATGGTGCTGTTCTGCTTCAACCAGATCGGCGATGGCTACGGCCTGTTCCTGCCGCGCCTGTTCGATACCCTGGTCGGCAGCCTGATCGCCATCCTCGCGGTATTCCTGTTCCTGCCCGACTGGCAGGGCCGGCGCCTGAACAAGGTGTTGGCCAACACCCTGGCCTGCGCCAGCCAGTACCTGCGCCAGATCATGCAGCAGTACGCCCACGGCAAGCGCGACGACCTCGCCTACCGCCTGGCCCGGCGCAACGCGCACAACGCCGACGCGGCGCTGTCGACCACCCTGGCCAACATGCTCATGGAGCCGGGGCACTTCCGCAAGGAGGCCGACGTGGGCTTCCGCTTCCTGGTGCTGTCGCACACCTTGCTCAGCTACCTCTCGGGGCTGGGGGCGCACCGCGACACGGCACTGCCGGCCGAGGTGCATGAGCAACTGATCGAGGGGGCCGGGCAAGCGCTGGCCGCGAGCCTGGACGAGATTGCCAATGGCCTGGCGGCGCGGCTGCCGGTGGCGATTCACAGTGATGCCGAGGAGGCCCTGGCCAACAGCCTGGAGCAGATGCCCGAGGAGCTGGACGAGCATCAGCGCCTGGTGCAGTCGCAACTGGCGTTGATCTGCCGACAGCTGGGGCCTTTGCGTACGCTGGCCGGGCATCTGATCAAGGAAGGCGAACCCGCATGACGTGAGGGCCCATTCGCCGGCAACGCCGGCTCCTACAGGTGCAGCGAAAACCCGCAATCGGTAGGAGCCGGCCTTGCCGGCGAACGGGCTCTCAGGTCAAAAGCCATGCTGGCGCAACAACCGGTCATAGCTCCCGTCGGCTTTCATCGCCGCGATGGCCTTCTCGAAGCGCTTGACGATCTGCTGGTGCTCGGGGTGCTTGAGGCTCACCAGGATATGCAAGCTGTTCTCCGCCAACGGCGGCTCGACGAAGGCAACCGACTCGCGCACCTGCGGCGGCTCGCGTTGCAGGTTGTAGCGCGCCACATACTCGTCCTCTATCGCCAGGTTGACCCTGCCCGCTGCCAACATGCGCACTGCTGACGAAAAGCTGCGCACCGGCACCTTGTTCAACCGGGTGTCACTGTCGAAAGCCGGTGAATAGGCGTAGTCACGCACCACGGCAATGCTATAGGGGTAGAGGTCGGCGAGTTTCTGGTAGCCGAAGGTTTCACCTTCGTGCTTCAGCAGGCGGATGCGGTTGGTGAGGTAGGCATCCGAGAACTGGCCGATGCGTGTGCGCTCGTCATTGAACCACGCGTTGATCAACACGTCGTAGCGCCCTTCCCCCACGCCCATCAGCGCCCGGGCCCAGGGCACCTCTTCGAACTCGGTGGCATAGCCGGCGCGCGTGAGGGCAGTGGTGACGATATTGGTCGCCAGGCCGCCGCCGGGCATCCCGCTATCCGTGAAAGGCGGCCAGCTGTCCGCCACCAGGCGCAGCTTCTCGAGGCCGGAGGCCGGACCTGCGCACAACACACTCAGCAATCCAAGAACGCAAAGCAGTGGCCGCATGCTCAAGTCCTTTCGCAGTGGGGGGCACACGCTGGAAATGGCGATCTTCGCTACAGACCTTGCAGATTACACAAAGCCTGTTGCCGACGGCAGCGGCAAGTAATATCAAATAGCCTCTATTTTGGTCGAACTACAGGGTCCTCAGTGCCGCAACGCCTGGTAAGCGTAGCAAGCGATCTGCGCGTCCTGGATCGCTACACCGGTCAGGTCCGCCACGGTCAACTGGTCGTCACTGGCGCGCCCCATGCTGGGATTGCCGAGCAAGGTGCCCAGTTCCAGCAAGCGCGAGCGTTCGAGCAACCCGGCCTGCAGCGCATGGGAGACTTCACCGTACTGGCTGCATTGGCTGAGCGAATCGACCACGACCAGGTCGGCCTTCGCCACTAGATGTGCAGCGAGCTCCTGCTTGCCAGGCGCATCGGCACCGACCGCGGTGATATGGGTGCCGGGGCGGACCCAATCGCTATCGAGCAGGGCTTCGCGCGAAGGCGTTGCAGTGATGATGAGGTTTGCGGCCTCTGCCACGGCCCGCGGCTCATGTTCCAGGCGCACCGTGAAACCCAGCCGCTCGGCGAAATCACGGTAACTGGCCAGCCCAGCGTCGCTGCGGCCCCAGACACTCAACTCGCGACAGGGGATAACCGGCATCAGTTGCTCAAGCTGCATGCGTGCCTGGGTGCCGGTGCCCAGGATGCCAATGCGCTCGACCTGGCGCGGCGCCAGCAACCGCGCCACGATGCGCCCGGCCAGGGCGGTGCGCATGCAGGTCAGCCAACCCTGGTCAGCCAGCAGGGCCAGCGGTTGGCCCGTGCGCGCGCTGAACACCAGCATCAGGCCGTCATTGCTTTCCAGGCCCTGCGCGGGATTGTCGTAGAAACCCGTGGAGACCTTGACGGTGAAGGTATCGCCGCCTTCGAGATAGGCGGACTTCACGCAGCAGTCGCCATTGGCCTGCGCAAACACGAAAGCCTGCACGGGGGGCGCCTGGACCCGCCCCTGTGAATAGGCCACGAAGCCCTGCTCCAGCCTGCGCACGGCCTCGTCGAGGTCCAGGTTGGCGATGATCGCGTCACGTTCATGGATTTTCATGCCATGGCCTCGAGAAAGGTCTCCAGCTTCACGTTGCGCCCGCACAGGATCACCGCCACTTTCTTACCCTGGTAATCCCCCGCGACCTGCTTCATGCCTGCCAGCGCCACTGCGGCGGCCCCCTCGATGATCCAGCGCTCACAAACGGCGGCGTCGCGCATGGCCTGCTTGATCTCGTCCTCACTCACCAACACGGTTTTCTTCAGCAGCCGCTGGAGAATCGGGAAGGTGACGGCGTCCTGTTCCACGCCTCCGGCGGTCCCATCGGACAGCGTGGGCTGCTCTTCCATGTCGATGATCCGGCCAACTTCAAGCGAGCGCTGCAAGGTCGGCGCATTGGCCGGCCAGCAGCCGATGATTTCGGTCGAAGGGGACAACATGTGCAAGGCGGTGGCGATGCCGGACACCATGCCACCGCCCCCCACAGCGACGAACACCGCGTCCAGGTCCGGCGCCTGGTCGAACAACTCCATGCCGATGGTGCCCTGCCCGGCGATCACTTCCAGGTCGTTGTAGGGCGAGACGAACGGCTTGCCCTGGCGCTCGGCTTCGCGACGGGCGTGCATTTCGGCGCCCAGAGAGTCGACGTCCAGCACCGTCACCTCGGCGCCAAGCTGACGCATGGCATCGATCTTCACGGGCGAGGCCTCATGGCTGACATGCACGGTCACCGGCACACCAAGTAGCTGCCCGGCCAGCGCCAGCCCCTGACCATGATTGCCGGAAGAGGCCGCGATTACGCCCTTGGTACGTTGCTCGGCATCCAGCAGCCGCAGCTTGTTGCTGGCGCCGCGAAACTTGAAGGAGCCGGTGAGCTGCAGGTGTTCGCACTTGAGGTGGACGTCGCATCCCGTCATCGCCGAAAGGCCGGGGCTACGCGCCAGCGGCGTCACCGGCACCTGGGGGCGCAGGGCGGCATGGGCCAGGTGGATGGACTGGTACAGCTGATCGAGCGCAATGTCGTCGATTGCCACGGGTGGATGCTCCTGGGTCAGACGGCGGGTATAGGCCACCATCAATGGAATAAAAATCCACCGTAGAATAATTTTCCACAAAGCACAAGCCGGCAACGGACCACCGGCTCGCGGGCCTCAGGCCTCCCGGGCAATCTTCACGTACTTGTAGATCGTCGCCCGGCCCATGCCCAGGACATTGGCCACGTAGTCGTAGGCGCTGCCGCCGCGGAAAGCCCCTTCACCGTGCAGCGCCTCCACCAGCTCGCGCTTGTGCTCGCGGGTGAGGCCATCGAGGCTCAAGCCACGCTCCCTGAGCCAGCCATGCAGGAAGGTGTTGATGCGCTCCTGCCAATCGTCGCGGAACAGCACGTCGGGCTGGGGCAGCAAGCGGCTGGCCTGGAAGAACAGGTCCAGCGCCTGCTTGGCCTGCTCCAGCACCGAGACATTGAAATTGATGCACAGCAGCGCCTCGGGTACCCCAGCGTCATCGACCATGACGCTGCTGATCGAGCGAACTTTCTGGCCGTTCCAGTTGAGCTTTTCGTAGGGCCCCAACGGCGTGTCGGTACTCAGCTCGCCTGGCAGGTCCTCGAGCGCCGAGTCGTCGCCCAACTGCCGCTTGGAGATGTTGTTGGCGATATGCACCACGGTCTGGCTGCGCAGTTCGTGAACCACGACTTCGGCGTGGGGGAACAGCAGGGTGGCGACACCATCGGCCATGGCGGCGTAGTTGCTGAAACGTGCGTTGATGGCCTTGGCAGACATCGGAACATCCTGAAAATTGGGTGTGGTGTGAAGAGTCGGCACGGTCCCTGTAGGAGCGGCTTTAGCCGCGATACAAGCGACGCGTTGCATGGCACCGGCTGCGCCGGTGATCGCGGCTTAAGCCGCTCCTACAGAGGTTGCGCCGCGCCTTCCCGCTCAGGGGTAGCCCAGCACTTCGCGGATCTGGCGCAGGTGCTGGATGATCCACTGCTTGTCGATGGCACCCCAGTCGCGGATGCGGTAGTGCCCGGCATGGTTGCGCGCCCCGGCCTGCTGCTCGAACTCGCAGACGATGTCCAGGTCGGCCAGGGCGGTGATGGTGTCCTGGGCGGTGCGCCGCGGCATACCGGTAGCCTCCATCAATGCCGGCACGCTGGTGGCGGTCTGGCTGTCGATCAGCCAGGCCACGTACAGGCGGCGGTAGAAGCTGCTGCGGGTCTTGCTCACTTCCGTGGTCATGGGGTGCTTGTCCCTCAGGTGTTGCCCGGCAGCTCCCGATAGGTCAGGTAGACGCGCAGGTCGAATTCCAGTTGATGGTAGTCCGGCTCCATGTGCTGGCAGAGCTGGTAGAACGCCTTGTTGTGGTCGCGCTCCTTCAGGTGCGCCAGCTCATGCACCACGATCATGCGCAGGAACTGCGGCGCAGCCTCCTTGAACAGCGAGGCGACGCGGATCTCCTTCTTCGCCTTGAGCTTGCCACCCTGCACACGCGACACCGCGGTGTTCAGCCCCAACGCGCGATGGGTGAGGTCCAGGCGGTTGTCGAACAGCACCTTGTCCAGCGGCGGCGCGCTGCGCAGGTACTGTTGCTTGAGGTCCTGGGCGTAGGTGTACAGCGCCTTGTCGTTCTGCACCGCGTGATGCTCGGGGTAACGCTGCTGCAGGTAGTCGCCCAGGCGTTGGCTGGCGATCATCTGGCGCACCTGTTCCTGGAGGTGAGGCGGGTAGGCTTGCAGATAGCGAAGTGCGGTCATGGCGGGAGGGTCGGACTGGGAAGACGCGAGTGTAGCCAATCACGGGGTCCAGGGGAAAATCGGCGGAAAACCACTGGCATCACTGGCGGTCATCGGGCGGGCGACCAGGAACCCCTGCACATAGGTGCAACCGCTGCTCTTGAGCCAGTCGGCCTGGGCCTTGGTTTCCACGCCCTCGGCAATCACGGTGATGCCATAGTCGGCGCACAGGCCGATGACACTGCGGGCCATGGCGATGTCCGCCGCCGACTCCGGCAGCCGCGCCACCAGGTGGCGGTCGATTTTCAACGTGTCGATGGGCAAGTCGCGCAACATGCGCAACGAGCAGTCGCCAGCGCCAAAATCATCCAGCGCCACGCGGATGCCCAGCTCGCGCAGACGATGCACCTGCTTCACCGCGGCGTCGATGTTGTACATCAGCGAAGTCTCGGCCACCTCCACTTCCAACTGGGCCGGCTGCAAGCCATGCTCGTCGAGTACCCGTGCCAGCTCATCGGCCAGGCCCGGCATGGCGAACTGCGCCCGGCTGAGGCTGATCCCCAGGACCAGCTGCGAGCCAAAGCGCTCGCCCCACTCCCGGCGCTGGGCGGCGCCCTTGCGGTAGATCCAGCTGGCCAGGCGGTTGATCAGCCGTGCCTCTTCGAGCAGCGGGATGAACAGCCCGGGCGGCACATCGCCGACGCTCGGGTGCTGCCAGCGCAGCAGGGCCTCGAAGCCACGCAGGCGACCATCGGCAAAGGCTACCTGGGGCTGGTAGACCAACGTGAAGTCGTTCTGCTCGATGGCTTCACGCACACTGTCTTCGAGCATCAATCGCGAACGGGCGCGGCCGTTGAGCTCTTCGTCATAGAAGCGATACTGCTGTCGCCCGGCTTGCTTGGCCGCATACATGGCAGCATCGGCCGCGCGCAGCAGCCCTTCGACATTGGCGCCGCAGTCCGGGTAGGTGGCGATACCAATGCTCACGCCGAGGCTGACTTCCAACCCATCGAGTTGCTGGAAGCTGGACATCCGTTCGAGCAATTTCTCGGCGTAGCGCCCGGCCTGCTCCGGGTACGGCAAACCATCGAACAACGCAGTGAACTCGTCCCCGCCCATGCGCGCCAGCAACGCCTCGCTGCCCAGGCACTCCTTGAGCTGCTCGGCGACCCAGCGCAGTACCTTGTCCCCGGCTTCGTGCCCAAGCAAATCATTGATTCGCTTGAAACCGTCCAGGTCCATGTACATCAGGGCGCGAACCTTGTCGGAGCGCTCATTGCGCATCAGCGCGCCCTCGGCGGCCTGGTAGAAACCGCGGCGGTTGAGCAGGCCGGTCAGCGGGTCGGTGACCGCCTGGTACTCCAGTTGCTGGTGCAGGCTGCGCACCACCGACATGTCCAGCACCGTCACCACCATCGCCCGCTGCTCGGCGGGCAGCGGCGCACAGGAAAGCGCCACGGGTATCAGCTGGCCGCTGACGGTGCGCAACTGCGCGTCGTGGACCCGGAAGATCTGGCGCTTGAGGTAAGCCTGGTAAAAATCCGACTCATGCCACAGGTTGGCGCATGGCAACTGAATCAAATCCAGCACATGCGCGCCCTGCAGCTTCTCCACCGGTGTGTCGAGCAGACGCGAGATCGCCGGGTTGGCGAAATTGATGGTGCCCGATTCGTCCACCACCAGGATGCCTTCGGCGGCGTTCTCGAGGATCGAGGCATTGAAGGCACGGGCCGATTCCAGCTCGCGGGTCAGGCTCTGCAGCATGCGTCGGTTGCGCTGTTGCTCGAGCAGCGCCTGGACTTTGGGTTTGAGGATCTGCGGGTCGAACGGCTTGAACAGGTAGTCCACCGCGCCATTGGCGTAGCCCTTGAGCACGGCGGCCTCGGACTGTTCATTGGCGGTGAGGAAGATGATCGGCGTCAGCCGGGTCCGCTGGCTGCCACGCATCAGCCGGGCGACCTCAAAGCCGTCCATTTCGGGCATCTGCACATCGAGCAGCACGAGGTCGACCTCGTTTTCCAGCAGGGCACTCAGGGCTTCCATCCCTGAGCTGGCGGTCAATACCTGCCAGTCCTGGCGGGACAGCAAGGCCCGCATGCTGATGAGATTCTCCGGGTAATCGTCTACGACGAGCAGAACCGAGCGATTGTCCGGTGGTTGAGTGTGAGCGACATCCATGCTGCTTCTCTTGTTAGGCCGATTACGACGAGCCATTGGATCCGATCTTTACTCTAGACTCGGGGACCGAAGACGCAACGCGTGCAGATGGCTATAAGCCATCGGAAGTGATGTTAGCCGACTAACGGTATGAACGCTGCAGCCCATTCGCCGGCAAAGCCGGCTCCTACAGATACAACGCTGATCTTGAGGCTGGTGTGGGCCCTGTAGGAGCCGGCTTTGCCGGCGAATGGCCGGTATCGTCAGCACAAGACCCTTGCTCCCAAAGAGGAGCGCACCTGGCCCCCCCTTCACCCAGGCACAAAAAAACCCGCATCACTGCGGGTTTTTTTGTGAAGCGACGCCGGATCAGTTGATCTTGGCGGCCAGCTCGCCCTTGGCGTAACGCTGGAACATGCCTTCCAGGGAGATCGGCTTGATCTTCGAGGCGTTGCCGGCGGTGCCAAAGGCTTCGTAGCGAGCGATGCACACGTCACGCATGGCCTTGACGGTTTCACCGAAGAACTTGCGTGGGTCGAACTCGCTCGGGTTCTGCGCCATCAGGCGACGCATGGCGCCGGTGGAGGCCAGGCGCAGGTCGGTGTCGATGTTGACCTTGCGCACGCCGTACTTGATGCCTTCGACGATCTCTTCGACCGGCACGCCGTAGGTCTCTTTGATGTCGCCACCGTACTGGTTGATGATCGCCAGCCACTCTTGCGGCACCGAGGACGAACCGTGCATCACCAGGTGGGTGTTGGGGATGCGCTTGTGGATTTCCTTGATACGGTCGATCGCCAGCACGTCACCAGTCGGTGGCTTGGTGAACTTGTAGGCGCCGTGGCTGGTGCCGATGGCGATGGCCAGGGCGTCCACCTGGGTCTTCTTGACGAAGTCGGCGGCCTCTTCCGGGTCGGTCAGCATCTGGCTGTGGTCCAGCACGCCTTCGGCGCCGATGCCGTCTTCTTCACCGGCCATGCCGGTTTCCAGCGAGCCCAGGCAGCCCAGCTCGCCTTCCACCGAAACGCCGCAGGCGTGCGCCATGGCAACGGTCTGCTGGGTGACGCGGACGTTGTACTCGTATTCGGTCGGGGTCTTGCCATCTTCACCCAGCGAGCCGTCCATCATTACCGAGCTGAAGCCCAGCTGGATCGAGCGCTGGCACACGTCAGGGCTGGTGCCGTGGTCCTGGTGCATGCACACCGGGATGTGCGGGAACTCTTCGATGGCGGCCAGGATCAGGTGGCGCAGGAACGGGGCGCCAGCGTACTTGCGGGCACCGGCGGAGGCCTGGACGATGACCGGAGAGTCGGTCTTGTCGGCGGCTTCCATGATGGCGCGCATCTGCTCGAGGTTGTTGACGTTGAAAGCCGGTACGCCGTAACCGAACTCGGCGGCGTGGTCCAGCATCTGGCGCATGCTAATGAGTGCCATTGTGTATCTCTCTCCCGACAAGCGTCGTTGTTTCGTGCAAGCCTGCCGCAGGGGCGGTTGCTGTTCAAGTAGTGTGGGCCATCCATGCGGCCCGGCCAGTCACGGTGCCTTGCAGCCCCGCCCAATCAGATCGTTGGTTGCCACCCAGTACACCAGGCCTTCATTGCCTTTGGTGTGCAGGGCGAGCACGCCATCGCTGTACAGCGCGCCCGAGGCGCCCGGCTCGGACTTGAGCCGGTAGACCTGGTCGCCGCCGCCAAGGCGCACGTCAACCGCATCCTGTTTCGCGTCGGTGAAACGCCACAGCACCTCGGCCTGGCTGTCGCAGACCCAGCGGGTCCAGTTGTCCGCCGGGGCGGGTTGGGCAGGTTGCAGCATCGAGCAGCCTGCCAGGGTCGCCAGGGCCAACGTGGCCAGAAGCGCTTTCATCCTAAAACCTCGTTGAGGGCTGCTATGCAGCCCATCGCCGGCAAAGCCGCCTCCTACAGGGATCGCGTCGCCTGTAGGAGCCGGCTTTGCCGGCGATGGGCCGCACAGCGGCCCCAATGTCCAAGACCACGAAACCCGCGTTAGGTTGCCCGCCACCCGATCAAGGGCAGCCGGCCGCCTTGCGCTGGTGTTCGTCGTCGTATTTTTCCAGGCCATCCGGGCCCAGGCGCTTGTTGATCACCGGCGCGGTCTCGGCCTGCCACTGGGACTGGTAGCAACCGCCCTTGGGCGGCTGCGCCGGATCTGCGTCGCTGCCCCGATTGCTGGAGCAGGCGCCCAGCAACACGGCCACGATCATCACAGGCAATTGCTTGACCATCAGGTCGCTCCCTTTGCCAGGCGCCTTCAAAATCAGGCCTTGGCCCGCTCTTCCAGGATTGCCACCGCAGGCAGGACCTTGCCCTCGACGAACTCGAGGAACGCGCCGCCACCGGTAGAAATGTAGGAGATATCGGCACCAACGCCATACTTGTCGATGGCCGCCAGGGTGTCACCACCACCGGCGATGGAGAACGCGGCGCTGTCGGCAATGGCCTTGGCCAGCACTTTGGTGCCGTTGCCGAACTGGTCGAACTCGAACACGCCGACCGGACCGTTCCACAGAATAGTCTTCGAGGTCTTCAGCAATTCGGCGAACTGCTCGGCGGTCTTTGGACCAATGTCCAGGATCATGTCGTCGGCAGCCACGTCGGCGATGGCCTTTACAGTGGCTTCGGCGTCTTCTGCGAATGCCTTGGCAACCACCACGTCGACCGGCAGCGGCACGCTGACCTTGGCGGCGATGGCCTTGGCGGTCTCGACCAGGTCGGGTTCGTACAGCGACTTGCCGACCGGGTGACCGGCGGCGGCGAGGAAGGTGTTGGCGATACCGCCACCGACGATCAGCTGATCGCACACAGTGCTCAGGCTGTTCAGCACGTCCAGTTTGGTGGAGACCTTGGAGCCGGCAACGATGGCGGCCATCGGCTTGGCCGGGGCTTTCAGGGCCTTGCCCAGGGCATCCAGTTCGGCAGCCAGCAGCGGGCCTGCGGTCGCGACCTTGGCGAACTTGGCAACACCGTGGGTGGAGCCCTCGGCGCGGTGGGCGGTGCCGAAGGCGTCCATGACGAACACGTCGCACAGGGCGGCGTACTTCTGCGCCAGCTCGTCGGCGTTCTTCTTCTCGCCCTTGTTGAAGCGCACGTTCTCGAACAGCACCAGGTCACCGGCCTTCACTTCGACGCCGTCGAGGTAATCGGCGACCAGCGGCACTTCGCGGCCCAGGGCCTTGCTCAGGTAAGCGGCGACCGGCTTCAGGCTGTTCTCTTCGGAGAACTCGCCTTCGGTCGGGCGGCCCAGGTGCGAGCAGACCATTACCGCCGCGCCCTTTTCCAGGGCCAGCTTGATGGTCGGCAGCGCTGCCAGGATACGCGCATCGCTGGTTACCACACCGTCCTTCACAGGCACGTTGAGGTCTTCGCGGATCAGTACGCGCTTACCTTGCAGGTCGAGGTCGGTCATCTTCAACACGGTCATGAATGCAGTCCTTCAGGGCTGTTTGGTGCGGGTTGGGTGGACGACGTGCAGGAAGTGCTCCGCAACGTCGAGCATACGGTTGGCGAACCCCCATTCGTTGTCGAACCAGGCCAGCAGGTTCACCAGGCGTGGGCCTGAGACGCGGGTCTGGCTGGCATCGACGATGGCCGAATGCGGGTCATGGTTGAAATCACAGCTGGCGTGGGGCAGCTCGGTGTAGGCCAGCAGGCCTTTCAGCGGGCCGTCCAGGGCGGCCTCGCGCAGCACCCGGTTGACCTCCTCGGTGCTGGTATCGCGGGAGGTCTGCAGGGTGATGTCCAGGCACGACACGTTGACAGTGGGCACGCGTACCGCTTTGGCCTGAATTCGCCCGGCAAGTTCCGGCAGCAGTCGCTCGATGCCGCGCGCCAGGCCAGTGGACACCGGGATCACCGACTGGAATGCCGAACGGGTGCGGCGCAAGTCTTCGTGGTGGTAGGCGTCGATCACCGGCTGGTCGTTCATCGCCGAGTGGATGGTGGTGATCTGCACGTACTCGATGCCGAAGGCCTGGTCCAGCACACGCAGCAGCGGCACGCCGCAGTTGGTGGTGCAGGAGGCGTTCGACACCAGCAGCTCATCGCCGGTCAGGCAATCCTGGTTCACGCCGTAGACCACCGTGGCATCGACGTCCGCCTCGCTGGCCATGGGCTGGGAGAACAGCACCCGGGGCGCGCCGGCGTCGATGAAACGCTGGCCGTCGGCCCGGCTGTTATAGGCACCGGAGCACTCCAGCACCAGGTCGATGCCCAGGGCCGCCCAATCGATGCCTTCGGGGGTGGCGCTGCGCAGCACTTTCACGCAGTCGCCATTGATATGCAGACAGTCGCCGTCGACCTTCACCTCGCCGGGGAAACGCCCGTGGGTGGAGTCGAAGCGCGTCAGGTATTCCAGGCTGGCCTGGTCGGCCAGGTCGTTCAGCGCGACGATCTCGAAACCGGCCTTCGCCCCTCGCTCAAACAGCGCGCGCAGGACACAGCGGCCGATGCGGCCGTAACCGTTGAGTGCAACTTTGTAGGGACGCGGGTGGGGCATTCGATGGCTCGCTAACGCATGATGGCTTTTGGGGCCGCGTCGCGGCCCATCGCGACGCAAGGCCGCTCCCACAAGGTACGGTGTACGCCATACCTTGTGGGAGCGGCCTTGCGTCGCGAAACGAGGGCAACGCCCTCGCCTCGCACAGTCTGAATCAGTCTTCCAGCAGCTCTTCGGCGGTGCCCAGGATGTTGTCCAGGGTGAAGCCGAATTCCTCGAACAGCGCGCTGGCCGGCGCCGACTCACCGTAGGTGGTCATGCCGATCACGCGACCTTCGAGGCCGACGTACTTGTACCAGAAGTCTGCATGAGCAGCTTCGATGGCGATGCGCGCACCGACTTGCAGCGGCAGTACCGACTGCTTGTAGGCGGCGTCCTGGGCGTCGAACACGCTGGTGCTCGGCATCGACACGACGCGGACCTTGCGGCCCTGCTCGGTCAGCTTGTCGAACGCCTGGACCGCCAGGCCCACTTCGGAACCGGTGGCGATCAGGATCAGCTCAGGCTCGCCGGCGCAGTCTTTCAGCACATAACCGCCACGGGCGATATCGGCGATCTGCTGGGCGTCGCGTGGCTGATGCTGCAGGTTCTGGCGCGAGAAGATCAGCGCCGACGGGCCATCCTTACGCTCCAGAGCGGCTTTCCAGGACACGGCGGACTCGACTGCGTCGGCCGGGCGCCAGGTGTCCAGGTTAGGGGTGCTGCGCAGGCTGGTCAGCTGCTCGATCGGCTGGTGGGTCGGGCCGTCTTCGCCCAGGCCAATGGAGTCGTGGGTGTAGACGTGGATCACGCGCTGCTTCATCAGCGCCGACATGCGTACCGCGTTGCGGGCGTATTCCATGAACATCAGGAAGGTCGCGCCGTACGGTACCAGGCCGCCGTGCAGGGCGACGCCGTTCATGATCGCGGTCATGCCGAACTCACGCACACCGTAGAACACGTAGTTGCCGCTGGCGTCGTTGGCCTCGACACCCTTGCAACCTTTCCACAGGGTCAGGTTGGAGCCGGCCAGGTCAGCCGAGCCGCCGAGGAACTCGGGCAGCAACGGGCCGAAGGCATTCAGGGCATTCTGGCTGGCCTTGCGGCTGGCGATGGTTTCGCCCTTGGCGGCGACTTCCGCGATGTAGGCGGCGGCCTTCTCCGAGAAGTCAGCCGGCAGTTCGCCGCTCAGACGGCGCTTGAGCTCGCTGGCCAGCTCCGGGAAGGCGGCGGCATAGGCATCGAAACGCTTGTTCCACTCGGCTTCGACCTTGGCACCTTTGTCCGTGGCGTCCCACTCGGCCTTGATGTCGGCCGGGATTTCGAACGGGCCGTGGTTCCAGTTCAGTTCCTTGCGGGCCAGGGCGATTTCATCGTTGCCCAGCGGAGCACCGTGGCAGTCTTCCTTGCCCTGCTTGTTCGGGGAGCCGAAGCCGATGATGGTCTTGCAGCAGATCAGGGTCGGACGGTCGCTCTTGCGCGCAGTCTCGATGGCGGTCTTGATCTCGTCGGCGTCGTGGCCATTGACGTTGCGAATCACCAGCCAGTTGTAGGCTTCGAAGCGCGCCGGGGTGTTGTCGGTGAACCAGCCGTGCACTTCGCCGTCGATGGAGATGCCGTTGTCGTCGTAGAAGGCGACCAGCTTGTTCAGGCCCAGGGTGCCGGCCAGCGAGGCGACTTCGTGGGAGATGCCTTCCATCATGCAGCCGTCGCCGAGGAACACGTAGGTGTTGTGGTCGACGATGTTGTGGCCTTCACGGTTGAACTGGGCGGCAAGCACTTTTTCCGCCAGGGCGAAGCCCACGGCGTTGGCCAGGCCCTGGCCCAACGGGCCGGTGGTGGTCTCGACGCCTGGGGTGTAACCGAACTCCGGGTGGCCCGGGGTGCGGCTGTGCAACTGACGGAACGACTTGAGGTCATCGAGGGTGACGTCATAGCCGGTCAGGTGCAGCAGCGAATAGATCAGCATCGAGCCGTGGCCGTTGGACAGCACGAAGCGGTCACGGTCGGCGAAGCTCGGGTTGCTCGGGTTGTGCTTCAGGTAGTCGCGCCAAAGCACTTCGGCGATATCCGCCATACCCATGGGGGCACCTGGGTGGCCGCTGTTGGCCTTTTGCACGGCATCCATGCTGAGGGCACGAATGGCGTTGGCACGTTCACGACGGCTGGGCATCGCTGAGTCTCCTGGGGCTTGAATAAGTAGTGAAACGAAAAAAGGCGGCCATTTTCGCCCACTGCGGGGGCCGGGGGCAATGACGGATGGTCGCAGTCGGGCTTTTTTCCTGTGTTTATTCGGCAATTTGGGTGAAAACAGCGGAACTGCCCGCAAAGAGGCCCGCACAGGCAAACCCATCCTCCGCCCATCGACCAATATCAAAACTTTTTGATATTGGTCTTGCTAGGGCAACGATGCCTGTCTAGACTCCCGCCCCATGAACGTCAATGCCCCCATCACGCCTCAACGTAACGACGCGTTGGCCGCCCTGTGCAAGGCCAGCGGCGACCCGTTGCGCCTGAACGTGCTGCGCGCGCTGGCCAACGACTCGTTCGGCGTGCTGGAACTGGCGCAGATCTTCGACATCGGCCAGTCCGGCATGAGCCACCACCTGAAAGTGCTGGCCCAGGCCGATCTGGTTGCGACCCGCCGCGAAGGCAACGCGATCTTCTACCGCCGCGCCCTGCCCGACAGCCAGCGCCTGGGCGGCCGCCTGCACACGGCGCTGCTCGAAGAGGTGGAC
Organism: Pseudomonas entomophila L48; assembly: GCF_000026105.1. Classification (NCBI taxonomy): domain Bacteria; kingdom Pseudomonadati; phylum Pseudomonadota; class Gammaproteobacteria; order Pseudomonadales; family Pseudomonadaceae; genus Pseudomonas; species Pseudomonas entomophila. The sequence continues at coordinate 5,337,311 of NC_008027.1, forward strand.
GACCTCGCACTGGCCCAGGACGTGCAAGCGCGCATCGCCCAGGTCCAACAGCGCCGCGCGGCCACCAGCCAGGACTTCTTCCTGCGCGTTGAAGAGAAGTTCCGCGCCCAGCAAGACCTGATCGCCGGCCTGCCGCAGTACCGCGAAAGCCTGCTGGCGCTGCTCGACAACCTGAGCTTCGCGGCCGGTGCCAGCGCCCTGGAGGTCGGCCCCGGCGACGGCGGTTTCCTGCCCGACCTGGCACGGCGCTTCGCCCAGGTCACGGCCATGGACAACAGCCCGACCATGCTCGAACTGGCCCGCCAGGTCTGCGAGCGCAACGAATTGAGTAACGTAAACCTGCAGTTGGCCGATGCACTGAGTGCAACGGATGTGGAAGCCGACTGCGTCGTGCTGAACATGGTGCTGCACCATTTCAGCGACCCGGCCCTGGCCTTGCGCCTGCTGGCCAAACGGGTGAAGGCGGGCGGCAGCCTGCTGGTCACCGAGCTATGCAGCCATGACCAGGGGTGGGCCCGCGAAGCCTGCGGCGACCTGTGGCTTGGCTTCGAACAGGACGACCTGGCCCGTTGGGCCGACGCTGCCGGGCTGACCCCCGGGGACAGCCTCTACGTGGGCTTGCGTAACGGTTTCCAGATCCAGGTCCGGCACTTCCAGCGGGCCGCTGGCGACACACAACATCGGTAAATTTCAGGAACCCATCGAGATGAGCGAATACTCCCTTTTCACCTCCGAGTCCGTGTCCGAAGGGCATCCGGACAAGATCGCCGACCAGATCTCCGACGCAGTCCTGGACGCGATCATCGCCCAGGATAAATACGCCCGCGTCGCCTGCGAGACCCTGGTCAAGACCGGTGTCGCCATCATCGCCGGCGAAGTCACCACCTCGGCCTGGGTCGACCTGGAAGAGCTGGTGCGCAAAGTGATCATCGACATCGGCTACAACAGCTCCGACGTCGGCTTCGACGGCGCCACCTGCGCCGTGATGAACATCATCGGCAAGCAGTCGGTGGACATCGCCCAGGGCGTCGACCGCTCCAAGCCGGAAGACCAGGGCGCCGGCGACCAGGGCCTGATGTTCGGCTACGCCAGCAACGAGACCGACGTGCTGATGCCGGCGCCGATCTGCTTCTCGCACCGCCTGGTCGAGCGCCAGGCCGAAGCGCGCAAGTCCGGCCTGCTGCCTTGGCTGCGCCCGGACGCCAAGTCCCAGGTCACCTGCCGCTACGAGAACGGCCGGGTCGTGGGTATCGACGCCGTCGTCCTGTCCACCCAGCACAACCCTGAAGTGTCACAGAAAGACCTGCAGGAAGCGGTGATGGAGCTGATCGTCAAGCACACCCTGCCGGCCGAGCTGCTGCACAAGGGCACCCAGTACCACATCAACCCGACCGGCAACTTCATCATTGGTGGCCCGGTGGGCGACTGCGGCCTGACCGGCCGCAAGATCATCGTCGACAGCTACGGCGGCATGGCCCGCCACGGTGGCGGCGCGTTCTCCGGCAAGGACCCGTCCAAAGTCGACCGTTCGGCCGCCTACGCCGGCCGTTACGTGGCCAAGAACATCGTTGCCGCGGGCCTTGCCGAGCGCTGCGAGATCCAGGTGTCCTACGCCATCGGCGTAGCCCAGCCGACCTCCATCTCGATCAACACCTTCGGTACTGGCAAGGTGTCCGACGACAAGATCGTCCAGCTGGTACGCGAGTGCTTCGACCTGCGCCCGTACGCCATCACCAAGATGCTCGACCTGTTGCACCCGATGTACCAGGAAACCGCCGCCTACGGCCACTTCGGCCGTACCCCGCAGCAGAAGACCGTCGGCGACGACACCTTCACCACCTTCACCTGGGAGCGCACCGACCGTGCCCAGGCGCTGCGTGACGCTGCCGGCCTGTAAGCCTCCTACAGCGGTAAACGAAAGCCCCTGCCGAGCGATCGGCAGGGGCTTTTTTGTGAAATATCGGCTGACATTTCCCCAGCGCAGAATCCACCCCCGCTGCCTAGGCTGAGCACTCCAAAAACGCCACGCAAGGAGGCTGGCCATGTCACTGCGCCTGCTCATCCCATTGCTGTTTCTCCCTGGCCTCGCCCTGGCCGACCACAGGCCGTGCCCCGACTGGCCGGCACAGCGCGCCCGTGCCGAAGTCAGTCAACTGCTCAAGACCCTCTCCCACTGGGACGATCACTATCATCGCCAGGGCGTCGCGCTGGTGGCGGACGAACTCTACGACCAGAGCCGCCAACACCTTCGGCACCTGCAAGGCTGTTTCGACCTGGCGAGCAACGACGCTCCCCTGGCCACTGCACGTGGCCAGGTCCCTCATCCCGTGCCACACACCGGCGTCGACAAGCTGCGCGACGAGCCTGCGGTACAGCGCTGGCTTCAGGGCAGGCAAGGCATGTGGATACAGCCCAAGGTCGATGGCGTAGCCGTATCGCTGGTGTACCAACAAGGCCAGCTGACCCAACTGCTCAGCCGAGGTGATGGCGTGCTGGGGCATGACTGGAGCCGGCACATCCCCCAGCTGGGTCGTATCGTGCGGCAACTGCCGCAACCGCTGGACACCGTTTTCCAAGGCGAACTCTACTGGCGCCTCGCCGACCACGTGCAAGCCGAGGCGGGCAGCGCCAACGCGCGAGGCATCGTCGCCGGGTTGCTGGCGCGCAAGCAACTGAGCGACGAGCAGGGCTCGGGCATCGGCCTGTTCGTCTGGGATTGGCCCGCAGGGCCAGGCAGCCAGGCTGAACGGTTGGCCCAACTGACCGCCCTGGGCTTTATCGACAGCCAGCGTTTCAGCGTCGCCATCGAGGGTTTCGACGCCGCGGCGCACTGGCGCCAGCACTGGTACCGGACTGCCCTGCCCTTCGCCACCGACGGCGTGATCCTGCGCCAGGACGCCCGACCACCTGCACAGCGCTGGCGAGCCCAGGCCCCTTACTGGATTGCCGCTTGGAAATACCCCTTCAGCCAAGCCCTGGCGCAGGTCCGCGACATTCACTTCCGCATCGGCCGGACCGGGCGAATCACACCGCTTTTGCAACTGGAGCCCATTCAACTGGATGACCGGCGGATCAGCCAGGTCAGCCTCGGCTCCCTGGCCCGCTGGACACAACTGGACATCCGGCCGGGTGACCAGGTGGCGGTCAGCCTGGCAGGCCTGACCATCCCACGAGTGGAGAGCGTGGTACATCGCAGCCCGCTGCGAGCGCCAGTGCTCGTGCCCGATCCAGCGGACCATCACTTGCTGAGCTGCTGGCAGGCCAGCCCGGCCTGCCAGGAACAGTTTCTCGCCCGCCTGGCCTGGCTGGGTGGCAACAAGGGGCTGGACATGGCCGGGGTCGGTTCCGGCGTCTGGCATCAACTGGTCGAAAGCGGAAAGGTCGCCACCTTGAGCGATTGGTTGGAGTTGACCCGGGAGGACCTGCTGGAAGTGCCGGGTATCGCCCAGGCGCGAGCCGAACGCTTGCTACAGGCGTTCTCCCTTGGGCGCCGGCAACCTTTCGAACGTTGGCTGCGGGGCCTTGGCCTGCCGGCCCCCAGCCATTTCTCGCCTGGGGCCGACTGGTCCGCCCTGGCCTCCAGAAACATCGAGCAATGGCTTGCTGAACCGGGTGTCGGCGCCGTTCGCGCCGCGCAATTACAGGCATTCCTCTCCCATGAGCAGGTGCAAGCCTTGGCCCGACGCCTGCGCGCCCATGAAATAGAGGGTTTCTAATTTCCGCGGATCAGGGCAGCATTTCGCTTTCCGTTGCCCTGCCTTCGAATGGAGTCCCTGATGAAACTGCTCTCGTCCATCGCACTGTCCGCCTTGCTCGGCCTGACCGCCCAGACCGCGCTGGCCGCCGAGGAGCAACCTGTGCTGACCGGCTGCGCGGCCAAACGCCAGGCCATCAGCGAGCAGATCGAGCAGGCCCGCGCCCATGGCAACAGCGACCAGCAGGCCGGGCTTGAAAAAGCCCTGGCCGAAGTCACCGAACACTGCACCGATGTGGGCCTGCGCAAGGAGCGTGAACAGAAGGTGCTCGACGCCCGTCATGAAGTGAACCAGCGCACCAAGGATCTGGACAAGGCGATGAAGAAAGGTGACGCGGAGAAGATCAACAAGCGCAAGGACAAGCTCGCCGAGGCGAAGAAGGAGTTGCAGGAAGCCGTGGACGAATTGGAGCGTTAACCCTCACACGATCACTGTAGGAGCGGTTTCAGCCGCGATCACCCGCGAAGCGGGTGCCGCACACCGTGCCGTCTGCATCGCGGCCAAAGCCGCTCCTACAGAGGACTCTGCTCCTTCAATGATTGCGAAACTCGTTATGACAGGCCTTGCACGCCGCCTCGACCTTGTCCATCGGCGCCTTCATCTGTGCAACGTCCAGCGGCTGGGTGCGGGTCACTTCGACCAGCTCGCCGGTAACACCCTCCAATTGGCGGGCCAGGTCCTGGAACCTGACCTGACGCTCCCAGACTTCCGGCCGCGCACTGCTGTCACCCTCGTCACGCACTTGCGGGAAATGCTGCCAGGGCTGATGGGACAGACCATCGAGCTTCACCGCCCCATCAGCGAACTTCGCGCCATCGAACGGCAAGCGGCCACGCAGCATGCCGCCCATGTCTTCACTGGTCTTGAGCATCGCCTTGAAAATGGCCTTGCGCTGGCCCAGCGGCGAGTTTGGGTCAACGCGGTCACAGGCACTCAGGGCAAGGGCGGCGAGCAGAACTACGGTCAATCGCTTGAACATCACGGTCACTTCGGCCTGGCAAAACGGGCGGTCAGTATCACCGCCTGTCGGGCAAAGACCAATAGCCACACAGAAAACAGGGGCGATTTTTCATCTTCCCCCGTATCAGGATCACATTCATGACATCTGTAATGCGCCATCTCATCTGGGCAATCCCGGCCTTGGCCCTCTTGGCCGGCTGCAATGGCGGCGAGAACGCCAAGCCCGAACCCCATGCCATTGCCACCTATGCCAACGCCACCTGGCAAGACCTGCCCACGGTCAGCGACAACGATCTGCTGGCCGGTTTCCAGGCCTGGCGCAATGGCTGCGAGAAACTCACCCGCGACCCGGTCTGGGCTGAAACCTGCACGGCTGCCGCCGGTGTCGCGCCAGACCCCGCCCAGGTACGCGCCTTCCTGCAGCAGAACCTGCAGGTCCACGGCCTGCGCTCTGCCGAGAACAATGCCAACGGCCTGATCACCGGTTACTACGAACCGGTCTACCCCGGCAGCCTGACCCGTACCGAAGCCGCTCACGTTCCGGTGTATGGCGTTCCCGAGGACATGATCGTGGTCGACTTGGCCAGCGTGTACCCCGAGCTCAAGGGCAAGCGCCTGCGCGGGCGCCTCGAAGGTCGCGTGCTCAAGCCCTACGACACCGCCGAGGTGATCAACCGCGAGGGCGCCAAAGCCCCCGTGCTGGCCTGGCTGACCGACCCGATGGACTTGCAGTTCCTGCAGATCCAGGGCTCGGGGCGCATCCAGCTGGAAGGCGGACGGCAGCTGCGCCTGGGTTATGCCGACCAAAACGGCCACCCCTATCGACCGATCGGCCGCTGGCTGATCGAGCAGGGCCAGCTCAAGAAAGAGGATGTGAGCATGGGCGCCATCCACGCCTGGGCCCAGGCCAACCCGCAACGTGTGCCGGAACTGCTGGCCAGCAACCCCAGCTATGTCTTCTTCGGCACTCGCCCAGACAGCAACGAAGGCCCGCGCGGGTCGCTCAACGTGCCGTTGACCGCAGGTTACAGCGTGGCCATTGATCGCAAGGTGATTCCACTGGGCAGCCTGCTATGGCTCTCCACCACACGCCCCGACGGTTCGCCGGTAGTGCGCCCGGTGGGTGCGCAGGATACCGGTGGTGCCATCACCGGCGAGGTGCGTGCGGACCTGTTCTGGGGTACGGGAGCAGAGGCTGGCGAGCTGGCCGGCAACATGAAGCAGCAGGGGCAGATCTGGATGCTGTGGCCCAAGGGAAAGCCACTGCCAGAGGTACCCAAGGTTCCTTGATGGCCGTATGCATCCTGTAGGAGCGGCCTTGTGCCGCGAAAGGCCCGCGGAGCGGGCCCGGCAATGTCTGCTGCGAGGCTGAAAATGTGGGGCCGCTGCGCGCCCCGTTCCGGCCGGTCCGACGCCTCGGCAAGGCCGCTCCTACAAAAATCAGCGCAAACCGACTGATTTTCTCAGGTCAAATGGACACCACGAAGAACGACACGATCAACGCCAGCCCGGCAAACCACACCAGCGAGCGCAACGCCGCCCAGTCCGCCAGATAGCAGATGATGTAGAGCAGGCGGCTGGTGATATACAGCACCGCCAGCACATCCTGGGTCACCTGCTCGGCGTTGCCGACGATATCGGCCACCAGCACCGCCGCGGCAAACGCCGGAAACGCCTCGTAGCCGTTCTGCTGCGCGGCGTGGGCACGCCGTGGCAGACCGGAGAGTTTGTCGAGGAACGCGCGCGGATCGTGATTGTCCTTCAGCCCGAAGCGGCCGCTGCCCGCCTTGGCAATCAATGCACAAAGCGGCGGCAGGACCAGCGCGATCAGGATGCACCACAGGGCTACGGTCATGCACAGGACTCCTTGTTCAAAGGGAATAGGTTCAGAGCTTCATCACCAGCATGCCTGCCAGCACCAGCCCGCAAGCTAGGAGTCTCGGCCCGCCAAAAGGTTCTTTGAGGTAACGCATGCCCAGCAGCACCACAAGGATCACGCTCAGCTCGCGCAACGCCGCCGCTTCGGCCACAGAACCCAGGTGCATGGCCCACAGCACCAGAGCGTAGCTCAGCAGCACGCACAGCCCCACGGCCAGCCCCAACCGCCACTGGGTGCGCCAGAACAGCGCGAACTGCGGGCGGCGGGCGACGCCGGCCAGCAGCGGGAACGGCCAGGCACTGAGCAGGGTCAGCCATACCAGGTAGTCCATGGGCTTACCCCACAGGCGCACGGCCTGGCCATCGAACCACGTGTAGCAGCCGATACACAGGCCGATCAGCGCCACCACCGGCAGCATCGACCAAGGCAGGCGATCACCGCCCCCGCCTTGCCACAACAGGCAGGCCATGCCACACGGGATCAGCAGGATGCCGATGATCTGTTGCTGGCTGAGCGACTCGCCGGCAAAGGCAAGGGTCAGCCCCAGCACGACCAATGGCGACAGGCCGCGCATCAGCGGATAGACCAGGCCCAGGTCACCCACTTTGTAGGCTTTTATCAACAGGTAGCGATACAGCTGTTCGGCAAGCGCCGACGCCAGCAGCCAAGGCCAGATGCTGGCCGGGGGAAAGTCGACGAAGGCCACGGCCAGTACCGCGAAAACCAGCGCGACCAGATCCATGCTGGCGATGACCAGCAGGCGTTCGGCGCTGAATTTGATCAGGGTGTTCCAGGTGGCGTGCAGCAGGGCCGCGACCAGAACCAGGGAGGTTGCCAACACGCCTTTGGGTCCTTGAGGCCGATGAGAGGCGATCACTATATAGCGTCACGGCGGGTTCGCCGGCAAGCCGGCTCCTACAAGGGGGGGGCGGAACGAATTCGGTAATTCCGGTCATAAGGTGTGTCCCGGGTGCCGCGTCAGATCATCAAAGAACTGCCCGGTTCACTCGGGTAACGACTTGGAAGCCACTGTCACAGGATTCGGGATGCTTGAATTAGTTGCCGCGTTTATCTGCCTCACCACCCTCCTCACCTACGTGAACTACCGCTTTATCGGCCTGCCGCCGGCCATTGGCGTGATGGTCACCGCACTGCTGTTTTCCCTGCTGCTCCAGGGCCTGAGCCTGATCGGCTTCCCCGGCCTGGAAGAGCGCGTCGAAGGCTTGATGAACCAGATCGACTTCAATGACCTGCTGATGCACTGGATGCTGTCGTTCCTGCTGTTCGCCGGCGCCCTGCACGTCAACCTCGCCGACCTGCGCAGCTACCGCTGGCCGATCGGCCTGCTGGCCACGCTGGGCGTGCTGATCGCCACCGTGGTGATCGGCTACCTGGCGCACTGGGTGTTCGCCCTGTTCGGCTGGAACGTGCCGCTGATCTACTGCCTGCTGTTCGGCGCGCTGATCTCGCCGACCGACCCGATTGCCGTGCTGGGCGCCCTGCGTACCGCCAATGCCTCGAAACCGCTGAAGACCACCATCGTCGGTGAGTCGCTGTTCAATGACGGCACCGCGGTGGTGGTGTTCACCGTGTTGCTGGGCATCATCCAGCTGGGTGAAACCCCAAGCATCGCCGACACCGCCACCCTGTTCGCCCGCGAAGCCATCGGTGGCATCGTCTTCGGTGGCCTGATCGGCTACGCCACCTACCGCATGATCAAGAGCGTCGAGCAATACCAGGTCGAGGTCATGCTGACCCTGGCGCTGGTCATCGGTGGCTCGGCGATGTGCTACGAGCTGCACGTCTCGGCGCCGATCGCCATGGTGGTGGCCGGCCTGATCATCGGCAACCTGGGGCGCAACCTGGCGATGAACGACATGACCCGCCGCTACATGGACGGTTTCTGGGAACTGATCGACGACATGCTCAATGCCCTGCTGTTCGCGCTGATCGGCCTGGAACTGTTGCTGCTGCCGTTCAACTGGCTGCACCTGGCGGCTGGTGGCGTGCTGGCGGTGGCGGTGCTGGCCTCGCGCCTGCTGACCGTGGCGCCGGCCATCGTCTTGCTGCGCCGCTGGCGCAGCGTGCCCCAGGGCACCATTCGCGTGCTGACCTGGGGTGGCTTGCGCGGTGGCGTGTCGGTGGCCCTGGCGCTGTCGTTGCCGCAGGGCGATGAGCGCGACCTGCTGCTGTCGATCACCTACATCGTGGTGCTGTCGTCGATCCTGGTGCAGGGTTTGACAGTAGGAAAAGTGGTGCGCAAGGTGAGCCAACCGGCCGAATGACGCGCGGCGTAGGAGCCGGCCTTGCCGGCGAACACCGGCATGGCCGGTGCCATGCACCGCGGTGCCTGGGGTTCGCCAGCAAGGCTGGCTCCTACTTCCCTTGCGGCGCTTATTCGACGGCGCTGTCCGGGAACTGGTCCTGGATGTACTTGATCTCGGTACGCCCGTGCGGTGCCGGCTGGCCATCCTCGCCCAGGTTGACGAAGACCATCTTGTCGACGGTCAGAATGGCCTTGCGGGTGATCTTGTTGCGCACTTCGCACTTGAGGGTGATGGAGGTGCGACCGAACGCGGTGGCGGTGATGCCCAGCTCGATGATGTCGCCCTGGCGCGAGGCGCTGACGAAGTTGATCTCGGAAATGTACTTGGTCACCACGCGCTGGTTGCCCAGCTGGACGATGGCGTAGATCGCCGCCTCCTCGTCGATCCAGCGCAGCAGGCTGCCGCCGAACAACGTGCCATTGGGGTTGAGGTCTTCGGGTTTTACCCATTTGCGGGTGTGAAAGTTCATCTGTACTCCTGGCCGGTGGCCTCATGAACGTCGAGCGGCGGGGCGGCGGATCAGCCGGCCCGGCCACGCCCTACATGGTAGTCCCATTGACTTGCGTCAACCATGTCCACGCCCTACGACCATTGGTCAGTATCCGCAGGCCGCCGTTTGACACCCACCCCCACGGATCTAGCCTGATCCTGTGATCCGCAGATCACTCCAAGTGGTCGGACAACCGGAACTTGGCATACGGCGCGGCGAGACCGGCATTCGCGGGAAGCGAGGCTCCGGGCAGTGCCAGTGGAGAGCGACTGAGGCTCACCATTGACCTACTCGAAATCAGTGAAAGGGAATCCACTATGTCCAGAATCATTGATGTCAGCATCAACTTCGACACCGAAACCATCCTCAAGAAGTTCCCCAACGCGAGCAAGGACCCGAACAAGCCCACGTTCATCCCGCCGGAACATATCTACATGGTCACCTACCAGGACAACGTCATCTCCGGCCAGGCCGGGGGTGAATTGCACCTGAAAGGTCGGGTAGGCGATGTGGTCCGCTGGCGCGAGCAGAGCATCTCGTTCGGCTTCGAGCAGTCGGTGATCCTCTATGGGTTCGTATCGGACGATCCGAACCATCAACTGCTGGAGGATCCGCGCGCGCTCAAGGCCAAGGTGCAGACCGCCGTACCGAACGCCAACAACAAGACCGTGCCAACCTGCCAGGTCAACGAAAACTACTACTGGCGCGGCGACCTGCTCGCGCAGGGCAAGGTCACCTACCACTTCAAGTTCATGATCATCGACCGTGACTGCAAGTGCTGCGGCTACTTCGAATGGGATCCGTTCATCACCATCACCAACTGATCCACGCCGCGCACCGCCGAGCCTGGGGCCGGCGGTGCGCGCCTGTACCCGGACCTATCGTTGGTGCTCAAGGAAGGAGCGCATCATGACTACGGAGAATTCCCCCCATCACTTGCTGCTGATCGTCGACACCCGGGGCCTGCTGGAGGCCTTCGCGCAACTCCCCGACGACCCCGACGCACCCGCCGAACTCGATCCCCGGCACCTGTGCATCCTGCACACCCGCCCGACATCGGAAGAAACCCTGCTTCTCGACTCTCCAGCACTGGACGTGGCGACCGGAGACACCCTGCTCCTCAAGGTGATCCCGGTGGCGCTGCTCGGTGAAGAAATGCTGTTCAGCCACAGCCCCGCCAGCGAACCGCCGCTGGACATCGAGCTGATCGAACAACGCAACCTGCGCCTGGCGCTCCCCGATGCCTCGGCGCCCCTGCAACCGGAAAGCTGCCTGGTCGATACTTATCACTGGCGTATCCAGTGCGACACACCGGGCGAGTTCGCGCTGACCTGGCAGGTCATGGTGCTCGCCCAGGGCTGCGAGCCCATGGCCCACCTCACCCTGCGTCTTGCATTGCGGACCAACGGCCGCCCTCAGTGAGCCCATCTGTGCTGTTTAGCGCTTGGGATGCATCGAAAGCCCCGCTATAATCGCCCGGCACTTTCGACGGTGGCCCCTGCGGCCGCCGTTCCCGCCACCCGGCCGAGGGGCGCTGCAGCAGGTTCGTCCTGTCAGGCTCGGTCGGGGCGTTGTCCGCGCAGCGGACGCTCAACGCACAACGGCGCCCATTCGCACACTACGAATGGAGGCTCTCAATGAGCGCTGTAAACACGCCTGCTGGTTTTTCCGACTTCAAGGTCGCCGACATCTCCCTGGCCGACTGGGGCCGCAAGGAAGTCATCATCGCCGAATCGGAAATGCCCGCGCTGATGGGCCTGCGCCGCAAGTACCAAGCCGAGCAACCGCTCAAGGGCGCGAAGATCATCGGCTGCATCCACATGACCATCCAGACCGCCGTGCTGATCGAAACCCTGGTTGCCCTGGGCGCTGAAGTACGCTGGTCGTCCTGCAACATCTTCTCCACTCAAGACCAGGCCGCCGCCGCCATCGCTGCCGCCGGTATCCCGGTGTTCGCCTGGAAAGGTGAAACCGAGCAGGAATACGAGTGGTGCATCGAGCAGACCATCCTGAAGGACGGTCAGCCTTGGGACGCCAACATGGTCCTGGACGACGGTGGCGACCTCACCGAAATCCTGCACAAGAAATACCCGGCCATGCTGGAGAAGATCCACGGCGTGACCGAAGAGACCACCACTGGCGTGCACCGCCTGCTGGACATGCTGGCCAAGGGCGAGCTGAAAGTCCCGGCGATCAACGTCAACGACTCGGTCACCAAGAGCAAGAACGACAACAAGTACGGCTGCCGTCACAGCCTGAACGACGCCATCAAGCGCGGCACCGACCACCTGCTGTCGGGCAAGCAGGCCCTGGTGATCGGCTACGGCGACGTGGGCAAGGGCTCGGCCCAGTCCCTGCGCCAGGAAGGCATGATCGTCAAGGTCACCGAAGTCGACCCGATCTGCGCCATGCAGGCCTGCATGGACGGCTTCGAAGTCGTCTCGCCGTTCAAGGACGGTATCAACACCGGTACCGAAGCCGGCATCAACAAGGACCTGCTGGGCCGCATCGACCTGATCGTCACCACTACCGGTAACGTCAACGTCTGCGACGCCAACATGCTCAAGGCCCTGAAGAAGCGCGCCGTAGTCTGCAACATCGGCCACTTCGACAACGAGATCGACACCGCCTTCATGCGCAAGCACTGGGCGTGGGAAGAGGTCAAGCCACAGGTGCACAAGATCCACCGCACCGGCGCCGGCACCTTCGACCCGCAGAACGACGACTACCTGATCCTGCTGGCCGAAGGCCGCCTGGTGAACCTGGGCAACGCCACCGGCCACCCGAGCCGCATCATGGACGGCTCGTTCGCCAACCAGGTCCTGGCCCAGATCTTCCTGTTCGAGCAGAAGTTCGCCGAACTGCCAGCCGCGAAGAAGGCCGAGCGCCTGACCGTGGAAGTGCTGCCGAAGAAGCTGGACGAAGAAGTGGCCCTGGAAATGGTCCGCGGCTTTGGTGGCGTGGTCACTCAGCTGACCCCGCAACAGGCTGAGTACATCGGTGTGACCGTCGAAGGTCCGTTCAAGCCGGACGCCTACCGCTACTAAGCGGCGGGTTGCCAGTACCCGGTACCTCGCCGGGCACTGGCTGGCAACGTTTCGAACCGATGTCCGAGCCAGGCCGGCCCCCACCGTCCTGGCTTTTATTTGCAGGCAGCTGCCCAGTGTTCGCTGTCCAAGGAACCAGAGATGTCACAAGAACGCCGCTACAGTTTCGAGTTCTTCCCCACCAAGACCGACGCCGGCCATGAAAAGCTGATGGGCGTCGCCCGCCAGCTGGCCAGCTACAACCCGGACTTCTTCTCCTGCACCTACGGTGCCGGTGGCTCGACCCGCGACCGCACGCTCAACACCGTGCTGCAGCTGGAGAGCGAAGTGAAGGTCCCCGCAGCGCCGCACCTGTCGTGCGTGGGTGACAGCAAGGACGACCTGCGCGCCCTGCTCGCCGAATACAAGGCCGCCGGCATCAAGCGCATCGTCGCCCTGCGCGGCGACCTGCCCTCCGGCATGGGCATGGCCAGCGGCGAGCTGCGCTACGCCAGCGACCTGGTCGAGTTCATCCGCCAGGAAACCGGCAACCACTTCCACCTGGAAGTCGCTGCCTACCCGGAGATGCACCCCCAGGCGCGCAACTTCGAAGTGGACCTGGCCAACTTCGCGCACAAGGTCAAGGCCGGTGCTGACAGCGCCATCACCCAGTACTTCTTCAACGCCGACAGCTACTTCTACTTCGTCGAGCGTGCGCAGAAGCTGGGCGTGGACATCCCGGTGGTGCCCGGCATCATGCCGATCACCAACTACAACAAGCTGGCGCGGTTTTCCGACGCCTGCGGTGCAGAGATCCCGCGCTGGATCCGCAAGCAGCTGGAAGCCTATGCCGACGACACCGCCAGCATCCAGGCCTTCGGCGAGGAAGTGATCACTCGCATGTGCGAGCAATTGCTTCAAGGCGGCGCCCCTGGCCTGCACTTCTACACCCTCAACCAGGCCGAGCCGAGCCTGGCTATCTGGAACAACCTGAAGCTGCCGCGCTGAAGGTATTTCCCAGTAATAATTATTTCGAGCTATGAAGAAGGCTTTGGCTTAGGCTAAAGCCTTCTTCAATTTTGCCTCGCAATAGGTTAGCGGCCAGCATGCAGCCCTCTCCAACCGCCACGCCTCAGCTTGTCTACCTGGCATTCGGTGCGTCCACCTACCACCAGGAGGCTTGCTTCAGCATTGTCAGCGCCCCGTCCCATCCACGGCCGAGCGAGACCATGGGCAATCTGGTCTACACCGACGACCCTGCACCCTACGGCAAGCTGCCCGTGACCCTGCGGCTGCTCCAGCAGCAGAAGGCCTGATCGACATGCCGGGCACGCCACCGCAGGGACACCGACCTTGCCTCTGACACGCGCCCTGCTCTCACTCCTGCGCCCTGCCGGCCTTCTGTTGCTCATATGCCTGAGCCCCCAGGCACACAGTGAGCGGCTGCGTATCGTCAGTGACGACTGGGCCCCTTACCTCTACCAGGTAAATGCCCAGGCCAAAGGCATCGACTACGAAGTCACCAATGAGGTATTCAAACGCCTTGGTGTCGAGGTGGAGTGGGAATTCCTGCCCTGGAAGCGCTGCATGGCGATGATCCAGCAAGGGCTGGCTGACGGCGTGATGGATACTTTTCGGGTCGAATCGCGTCAGGGCTATCTGATCTATCCGGACGAGCCCATGTCGGATGTCGAGTTCATCCTGTACCAGGCCCGTGCCCGGCGCCACGCCATCGAACGCCCCGAAGACCTGGCCGGCCTGACCGTAGGGACCTCACCGGGCTACAACTATGGTGATGCCTTCGATAATTCAGCGTTGTTTCGCCGCGAATCGGCCCCGACTCAGGAAGCCAATTTCGGCAAGCTGGCACTGGGGCGCATCGACCTGCTGGTGACCGATCGCCGGGTCGGCCGCTTCCTGAGCCGGCAACTCGGCATGGAGCAGACGGTCGAGGCCCTCCCCATTGTCATAAGCCGTCGCCAACAGTACCTGGGACTGGCGCGCAAACCGGGCCGAGAGCAACTGGCCAAGGCGTTCTCGGACGAACTGCGGCGCTTCAAGCAGGAGCCGGCCTACGCCGCCATCGCCTTGCGCTATGACAACCTGGATAACTTTCCTGTCACCGTTGAGCAGCAGGAACGCAGCACGCGCTGATTGCTCTGTTATACTCGGGCCTTCCCGCCAGGCTCACGCCCGGACGCTCGGCCTCACCACAGGCATCCCAAACGACGGCAGCATCTCCATGATGCCCGCCAAGCGTTTCCCGGATGCACCGTGAAAGCCCAGCTGGACCGGACGCGATCGCATCCCTCCGATGCCCGTCGCGCCAGGCAGAACACCCCATCGGGCCCAGCCCCCACGAGAACAGGATTGCCCATGTCCTTTGCTTCCCTCGGTCTCTCCGAGGCTCTTGTCCGCGCTATCGAGGCTGCGGGCTATACCCAGCCCACTCCGGTGCAACAGCGGGCCATTCCCGCCGTGTTGCAAGGCCGCGACCTGATGGTTGCCGCCCAGACAGGTACTGGTAAAACCGGCGGCTTCGCGCTTCCGATTCTCGAGCGCCTGTTCCCAGGTGGCCACCCCGACAAGTCGCAACGCCATGGCCCGCGCCAGCCGCGCGTGCTGGTGCTCACGCCAACCCGCGAGCTGGCAGCCCAAGTGCACGACAGCTTCAAGGTCTATGCCCGCGACCTGAATTTCATCAGTGCCTGCATCTTCGGCGGCGTCGGCATGAACCCGCAGGTCCAGGCCATGGCCAAGGGCGTCGACGTGCTGGTCGCCTGCCCAGGCCGCCTGCTCGACCTGGCCGGCCAAGGCAGCGTCGACCTCTCCCGCGTCGAGATCCTGGTCCTGGACGAAGCCGACCGCATGCTCGACATGGGCTTCATCCACGATGTCAAGAAAGTGCTCGCGCGCCTGCCAGCCAAGCGCCAGAACCTGCTGTTCTCGGCCACCTTCTCCAAAGACATCACCGACCTGGCCGACAAGCTGCTGCACAACCCCGAGCGTATCGAGGTCACGCCGCCGAACACCACGGTCGAGCGTATCGAGCAGCGCGTCTATCGCCTGCCGGCCAGCCACAAGCGTGCGCTGCTGGCGCACCTGATCACCCTGGGTGCCTGGGAACAGGTGCTGGTGTTCACTCGCACCAAGCATGGCGCCAACCGCCTGGCCGAGTATCTGGAGAAGCACGGCCTGACCGCCGCCGCGATCCACGGCAACAAGAGTCAGAACGCGCGCACCAAGGCCCTGGCCGACTTCAAGGCCAACACCGTGCGTGTGCTGGTCGCCACCGATATCGCCGCCCGCGGCCTGGACATCGACCAGTTGCCCCACGTGGTCAACTTCGAACTGCCCAACGTCGAGGAAGACTATGTGCACCGCATTGGCCGTACCGGCCGTGCCGGTCGCTCGGGCGAGGCCATCTCGATGGTCGCGCCGGACGAAGAGAAGCTACTCAAGAGCATCGAGCGCGTCACCAAGCAGAAGATCCCCGATGGCGATCTGATGGGCTTTGACGCATCGACCGTCGAGGCGGAGAAGCCGGAAGTCCGCGAACGCCAGCAGAACAACGGCCGCGGAGGCCGCAACCAGCAACCTCGCGGCGAAGGCGGCAAGGAAGGCAGTGGCGGGCGCAAGGACAAGGGCAAGGACAAAGGCAAGCAGAAGCCTGCCGCCGAGAAGCAGGCCGACAAGGAAAAGTCCGGCGACAAGCAGCAGCAAGGCCAGCAACGCAAGCCGCGTGACAAGAAGCCGCGCCAGCAGCAAGCTTCCCAGGGCCAGAAAGCAACGCCATCGGCACCTGCCGACCGTGATCCGGAAGAGTTTCTGGACGACGATGTCGACAATTTCGGTAACCGCGCCGACTACGTCAGCCCCTACCAGAACGCCAAGAACCAGGGCCGCAACCGCCGCCCGGGCGGCAATGCCGGGCAGGGTCAGGGCAACGGTCAGCGTAGCGGCGGTGGTCAAGGTCAGGGTCAAGGCCGTGGCAACAGCCAGCAGCGTCAGGGCCAGAACCAGGGCTCCGGCGAAAAACGCGCCCGCAGTGGCGGTGGCAGTAACGGTGGTGCTCGTCGCGACAACAACGGCGGCCGCAACCGCCGCGACGACACCGCGCGCCAGGAGCCGGCGGTGCGCAACCCGCGCGAGCCGCAGAACACCCCGGTGATCATCCGCAAGGAATCCAAGCTCGACCGTTATCCGACGCCCGAGCAATTGGACGACCTGCCAAGCCGCCCACGGGGTGAGCGCCCGGCGCTGTTGACCCGCAAGGGTTGAGGCCTGTTCGCCGGCAAGCCGGCTCCTACACGGATCCCTGTAGGAGCCGGCTTGCCGGCGAACCTGTACGACACACCAACAAAAACGCCGCCCATTGGGCGGCGTTTTTGTTGGTGCAACCGATTACTTCTGCTTCACGCCTTCGACGCTGATGTCCAGGTCCAGGGTCTGCGAGGTAGCGCCCGGGCCCTTGATACCGAAGTCGTTCAGGTTCAGGGTGGTGGTGGCGTTGAAGCCAGCACGCTCGCCGCCCCACGGGTCCTTGCCTTCGCCATTGAACACAGCCTTGAAGGTGACCGGCTTGGTCACGCCGTGCATGGTCAGGTCGCCTGTTACATCAGCGGTCTTGTCGCCAGTCGACTTGACACTGGTGGAGACGAACTTGGCTTCCGGGTACTTTTTCACATCCAGGAAGTCTTTGCTGGCGATGTGCTTGTCTCGCTCGGCGTGGTTCGACCACAGGCTGGCAGTCTTCAGGTCGACGCTGATCTTGCTGGCCTCGGGCTTGGCGCTGTCCCAGGTGAAGTTACCGTCGAAATCCTTGAAGGTGCCGTGGATGAAGCTGTAGCCCAGGTGGCTGATCTTCCAGTCGACGAACGCGTGCTGGCCTTCCTTGTCGATCTTGTACTCGGCGGCCATGGCCTGGCCGGCGGAAATCAGGGCGGTACCGAGCGCCAGGGCGGCAAAAGTCTTTTTCAACATCCTTACGTTCCTTCCATTGCAATTGAGGTTGAGGGTCAAGCTTTGCGGCCCAACATACGGGTCAGGGTCGCGTCACGGTCGATGAAATGATGCTTGAGTGCCGCCAGTGCATGCAGGACGGCGAAGATCACCAGCCCCCACGCCAGCCACAGGTGGATCACGCCGGCGGTGTCGGCCTGGTCTGGCAAGTCGCTGACCAAGGCCGGCACCTCGAACAGGTCGAACACCGGAATGCCGACGCCGTCGGCGGTGGAGATCAGGTAGCCCGCGATCATCACCGCGAACAACCCCAGGTACAGCGCCAGGTGGCCAAGCTTGGCGGCCAGGCGGGTCACCTTGCCGTGGTTGGCCGGTGCTGGCGGCGGCGGGCTGACAAAACGCCAGAGCACGCGCAGCAGCATGACAGCCAACAGCACCAGGCCAATGCTCTTGTGCAGGTCGGGGCCGGATTTGCGCCAGGGGCTGTAGTAATCCAGGCCGACCATCCACAACCCCAGGCCGAACAGGCCGAAGACCGCCAGCGCCACGCCCCAATGCAGGACGATGCTGACCAGGCCATAGCGAGAAGATGAGTTGCGCAGTTGCATGTTGGCGTATTTCCCCGTGAAAGCTGTGCACAGACTAGCGCGTAACATATCGAAGAAAAGCGGAAAAAATTGCTTCGGATAATCGAAAAATCCGATGTTTAGTCTGCAACCTTCCCATTAAGGAAACATTAACGATAGACCTAGAGAGGGAGGCTGCCAATCCGGGAGGGGTGATGCGCCAAAATTTCGCCGGCAAGCCGGCTCCTACGCAGGAGCCAGCTTGCCGGCGAAGTGCCAGGTGTCAGTTCGCGTTAGCCTGGCTATTCACCACTGGCTTTTTCATAGGCTCGGACTTGGCCGTGGCTTTCTTGACCGGCTCAGACTTGGACGCAGGCTTATGCGAGGCCTGCTTGGCCGCTGGCTTGGCGGCTGCCTTGGCCGAGGCTGGCTTGGTAGCAGCCGGCTTGACAGGCTCTTCCTTTGCCTCGATTACCGGGGCTACCGGAGCAGGAGCCTGGACAGGGGCCGGCGCAGGTGCTGCCTCTTCGGCCTTGGCGACCGGAGCAACCTTGGCTTGTGGCTTGTCGTCACCCCCGAACAGGCGAGAGAAGAAGCCCAGTTTGTCCTGCGCGGCCTCTTCGGTCTTGACCGGCTCGGCCTTGGCAGGTGCTGGCTGTGCCTTGTCGGAGGAGCCGCCGAACAGGTTGGAGAAGAACCCACCCTTGTCCTTGGCCGCAACAGCGCCCACCGCAGCGGCGGCGGCCACTGGCGCTGCCTTGACCGGGTCGAACGACTTGCCTGCCGCCAGCTCCTGCACCTGGCTGGCGGCACGCTGGCCACTGCGCAGTGCGCCTTCCAGGGTGCCGGGATAGAGCGCGTCGGTGTGCTCACCGGCAAAGGTGATGCGTTGCACCGGGCGCTCCCACAGGCGCCAGTACTTGCTGATCTGGCCAGGCCCGTAGGCCAGGTAGGCACCGCCTGTACCCGCATCGGTGCTGTAGCGACGGATTTCGTAGCCAGTGAACGCGCCGCGGGCTTGCGGATAGAAGGCATGCAGGCGAATCAGCACCTGGTCGACCATCTGCTTGTCGCCGAACGCCTGCAGCAGGCGCGCATTGTCGCCGGACAGGTTGATCACCACATTGGCCCCGCCCTTGAGCGCCGGTTCGATCCACAGCATCCCCAGGCCGGCGTTGCTGAAGATCTCACCGGACATGCGCGCGCGGCTTTCCCAGACCGGGTTCTTGAACTTGAGCATCAGCTGGTCGCGCCAGCCGTAGTTGGTGCCCTTGAGCGCAGCCAGGTGCTGGTTGTCCAGGCCCGGGGTCATCTGGATCTTGGCCAGGGCGCGCAGCGGCACGGCCATCACCAGATAGTCCGCCTGGTAGCCGACGCTGCCGACCTTGACCGTCACCCCGTCCTTGTCCTGGACGATGGAGGTGACCGGCGAGCTGGTCTTGATGGTCTTCAGTTGCTTGACGAACGCCTGGGCCAGCACTGGGCTGCCACCCGGCAGGCGCGCGGCGCGCAGGTCACGGTCGCTGATATTGCGATAGACGCGGTTCTGCTGGGCGAAGTACAGCAGCGACAGGCGCGACGGCTCATCGTAGCGGGTGCGGATCTGCTGGTTGACCAACTGACGGGCGGTCGCCGGCAGTTGCAGCTTGTCGAGCCAGGTGGACACGTTCATCTGGTCCAAGGCGAACAAGGTGCTGTTGGCCGCTGGGTTGAGCGGGTCTTCGATGGAGCGTGCCAGGTCGTCGAGGGTCTTCTCGTAGCGCTTGAGCGCCTCGGCAGTGGTCGGCTGCTTGGCGGAAAGGTCGGTGGCGCTGAAGTACTCGCCGTCGATCAGGTAACCGGGGGTGCGGACGAACTCCGGCGCCGGCAACGTACCGACCTTGAACTGCTCCAGGTACTGGTTGAGCACCGGCTGGCTCTTGCCGTTGCCGATCCATTCGCTGGTGGCCAGGCCCGAGCGCCCGCCCATGCCCGGCTTGGCTTCCAGCAGGGTGACCTGCCAGCCCTTGCCTTGCAGCTCGTAGGCGGCGGTCAGGCCCGCCAGGCCGCCGCCGACAACGATCGCGGTCTTGTCTTTGGCCAGCGTCGCGCCGCTGGACACCCCAATCAATACAAACGCGCACAGGCGCACCCAAGCAGCAGCCATGATGGCGAACTCCGGTAAGAGGGTTATCAGGGAAAAAGGAGGGGAACGCCCCCCGAGGCAGATGCGTTAAGAATACGTCACCTCTGCCCACCCTGCCACCGCAGTGCCATCAAGTGCTTTTGGCAACTGGTAATTTTGTCAGTTGCCCACGGTGCAACGTTTGGTCAATGCTCGCCCTGGCCCCCATTCGCCTGCCAGGAGGCGCGATGATCTATCAGAAGCGATTCGCCAGCGTGTCCCCGCAATTGCTCGAGAAAAAGCAGCCCTGGCGCACCTCGTCAGGCTTGCAGATCAAGTCGAATGGCTCTTTGTGCACAGGTTTCTGGCCCGCTGCCGGGCAAAGGGAGACCGAGCTGATCATCGGTAGCCAATGCGATGTCGAAATCAGCTTCGCCCGCGAGGTCGACAGCCTGGCCATCGAGTTCTACGCGGTCTGTGACGACGCCGAGCAGTGCCCCCAGACCCTGCTCGAGATCGAGCGGCCCAACCAGGCTGGCCGGCCCGATCAGCCCGGCCATTTCTTCTGGCTGACCCTGGCCGAAGACTTCGCCATCGACAGCGTTCCCGGGGCTTACACCACCGAGCCCAGGTGGCAGATTCTGCCGGGGCCGTTACGCCGCCTGACCCTGTCGACCTCGCCACACGCGCAGCTGCATATCCGTAACCTGAAGTGGACGCCCGTCCGTCGCCAATGAGCCCCAAGGTTGTCCTGCCCTGTCGCTTTGCTTAGGCTTACGCGGTCCAACCAAGCCGCACTGTCAGGAGAAGCGCCCATGGGCCTCAACGATCAGTGGATGCAACGCGACCTGAAGGTCCTGTGGCACCCCTGCACCCAGATGAAAGACCACGAGCAGCTGCCGCTGATCCCGATCCGTCGCGGCGAAGGCGTTTGGCTCGAGGACTTCGAGGGCAAGCGCTACCTGGACGCGGTCAGTTCCTGGTGGGTCAATGTATTCGGCCACGCCAACCCGCGCATCAACCAGCGCATCAAGGACCAGGTCGACCAGCTCGAGCACGTGATCCTCGCCGGTTTCAGCCACCAGCCGGTGATCGAGCTGTCCGAGCGCCTGGTGGCCATGACCCCGGCCGGCCTCGAGCGGGTGTTCTACGCCGACAACGGCTCGTCGTGCATCGAAGTGGCGCTGAAGATGAGCTTCCACTACTGGCAGAACACCGGCAAACCCCAGAAGAAGCGCTTTGTCACCCTGACCAACAGCTACCATGGCGAAACCATCGCCGCCATGTCGGTGGGCGACGTGCCGCTGTTCACCGAAACTTACAAGGCCCTGCTGCTGGACACGATCAAGGTGCCCAGCCCGGACTGCTACCTGCGCCCCGAAGGCATGGGCTGGGAGGAGCATTCGCGGAACATGTTCGCCGCCATGGAACAGACCCTGGCCGAGCACCATGCCACCATCGCCGCGGTGATCGTCGAGCCGCTGATCCAGGGTGCAGGGGGCATGCGCATGTACCACCCGGTGTACCTCAAGCTGCTGCGCGAAGCCTGCGACCGCTACGACGTGCACCTGATCCACGACGAAATCGCCGTGGGCTTCGGCCGCACCGGGACGATGTTCGCCTGCGAGCAGGCCGGCATCCGCCCGGACTTCCTGTGCCTGTCCAAGGCCCTGACCGGCGGTTACCTGCCGCTGGCCGCCTGCCTGACCACCGACAAGGTGTACCAGGCGTTCTACGATGACTACCCGACCCTGCGCGCCTTCCTCCATTCGCACAGCTACACCGGCAACCCGCTGGCCTGCGCCGCGGCGTTGGCGACCCTGGACATCTTCGCCCAGGACAACGTGATCGAAGCCAACAAGGCCTTGTCGGCGCGCATGGCCAGCGCCACCGCGCACCTGGCCGACCACGCTCACGTCGCTGAAGTGCGCCAGACTGGCATGGCCCTGGCTATCGAGATGGTCAAGGACAAGGCCGGCAAGATCGCCTTCCCCTGGCAGGAGCGCCGCGGCCTGAAGGTGTTCGAACATGCCCTGAGCCGTGGCGCGCTCTTGCGCCCGTTGGGCAGTGTGGTGTATTTCCTGCCGCCCTACGTGATCACCCCGGAGCAGATCGACTTCCTGGCCGAAGTAGCCAGCGAAGGCATCGACATCGCCACCCGTGACAGTATCAGCTTGGCGGTACCGGCCGATTTCCACCCCGATTTCCGCGATCCGGGCTAGGCCCCATGCCGTCACCCGGTCCCTGTAGGAGCGGCCTTGCGTCGCGAAAGGCCTGCGGAGCAGCCCCAGGTTTTCAGCTTCGCAGCAGAAATTGCCGGGGCCGCTTTGCGGCCCTTTCGCGACGCAAGGCCGCTCCTACAAAGTGACGATGCCTCCATCAGATTCCGAGTAGAACTATGAGACTCTCCCGCTTCTTCATCGACGCCCCGCTTGGCCTCGGCGAGCACGAGCTCCCCGAAGCCCAGGCCCATTACATCGGCCGCGTGCTGCGCATGGCCCCCGGCGACGCCGTGCAGCTGTTCGACGGCAGCGGCCAGGAATACCTCGGCCAACTGCTCGAGGTGGGCAAGAAAACCGTGCGCGTCAGCCTCGACCAGGCCCTCCCCGGCCAGGCCGAATCGTCGCTGCACGTCCACCTCGGCCAGGGCCTTTCCCGCGGCGAACGCATGGACTGGGCGATCCAGAAAGCCACCGAGCTTGGCGTCAATGAAATCACTCCAATCGTCAGCGAGCGCTGCGAGGTCCGCCTGAAGGACGAGCGCGCCGACAAACGCCTGGCCCACTGGCGCCAGGTGGCGATCAGCGCCTGCGAGCAGTGCGGCCGCTCGAGCGTGCCGGTCATCCACCCGCCGGTCACCCTGGCGGAATGGATCAAGGGCAGCGACGCCGACCTCAAGCTGGTCCTGCACCCCGTGGCGGCACCGCTGACCAGCCACGCCAAGCCCGCCCGCCTGGCCTTCCTGATCGGCCCCGAAGGCGGCCTCAACGATGCCGAGGTCGAGCAGGCCAAGGCCGCCGGCTTCCACGCCGCCCGCCTTGGCCCGCGCGTGCTGCGTACCGAGACCGCGCCGGTGGTGGCACTGTCGGTGGCGCAGCAGCTGTGGGGCGACTTCTAGCGCACGTAGAGAGATACCGCGACGAAGTGCATCAGGCTCCCGGCAATCACGAACAGGTGCCAGATGCCATGCCAGTGGCGGAAGCGACTGTCGAAGGCGAAGAAGACGATGCCGACGGTGTAGAACACACCGCCGGCAGCCAGCCAGGCGAAGCCCGCGGC
This sequence comes from Pseudomonas entomophila L48, assembly GCF_000026105.1. Classification (NCBI taxonomy): domain Bacteria; kingdom Pseudomonadati; phylum Pseudomonadota; class Gammaproteobacteria; order Pseudomonadales; family Pseudomonadaceae; genus Pseudomonas; species Pseudomonas entomophila. The sequence continues at coordinate 5,360,659 of NC_008027.1, forward strand.
CCCCAGGCTGGACAGCAGCGGCTTGACCGCCACCAGCACGATCCAGCCCATCACCGCGTAGATGACGATCGACAGGATGCGTGCTTCCGAACGCGGCTTGATCTCCTGCAGCATGCCGATCACCGCCAACCCCCAGACCACCCCGAACAGGCTCCAGCCCCAGGGGCCGCGCAAGCTGACCAGGCAGAACGGGGTGTAGCTGCCGGCGATCAGCAGGTAGATCGACAGGTGGTCGAGCTTGCGCATGACCTGCTTCGCCCGCCCGCGAGTGCTGTGGTAGAGCGTGGAGATGCTGTAGAGCAGCAGCAGCGTGAAGCCATAGATGGAAAAGCTGACGATCTTCCAGGGGTCGCCCTGGAGCCCGGCCACGACGATCAGCCAGACCGCGCCAATGCAGGCCAGCACCGCACCAACCAGGTGGGTCCAGGCGTTGAAACGTTCACCATGGTACATGCAGGCACAGACCTCCTGAGGCGGTGCGGGTTCCGAAATAGACTGCTTTGCGACCGGTTCGCCGGCAAGCCGGCTCCTTCAGGGGCAACCGGTCCATTCTAATTGGCCGCTGATTGCAGTTCGGCGTCACGCACCAACCGTTCCAACCCCGCCAGGTCCGGCACCCGTGCCACCTGCTCGCCCACCTGCACCGCCGCCAGCTCGAACTCGGCCAGCGGCACATCCACGTAGTTGAGCTGGCTGTCGAGCTTGCACGAGCGCGGAATTCCCTGCAGCAGCATCGCCAGGTAGCGTAGCCCGGTGTCACCCAGGGCATTGAGCACGACGATCCGCGCCCGCTCGCCAGACGGGGTATGACCGCCACAGGCCATCTCGAAGCCGATCAGTGGCAGGCGCTGCTGGCGCCAGTCGACCCAACCCAGGTGCCAGGCCGGCTCGCCGGCCTCGCAGGCGATGGCAGGGTGGCCGATCAGTTCGGCCACCGCGACGTTGGGCAACACCAGCGTCCGGTCGCCCAGGGGCAGCAACAGCCCGGTCAGGCTGCTGCGCTGGCCGGCGATGTGGTCAAGCATGGTTCTGGCTCCAATGGGCGATGCTCTGCAACAGCACCGATTCCTGGTAAGGCTTGCCCAGGTACTCGTTGACGCCGATGGCCATCGCGCGCTCGCGGTGCTTCTGCCCGGTGCGCGAGGTGATCATGATGATCGGCAACTGCTTGAGGCGTTCGTCGCGGCGAATGCGGGTGGCCACCTCGAAACCATCCATGCGCGGCATCTCGATGTCCAGCAGCAACACGTCCGGGCGATGCTCCTCGAGCAGGGCCATGGCATCGACACCATCCTTGGCGGTCAGCACGCTGATGCCATGGCGTTCGAGCAGGCGGCTGGTGACCTTGCGCACGGTCACCGAGTCGTCCACCACCATCACCAGCAGCGGCCGCCGTTGCGTCGGCCCGACCAGCCCACGCTGGCTGCCCGCCGCACCCGGCAGACGTGCCAGGCGCCGCTGCTGGCCACGCAGCTGGCCGAGCAAGTCGAGAATCAGCACCACCCGGCCATCGCCAAGCAACGTCGCGCCCGACAACCCAGGCACGGCGGCGAACTGTGGCCCCAGGCTCTTGACCACGATCTCGCGGCTGGGTGACAGGTTGTCGACCTGGATGGCGAACGACTGTTCGTGGGAATGGGTGAGCAGCACCGGCAATGGCACGCTCTGGCCCAGCAGGCTGGGCTGCCCGCTGCCCTGTACCAGCTCGCCCAGGTAGCGCAGCGCATAGTCGTGACCGGCATAGCTGTAGCGCGGCGGGTCGAGCCGATAGCAGGCCTCCAGCTCGGCGGGCGGCACCCGGACGATACCTTCGATTGTGTTCAGCGGGATGGCGTACTGCTCTTCCCCCAGGTGCACCATCAGCGCCCGGTTCATCGACACGGTGAACGGCAGGCGGATCAGGAAGCGCGCGCCCTTGCCAGGGCTGGACTCGATGCTCATGGAGCCACCCAGCTGCTTGACCTCTTCATGGACCACATCCATGCCCAGGCCACGCCCGGAGATCTGAGTGATCTTCTCTGCCGTGGAGAACCCCGGGCGCAGGATGAATTGCAGGATCTCGTGGTCACTCAGACGCGCCTGCGGGTCGAGCAGCCCACGCTTGATGGCTTTGTTGCGCACCGCGTCCAACGGCACGCCGGCACCGTCGTCGCTCATCTCGATGACGATGTCGGCGCCCTCGTGCAACAGGTTCAGGTGGATGGTGCCCAGCTCCGGCTTGCCGGCGGCCAGGCGGGATTCGCGGGTTTCAAGACCGTGGTCGACAGCGTTGCGCAGCATATGCTCCAGCGGCGCAACCATGCGTTCGAGCACGCTACGGTCCAGCTCGCCCTCGGCGTTGCCGACCACCAGTTCGACCTGCTTGCCCAACTCGCTGGCCACCTGCCGCACCACCCGTTGCAAACGCGGTACCAGGCGTTCGAACGGCACCATCAACGTGGCGGTCAGGCCTTCCTGCAACTGGCTGTTGACCCGCGCCTGCTGCTGCAGAAGGCTGTGCGCCTCCTGGGCGCGCTGCATCAAGGTTTCCTTCAGGTCGAGCAGGTCGGAGGCCGACTCGAACAGGGCCCGGGACAACTGCTGCAACTGTGAATGGCGGTCCATCTCCAGCGGGTCGAAGTCGTCGTAGGCATCGCCTTCGAACTGTTGCCGGCTGGAGATCCGCCCTTGGGTTTCGATGTCCAGGCGCAGCAGCTGGTCGCGCATGCGCTCCAGCGTGGTTTCCATCTCGTTCAGGGCGAACTGGGCGTCGTTGACCTGTTGTTCGATCCGCCCGCGGATCACCGAATGCTCGCCGGCCAGGTTGCCCAGATCGTCGAGCAGTTCGGCGTCGACCTTGACCATGTCCCCCGCGGCTCTCTCGGGAGCGGCGGTCGGTGTATCGACCGGGGCGACCTCGCCCTGGGCCTGGCCAGCCGCGCTGTCGGTGAGGGCGGCGCTGGAGAAGTTGCGGATGTAGTCGATCAGCGCCGTGGCGGCGTGCAGCGGCTGGCCCAGGCGTACCGCGTCGAGCATGTGCGCCAGGCGGTCGTGGCAGTTCTGCAGCAGGCTGAACAGCGCCGGGGTCGACGGCAGGCGCCCGGCAGCCAGCAGCTCGTAGAGAAACTCCAGTTCATGGGCGAGGTCGCCGATGGCCGCGATCTCCACCATCCGTGCACCGCCCTTGAGCGTGTGCAGGTCGCGCAACAGGTTCTCCACTTCGACCGTGTTGCGCGGGTCGGCCTGCCAGAGGGCCAGCGATTGCGCGGCGCTCTCGACGATGTCGGAGCTTTCTTCGAGGAAGACCTCCAGCAGCTCCTTGTCGCCTGCGGCCTCGTGTTGTTCCTCGAACTGTTCTGCCTGGCCCGGTGGCGGCGTGGTATGGCGGAACTCGCGCAATTCGCCGAGTAGCGCCACCGCCGAGGCGGGCACCTGGCCCTGCTGAACGCTGTGCAGCATCCCGGCCAGCGCGCCGTGGCTGCGTGCGAGCAGGTCGAACAATGCCGCGCTGGCACCCAGGCGGCGGTCAACCAGGCCTTCGTAGAGCAGCGCCAGCTCCTGGGCAAGGAGCTCCACCGCGCCGATGGCGGCCATCTGTGCCCCGCCCTTGAGCGTCAGCACATCGTGCTGCAGGGCCGACAGCACGGAGAGGCTGTCCGGATCGGCCTTCCACTGCTGCAAGGCCTGGTCGGCGCTGTCGAGGATGTCTCGCGCCTCTTCCAGGAACAGCTCGACCACCGCAGGGTCCGGCAGTGCGCCTGAACCCGGGAGCGGCGTCACTCGGTCGGCGCCAACCACCCCCATGGCATCCGGGTCGAGCGCGTCATCCAACAGGCCGCGCAATGCCGCCAAGCTCTCCGGACGGGCATCCAGGTCTTGCCCGGCGGCAATCTCATCGAGCATGTCGAGCAGCGCCTCATGGGCCTGCTGTGCCACGGCGAACAACCGTGGCGTGACCGCCAGGCTGCCCTCCTCCACCGCGCCGTACAGGTCGAGCAGCCCTTCGCAGATCTCATCCACCTGCCACAGCTCGGCCTGATGGGCGCTGTGGCCAAGGGTGGTCAAGTCATCCAGCAAGGTCTCCAGTGGCTGGCGCTCGCCTGGGTGCGCCTGCCAATGCATCAGCAGCGACTCGGCATCGAGCAGGATGTCCATGCCCTGGGCCAGGAAAGTGCTGATCAACTGCGGGTCGCGGCGGCTGCGCCGCGGCTGATGCGGGTCGTCCTGATGCTGCGCCAGGCGGTTGTCGACAGCCTGGCCGACCTGCTCGATCAACGATGCGGCGCCGGGAATGGCGGCCAGCGGCGTGCTGCCCAGCTGGGCCAGGCCCAGGTGGAACAGGGCTCGGGCTGCCTCAAGCAGCTCTATTTCGGCCAGCTGCAGCGATATCTGGTGCCCCTTGTACTCACGCACCAGACGGTCAAGCGCGGTGGCCAGCTCCGCCACCGGCATCACCCCGGCCATGGCGGCGCTGCCCTTGAGCGTGTGCAAGGCGCGCTGCAGGCTGTCGCTGACCGCGGTGCCCTGCGCATCGGCGCCTTGCAGGAAAGTATCGAGCCCGGCCAGATGGCCCAGGGCCTCGTTGCGGAAGATCTCCAGCAGGTGCGGGTCGAGCCCGTCGATGCTGGCGCTGGCCGGCGTATCGTTGAGTGCCAGCGCATGCAGGTGGCTCGCCAGCTGTTCGATCTCGGCCGAAGGCGGCAACTGGCTGGCAGCGAAATCGGCCAGCAGGTCGGGCAGGCGCACGAACACCTGCTGCAACGCCACCAACCCTTCCGGGCTGAGCACGATGCGCCCTTCCAGCACCCGGTTGAGCAGGTGCTCGGCGCCCCAGGCCAGCTCCGCCACGGCTTCGGCATGGACCATGCGCCCACTGCCTTTTAGCGTGTGCAAGGCCCGGCGCACTTCGACCAACGGCTCGCGCAGGCTGTTGTCCGCCCGCCAGCGCAACCAGTGGCGCTCGATCTCCGGCAGCAGTTCGGCGGCTTCCTCAAGAAACACTTCGCGCAACTCATCGTCGATGCCATCGATGGACTGCCCGGCATCGACTCGCTGGCATTGCACACCCAGGGCGGCCAGGCTGGCATGGGCCATGTCGATGAAACGCTGGGCGTCGGCCAACGGGTCGGCCACCCGCCATTGCAGGTAGGCCTCGCCGGCGCTGAGGGCGTCGGCCAGGTGCGCCAGCTCGTCGGGCAGGGGCTCCTCCTCGAGGTGCACCAGCCAGCCCTGGACATACCCGGCACAGCCGGCGAACACCTCGGCGGCCGCAGGCAGCGCCAGCATCGCCAGGGCACCGCGCACTTGGTGCAACAGCCCGGGCAGAGCCTGCAGGCGCTGGCGCGACCAGTCAGACTCCAGACAGTCGCCGATCAGGTCCTTGGCCTGTTGCAGTACGTTGAGCGCTTCACTGAGTACCAGCTGGCGAATCTCCGCAAGGTCCGAGCCTGGCAAGTTGCCCGGCGCGGTCTCCTCCAGCGGCCCCACCATGCCATTGAGGGTCGCTTCCACGTAGAGCAGCGCGCCAGCCACGTCCATCAGCACCGCTTCGTCCACGCCATCGTCTCGCTCGACCACGGCCTGCAACGCCAGCACCTGGTCGATGATCACCCGGCGTGGTTGCTGGAAGCCCAGCACCGACAGGGTATCGGCCACATGCCGTAACGGCGCCAGCAGGTGCTCCAGAGGCTCGCGAGGCTGTCGCTCGCCACTGACGAACGGGTCGAGGCGCTCCTTGATGCGCATCAGGTCGTCGCACAGCGCCATCACCACCGAACGCAGTGCGTCGCGACCGGAGCCGGCCTGCATGTGCTCCCGCCAGTTACCCAGCGACAGGTCGAGGTTGGCCAGGTCTTCGGCACCCGCCAGGCGCTGGCCGAGTTCGCCCAGCAGGCTACCTTGGGCCAGGGGCTCGGCGCCCCGGCAGACACGCAACTGGTTGAGCAGCGGCATCACCACCAACGGCAGGTCGTGCCGCGCGCCCCGCAAGCGGTCGAGGTACGGGGGCAACTGCTCCAGGCCGCGGAACAACGCGCCCAGGCAATCGCCACGGGGGCTGACCTGGCCCTCGGCCATGGCCCGCCCGAGCAGTTCCAGCTCTTCGGCCAGGCGCGCGGCACCCGGCAGTTCGAGCACCCGCAGGCAGTTGTGCACCTGGTGCAGGTTGTCGACGAAGAACGCGAGGATCGACAGGTCCTCGGGCATGCCGGTAAAGCGCTCCAGGGCCTGGCGCGCCTGGCCCAGGCAATCGAGGATCGGCGCCTTGGTCCAGGCCAGGGCGACGGTGTCGTGCCGCGCGCCGCCGAGCATGCCGGCCATCACACTCGCCCCTTTCATTGACGCTCGACCGGTTTGGGCAGGGTGAAGCCGGACACCGAGCGGCGCATCTCGCTGGCCATGCGCGCCAGGTGACGGATGCTGTCGGCGGTGGCGCCGGAGCCGGCCGAGGTCTGCGCAGTGATCTGCTGGATCACCGCCATGGTGTGGGAGATCTGCCCGGCGGACGAGGTCTGCAACTGGGCCGCATCGGAGATGCTGTGGATCAGGTCGGCCAGGGTCTGCGATACCCCCTCGATCTCGGCCAGGGCCACGCCCGCGTCCTGGGCCAGGCGCGCGCCGCGCACCACTTCAGCGGTGGTCTGCTCCATGGAGATCACCGCTTCGTTGGTGTCGGCCTGGATGGTGCGCACCAGCGCCTCGATCTGGCGGGTGGCCGAGGACGAACGCTCGGCCAGGCGCTGCACCTCGTCGGCGACCACGGCGAAGCCGCGCCCGGCCTCGCCGGCCAGCGAGGCCTGGATAGCGGCGTTGAGGGCCAGGATGTTGGTCTGCTCGGCAATGTCGTCGATCAGGCTGACGATGTCGCCGATCTCCTGGGAGGACTCACCCAGGCGCTTGATCCGCTTGGCGGTGTCCTGGATCTGTTCGCGGATGTTGTCCATACCGTGGATGGTGTTGTGCACCACCTCGTTGCCCTTGTTGGCGATGGCCACCGAACGCTCGGCAACCTTGGCCGACTCGTAGGCATGGGCCGACACCCGGTCGATCGACTCGACCATGTCGCCCACCGCCTCCGACGCCTCGCTGATCTGCTCGGCCTGGTGCTCCGAGGCCTTGGCCAGCTGGCGCGCGGTGTTCTGCGTGTCCTGCACCGCCGCGGCGACCTGCTCGGCGCTGTGGTTGATGGTGGCCACCAGGTCACGCAGCTGGTCGACCGAATAGTTGATCGAGTCGGCGATGGCGCCGGTGAAGTCTTCGGTGACCGACACGGTGACGGTCAGGTCGCCGTCGGCCAGCTCCTCGATCTCGTCGAGCAGGCGCATGATCGCCTGCTGGTTGCGCTCGTTCTTCTCGGCGGTTTCGCGCAACTGGCGGCTGGTGGCGCGCACCATCACCAGGCCGATCAGGATGATCGAGGCCAGCGCCAGCAGGCCGAGCACATAGCCGCCGACGGTGTCGAGGGTGCGCCCGCCGGCCAGGTTCTCGAAGCCGTTGGCCAGGTGCGAGGCTTCGTCGAGCAGCGTCTGCGACAGGCTGAAGATGTTGCCTGCGGCCTCGCGCACACGGAACAGCTCGGGCGAGGTCTCGAGGATCTCGTCCACCGAGCCTGCGACGAACTGGAACAGCTCGGCGATCTCGGCCAAGCGTGCGCGGGCATCGGCGTCTTCGACCCGGGTCACCTGGATCGCCGGGTTGCCGGCGAGCATGCCTTCGAGCACCTGGCCGAAACGGCTGGCATCGCGGCCGAAGGCATCGGCCGCCTGGACCGAGGTATCGTCGCCGGCCAGCACGGTATTGACCGAGCCCAGAATCCGTTCGGCGAGCAGCAACTGGCGCTGGGCCACCGCCACCTGGTTGGCCGGGGCGCCGCTCTGCAGCAGGATCTCCACCACCTTTTCGTATTCGACCTGCAATTGCGGCACGGTCTCGGCCAGCGTGGCCGCGACCTGGTGCAGCGACAGCACGGTCTGCTCGCTGGCGAGGATGGTATCGGTGTTCTTGCGCAGGTTTTCCCAGTCCTGGCGCACCGCGTCCATTTCATCGCGCACCTTCACCGGCGCGGGCGGCAGCCCAGTGGCCTTGTCGCCCTCGCGCAGGTAGCTCCAGCGGCGCTCGAAGTCGTTGCGCGCATCGCTGAGCAGCTTGAACGCCAGTGCCTTGCCCGCCGCCGCCTCGGTGGCGTTCTTGGCGATGCGCTGCGACAGCACCCGCAGCTCGCCGGCATGGCCGATGTACTGCTTGTCGTGGTTGGCCTGGGTGTTGAGGTAGGCGAAATTGGCGAACAGCAGGACGATCGACAGGATCAGCACCACGAACAGCACGGTGATCTGCGCGGTGCTGCGTGGTCGCTGGGCCACGGCGGCCGGGGAAACGGCCGGCGCGACGACGGTGGGGCCGGGCTTGTTCACGTCGAAAATCCTCTACAACGCCACATCGAGAAAACCCGGGGCCTGGGCCAGGGCGAAAGGGCTGAAGATTGCCCAGTTGCGTTCACGGGGGAAATACCCCTGCACGAAAGGCGCGGCCGCGCGGATCAGCGGCTGCGGCGGTGACAGTTCCAGGCTGCTGAGGGCAAAGTGCTGCAGGCCCACCACCTCGTCCACCAGCAGGCCGGCGAACAGCTCCTCGTGGTCCAGCACCAGTACGCGCCGCTGCTTGCCGGCAGCGGCGGCCGGGCCCAGGCCGAAAAAGGCGCACAGGTCCATCAGCGGCAGCAGACGCCCACGCAGGTTGGCCACCCCGCGCACCCAGGGCTGGACCCCCGGAACCCGGCTGCTGCGGGGTTCGCGCAGCACCTCGGCGACCTCGCCCATGGGGGCGACGAACCACTGCCCGGCAATGCGAAAGCCGATGCCGCTCCACTGCTGCAGACGCGTGTCCTGAGGCGGCTGGTCGGCGACCAGCAGGCGGCAACGGCGGTCGATGTCCAGCAACAGCTCGAAGGCGGTCAGCGACGCGCCCTGAGGCCGGGTGGTCAAGCGCCGAGCACTTCTTTCAATTTGGCGATAAGCGCGTCTTCTTCCACCGGCTTGGTCAGAAAGTCACGGGCGCCCTGGCGCTGGGCCCAGATACGGTCGGTTTCCTGGTCCTTCGCGGTGATGACCAGCACTGGGATGGCCTTGGTCGCCGGATCCTTGGCCAACTGGCGGGTCGCCTGGAAGCCGTTGAGGATCGGCATGACGATGTCCATCAGGACGACGTCCGGTTTCTCCTGACGCGCCAGGGCCACGCCATTGGCACCATTTTCGGCCTTGAGAACTTGATGGCCGTTTTTTTCCAGTATCGCGGTCAGCTTGTACAACTCTGTCGGCGAATCGTCGACAATCAAAACTCGGGCCATGCTGTTTCCCCATGAGGAAAGTGAACCCCCCGCCGGTGTTGGCGGCGTCAGGGTGCGGGTTGGTCTTGCACGGCGAAACCGGGCACATGGGCGCGGATCGCGTCGAGCAGTTCTTCCTTGCTGAACGGTTTGGTAAGGAACTGGTCGGAACCGACCACCCGGCCGCGGGCCTTGTCGAACAGGCCGTCGCGGGATGAGAGCAGAATCACCGGGGTGTCCTTGAATTCGCTGTTGTGCTTGATTACCGCGCAGGTCTGGTAGCCATCCAGGCGCGGCATGAGCACGTCGACGAAGATGATCCGCGGCTTGTGATCGATGATCTTCGCCAGGGCGTCGAAACCATCGCTGGCGGTGATCACCTCGCAGCCCGCCTCGCCAAGCAACATCTGCGCGGTGCGGCGGATCGTGCGGGAGTCGTCGATCACCATCACCTTCAGGGGTTGTTCCATAGTTGCTCTACCATCGTTGCTGGGGCCGAAATCCTGGGGCCGCTTCGCGCCCCATCGCGACGCAAGGCCGCTCCCACCTGTCTGTGCCATTCAACGATATTCTGTCCAACGCAAAACCTCTGTGGGAGCGGCCTTGCGTCGCGATGGGCTGCACAGCAGCCCCAAGTCCGCAGGCCGCATGCCTGGCCTTTTTAACACAGTCCCGATGGCCATTCCATCCGCCAGCCCCTTGACCGCGGGCGCGCCCGGCGCCACCCTGAGCCACTTTTCTTTTCGTGCCATCGCGGCCACCGCCGCCAAGAGGAATTACCCCATGAGCGTTCGCCTCGGGATTGTCATGGACCCCATCGCGTCCATCTCCTATAAAAAGGACAGCTCGCTGGCCATGCTGCTGGCCGCCCAGGCCCGCGGCTGGAGCCTGTTCTACATGGAGCAGCGCGACCTGTACCAGGGCGAAGGCAAGGCCCGAGCACGGATGCGCCCGCTGAAGGTGTTCGCCGACCCGGCGCGCTGGTTCGAGCTGGGCGAGGAGCAGGACAACCTGCTGGGCGATCTGGACGTGATCCTGATGCGCAAGGACCCGCCCTTCGACATGGAGTTCGTCTACAGCACCTACCTGCTGGAGCAGGCCGAAACAGACGGCACGCTGGTGGTCAACCGCCCGCAGAGCCTGCGCGACTGCAACGAGAAGCTGTTCGCCACCTTGTTCCCGCAGTGCACGCCGCCTACCCTGGTCAGCCGCCGCCCGGATATCATCCGCGCATTCGCCGCCCAGCATGGAGACGTGATCCTCAAGCCGCTGGACGGCATGGGCGGCACCTCGATCTTCCGCCACCGGGTCGGTGACCCCAACCTGTCGGTGATCCTCGAAACGCTGACCGCGCTGGGCGCCCAGCAGATCATGGCCCAGGCCTACCTGCCGGCGATCAAGGACGGCGACAAACGCATCCTGATGATCGACGGTGAGCCGGTGGACTACTGCCTGGCGCGCATTCCGGCCAGCGGCGAGACCCGCGGCAACCTGGCCGCGGGCGGTCGTGGCGAAGCCCGCCCGCTGAGCGAGCGCGACCGCTGGATCGCCGCCCAGGTCGGCCCGACCCTGCGGGCGAAGGGCCTGCTGTTCGTCGGCCTCGACGTGATCGGCGAGCACCTCACCGAAATCAACGTCACCAGCCCGACCTGCATCCGCGAGATCGACGCCGCCTACAACACCGACATTGGCGCCAAGCTGATGGACGCCATTGATCGCCAGCTGAAGGCGCGCTGACCGCCGACACGTGGCAAACACGCGCAGTGGGGTATGATGCCGGTCCTTTTCACCCGACCTGCTGCCCCGCTTCGCGATTGCTGGATACCAGATGACGCTGCCCGCCGACATCCCCGCCGACCTTTTGCCACCCCGCGTCCGCCCGGTGGACCGGCTCGGCTTCACCCTGTTCCTGGCTGCCCTGGTGCACCTGGCGCTGATCCTGGGTGTGGGTTTCACCGTGGTCAAGCCGGCCGACATCCGCCACACCATGGACATCACCCTGGCCACCTTCAAGAGCGAAAAAGCACCTGAGAAGGCCGACTTCCAGGCCCAGGAGAACCAGCAGGGCAGCGGCACCCTGGAAAAAAAGGCGGTGCCCAAGACCACCGAAGTGGCGCCGTTCCAGGACAGCAAGATCAACAAGGTCACCCCGCCGCCCGCCGCGCGCCAGGAAACGCCGCCGGCACCGGAGAAGTCCGTGGTCGCGACGAAAGCGCCCAAGGCGCAGAAAGTCGAGCCCAAGCCGAAGGAAAACAAGCCGCAAACGGCACCTGCCACCAAGGTGGTGGACTTCGACAGCTCGCAGCTGTCCAGCCAGATCGCCAGCCTCGAAGCCGAGCTTTCCAACGAACAGCAGCTATACGCCAAGCGCCCGCGCATCCACCGCCTGAACGCCGCCTCGACCATGCGCGACAAGGGCGCCTGGTACAAGGAGGAGTGGCGCAAGAAGGTCGAGCGCATCGGCAACCTCAACTACCCCGAAGAGGCACGGCGCCAGCAGCTGTACGGTAGCCTGCGGATGATGGTGTCGATCAACCGCGACGGCTCCTTGTATGAAGTGCTGGTGCTGGAATCCTCCGGCCAACCGGTGCTGGACCAGGCGGCCCAGCGCATCGTGCGCCTGGCGGCGCCGTTCGCGCCGTTCACCGGCGACCTGGCCGAGTTCGACCGGCTGGAGATCATTCGCACCTGGCGCTTTGCCCGCGGGGACCGGTTGTCGAGCAACTGATCCAGGGCCGCTCGCGCCCCATCGCCGGCAAGCCGGCTCCTACCTGAGGTCTGCACTGTACCTGTAGGAGCCGGCTTGCCGGCGATGGGCTGCATGGCAGCCCCAAGGGACCTTCAGAGCACCTTGCCAGCCTCACCACCTGGCGCCACACTAGCGCTCATGAAAACCTTCGCCCCCAGCTACCTCAAGCACCAGTTCCTGATCGCCATGCCGCACATGGCCGATCCGAACTTTGCCCATACCCTCACCTACATCGTCGAGCACAACGCCAACGGTGCCATGGGCCTGGTGATCAACCGCCCGCAGGAGCTGAACCTGGCCGACATCCTCGAGCAGCTGCGCCCGAACGAGCAGCCGCCGGCCAGCACGCTGCAGGTGCCCATCTACCAGGGTGGCCCGGTGCAGACCGACCGGGGTTTCGTGCTGCATAGCGACGAGTGCAGCTTCCAGGCCACCGTGGCACTTGAAGGGCTGTCGCTGACCACCTCGCAGGATGTGCTGCTGGCCATCGCCGCGGGCGTAGGCCCGAAAAAAAGCCTGATCACCCTCGGTTATGCCGGCTGGGAAGCCGGCCAGCTGGAGGCAGAGCTGGCCGACAACGCCTGGCTCAACTGCCCGTTCGACCCCGAGATCATCTTCGGCCTGGCCAGCGACCAGCGCCTGGGCGCAGCCGCCGCGAGCCTGGGGATCAACCTCAGCTTGCTGACCAGCCAGGCGGGCCACGCCTGATGGCCGAACTGCGCCTGCTGCTGGGCTTCGACTATGGCAGCAAACAAATTGGCGTGGCCGTCGGCCAGGTGATCACCGGCCAGGCCCGCGAGCTGTGCGTGCTCAAAGCGCAGAACGGTGTGCCGGACTGGAACCAGGTCGAGAAGCTGATAAAGGAATGGAAGCCCGACGCCATCGTCGTGGGGCTGCCGTTGAACATGGACGGCACGCCCAGCGACATGAGCGAGCGCGCCGAAAAGTTCGCCCGCCGCCTCAATGGTCGCTACAACCTGCCCGTGCACACCCACGACGAACGCCTGACCACCTTCGAAGCCAAGGGCGAGCAGATGGCCCGTGGCGGCCGCCACGGCAGCTACCGCGACAACCCGGTCGACGCCATCGCCGCCGCCCTGCTGCTGCAAGGCTGGCTGGAGGCCAACACTTAAATCCGCTTTGCCGCCGGCTGGACCCGGCGCCCGCCCTCCAAGGAGCCCGCAATGAGCCTACCCAATCCCGCCGACCTGATCCGGCAGATGGCCGTCGACCTTCGCGCCCACCTGGCCCGTCGTGAAATCACCGAGCCACGCTTCATTGGTATCCGCACCGGCGGTGTATGGGTGGCCCAGGCCCTGCAGGCCGAGCTCGGCGACCAGAGCCCGCTGGGCACCCTCGACGTGTCCTTCTACCGCGACGACTTCAGCCAGAACGGCCTGCACCCGCAGGTACGCCCCTCGGAACTGCCGTTCGAGATCGAAGGCCAGCACCTGGTGCTGGTGGACGACGTGCTGATGAGCGGGCGCACCATCCGCGCCGCCCTCAACGAACTGTTCGACTACGGCCGCCCGGCCAGCGTGACGCTGGCGTGCCTGCTCGACCTGGATGCCGGTGAACTGCCGATCCGCCCGAACGTGCTGGGGGCCACCCTGTCCCTGGCCGCCCATGAACGGGTAAAATTGACCGGACCCACGCCGCTCGCCCTCGAGCGCCAGGACCTCGCCCCCGCTTCCGCCCTTTAAGAGTCCCCCGCGATGACGCCATTCGACGCCAAGCGCCCGCTGCAGCTCAATGACCAGGGCCAGCTGCGCCACTTCCTCTCGCTCGACGGTTTGCCCCGCGAACTGCTCACCGAGATCCTCGACACCGCCGACTCGTTCCTCGAAGTCGGCGCCCGGGCCGTGAAGAAAGTCCCGTTGCTGCGCGGCAAGACCGTGTGCAACGTGTTCTTCGAGAACTCCACCCGTACCCGCACCACCTTCGAACTGGCCGCCCAACGGCTGTCGGCCGATGTGATCAGCCTGAACGTGTCGACCTCCTCGACCAGCAAGGGCGAGACGCTGTTCGACACCCTGCGCAACCTCGAAGCCATGGCCGCCGACATGTTCGTCGTGCGCCACTCCGACTCCGGTGCCGCCCACTTCATCGCTGAGCATGTGTGCCCGGATGTAGCAGTGATCAACGGCGGCGACGGCCGCCACGCCCACCCCACGCAAGGCATGCTCGACATGCTGACCATCCGTCGGCACAAGGGCAGCTTCGAGAACCTGTCGGTAGCGATCGTCGGCGATATCCTGCACTCGCGCGTGGCCCGCTCGGACATGCTCGCGCTCAAGGCCCTGGGCTGCCCAGACATCCGCGTGATCGGCCCGAAGACGCTGATTCCGATCGGCATCGAACAGTATGGGGTGAAGGTCTACACCGACCTGGCCGAAGGCCTGAAGGACGTCGACGTGGTGATCATGCTGCGCCTGCAGCGTGAGCGCATGGCCGGCGGCCTGCTGCCGAGCGAAGGCGAGTTCTACCGCTTGTTCGGCTTGACCACCGCACGCCTGGCCGGGGCCAAGCCCGACGCCATCGTCATGCACCCGGGCCCGATCAACCGGGGCGTGGAAATCGAGTCGGCGGTGGCCGATGGCAAGCACTCGGTGATCCTCAACCAGGTCACCTACGGCATCGCCGTGCGCATGGCCGTGCTGTCCATGGCCATGAGCGGGCAGAACGCGCAACGTCAATTCGACCAGGAGAACGCCCAGTGACCATCAGCATTATCGGCGCCCGGGTCATCGATCCTGCCAGCGGCCTGGACCGCGTCACCGACCTGCACCTGGAAGGCGGGCGCATTGCCGCCATCGGCGCGGCCCCGGCCGGCTTCAGCGCCAGCCGCACGCTCCAGGCCGATGGCCTGGTGGCCGCGCCGGGCCTGGTCGACCTTGGCGTGTCGCTGCGCGAGCCGGGCTACAGCCGCAAGGGCACCATCGCCAGCGAAACCCGCGCCGCGGTGGCCGGCGGCGTCACCAGCCTGTGCTGCCCGCCGCAAACCAAGCCCATCCTCGACACCTCCGCCGTCGCCGAGCTGATCCTCGACCGCTCCCGCGAGGCGGCCAACAGCAAGGTATACCCGATCGGCGCCCTGACCAAGGGCCTGGAGGGCGAGCAACTGGCCGAGCTGGTCGCCCTGCGCGACACCGGCTGCGTGGCCTTCGGCAACGGCCTGAAGGAGATCCCCAACAACCGTACCCTGGCGCGGGCGCTGGAGTATGCGGCGACCTTCGACCTGACCGTGGTGTTCCACTCCCAGGACCGCGACCTGTCGCAAGGCGGCCTGGCCCACGAAGGCCCGATGGCCAGTTTCCTCGGCCTGCCGGGCATTCCGGAAACCGCCGAGACCGTGGCCCTGGCCCGCAACCTGCTGCTGGTCGAGCAGACCGGCGTGCGCGCCCACTTCACCCAGATCACCAGCGCCCGTGGCGCGCGGCTGATCGCCCAGGCCCAGGCGCTGGGGCTGCCGGTCACCGCCGACGTGGCGCTGTACCAGCTGATCCTCACCGACGAGGCCCTGCGCGACTTCTCCAGCCTGTACCACGTGCAGCCGCCGCTGCGCACCGCCGCCGACCGCGACGGCCTGCGCGAGGCGGTGAAGTCCGGGGTGATCCAGGCGATCTCCAGCCATCACCAGCCCCATGAGCGTGATGCCAAGCTGGCGCCGTTCGGCGCCACCGAACCGGGCATCAGCAGCGTCGAGCTGTTGCTGCCACTGGCCATGACCCTGGTGGAAGACGGCCTGCTCGACCTGCCGACGTTGCTGGCGCGCCTGAGCAGCGGCCCGGCCGCGGCCATGCGCCTGCCGGCCGGCGAGCTGAAGGTGGGTGGCGCGGCAGACCTGGTGCTGTTCGATCCGAAGGCGTCCACCGTTGCCGGCGAGCAGTGGTACTCCCGCGGCGCGAACTGCCCGTTCATCGGCCACTGCCTGCCGGGCGCGGTGCGTTACACCCTGGTCGACGGGCACATCTGCCACGAAGCCTGATGACCACCCTGTAGGAGCCAGCCTTGCTGGCGAACCATGCACCACGGTGCCTGGCACCGGCCTTGCCGGTGTTCGCCGGCAAGACCGGCTCCTACAGGGGTCATGCAAGTCCTGCCCTTTCGGAAACATCCTGTCTTGGCACCGCTCATCCTTTGCGGTTGAAATCCTTCCCCCCTCCCCCCATATGAGTCGGCATCAGGCATTTTCGCCCCGCTGCGTGGAGACTCTCCCTTGACTACCATCGTTTCTGTCCGCCGTAACGGCAAAGTCGTCATGGGCGGCGACGGCCAGGTTTCCCTCGGCAACACCGTGATGAAAGGCAACGCCAAGAAAGTCCGGCGCCTGTACAACGGTCAGGTCATCGCCGGTTTCGCCGGTGCCACCGCCGACGCCTTCACCCTGTTCGAGCGCTTTGAAGCGCAACTGCAGAAACACTCCGGCCACCTGGTGCGCGCCGCCGTCGAGCTGGCCAAGGAATGGCGCACCGACCGCTCGCTCAGCCGCCTGGAAGCGATGCTCGCCGTGGCCAACAAGGACGCCTCGCTGATCATCACCGGCAACGGCGACGTGGTCGAGCCCGAGGATGGCCTGATCGCCATGGGCTCCGGCGGTGGCTACGCCCAGGCCGCGGCCCGCGCCCTGCTGAACAAGACCGACCTGTCGGCCCGGGAAATCACCGAGGCCGCCCTGAACATCGCCGGCGACATCTGCGTGTTCACCAACCACAACCTGACCATCGAGGAGCAGGACCTGGCCGAGTGAATCAGTTGTTTTGGCGTCCCGCTCGCAGCGGGACTTTTCCACACTGATCACTCTGCTCGAGGACCCCATACATCATGTCCATGACCCCCCGCGAAATCGTCCACGAACTCAACCGCCACATCATCGGCCAGGACGACGCCAAGCGCGCCGTCGCCATCGCCCTGCGCAACCGCTGGCGGCGCATGCAGCTGCCTGCCGAGCTGCGTGCCGAAGTCACCCCCAAGAACATCCTGATGATCGGCCCCACCGGCGTGGGCAAGACCGAAATCGCCCGCCGCCTGGCCAAGCTGGCCAACGCGCCGTTCATCAAGGTCGAGGCGACCAAGTTCACCGAAGTCGGCTACGTCGGTCGTGACGTCGAGTCGATCATCCGCGACCTGGCCGACGCCGCGCTGAAGATGCTGCGCGAGCAGGAAATCGTCCGCGTGCGCCACCGCGCCGAAGACGCCGCCGAGGACCGTATCCTCGACGCCCTGCTGCCGCAGGCGCGGGTCAGCAGCTTCAGCGAGGAAGCCCAGCAGTCCAGCGGCGACTCCAATACCCGCCAGCTGTTCCGCAAGCGCCTGCGCGAAGGCCAGCTGGACGACAAGGAAATCGAGATCGAAGTCGCCGAGAGCATGGGCGTCGATATCGCCGCGCCGCCCGGCATGGAAGAGATGACCAACCAGCTGCAGAGCCTGTTCGCCAACATGGGCAAGGGCAAGCGCAAGAGCCGCAAGCTGAAGGTGAAAGAAGCCCTGAAGATGGTCCGCGATGAAGAAGCGGGCCGCCTGGTCAACGAGGAAGAGCTCAAGGCCAAGGCCCTGGAAGCGGTCGAACAACACGGTATCGTATTCATCGACGAAATCGACAAGGTGGCCAAGCGTGGCAATGTCGGCGGCGCCGACGTGTCCCGTGAAGGCGTGCAGCGCGACTTGCTGCCGCTGATCGAAGGCTGCACCGTCAACACCAAGCTGGGCATGGTCAAGACCGACCACATCCTGTTCATCGCCTCCGGTGCGTTCCACCTGAGCAAACCCAGCGACCTGGTACCTGAGCTGCAAGGCCGCCTGCCGATCCGTGTCGAGCTCAAGGCGCTGACCCCGGAAGACTTCGAGCGCATCCTGAAAGAGCCGCACGCCTCGCTGACCGAACAGTACCGCGAGCTGCTCAAGACCGAAGGCCTGCACATCGAGTTCGCCGACGAAGGCCTCAAGCGCCTCGCCGAGATCGCCTTCCAGGTCAACGAGAAGACCGAGAACATCGGTGCCCGCCGCCTGCACACCCTGCTCGAGCGCCTGCTCGAAGAGGTGTCGTTCAGCGCCGGCGACCTGGCCAGCACTCACGACGAGACGCCGATCCACATCGACGCGGCCTACGTGAACAGCCACCTCGGTGAGCTGGCGCAGAACGAAGACCTGTCGCGCTACATCCTGTAAGACCGCATAGGGCCGCTGCGCGGCCCATCGCGACACAAGGCCGCTCCCACAGAATGTTGCTGCATTCAAATGCAGCACCCTACCTGTGGGAGCGGCCTTGTGTCGCGATGGGCTGCGCAGCAGCCCCCTTGCACATTGGCAGGAATCTCTCGAAGCTTGTTCTATCCGCTTCCCTGAGACCTGACCCATGGCCCGCCTGCCCACCGCGATCAACCTGCACAAAGCCTCGAAAACCCTCACCCTCACCTACGCACCCGGCGAGGTCTACCACCTGCCCGCCGAGTTCCTGCGCGTGCACTCCCCCTCCGCCGAGGTCCAGGGCCACGGCAACCCCATCCTGCAGTTCGGCAAGATCAACGTCGGCCTCAGCGGCCTGGAACCGGCTGGGCAATATGCACTGAAACTGACCTTCGACGACGGCCATGACTCCGGATTGTTCACCTGGGAGTACCTCGAGCAACTGTGCCTGCGCCAGGAGCAATTGTGGGCCGAGTATCTGGACGAACTGCACAAGGCCGGCAAATCCCGCGACCCGTCGGAATCGGTCGTGAAACTGATGCTCTAGCTCAAGCCCCCCACGCTTTAGAGCGCATTTTCTAATCTCATCTGCTTGAATGCCTGGATGGCAGCCAAAGACTGGCTGTCTTGCGCATTACACGAAAGTCGGGTAACCAATGGAGCTGGCAAGTTCCCTGCATCGCTTTTCGCGTAAGCAGGGCCAGGCCGGTAGGTAGAGGTCGCGAGCGAAAGCAGGCTGTCTTCACACGCAGAAAATCCCGCCGCTCATCACTAACACGCCTCCGGTCGCAGCACCGCTGTTCCTTATCACTGGTCACCCGAGTAGCAGTACCGGGCTGTCACAGCACACCGGTACTCGTCTCAGGACAACGGAGCGTCGTAGATGAGTAACAAGAACAACGATGAGTTGCAGCGGCAGGCCTCGGAGAACACCCTGGGGCTGAACCCGGTCATCGGCATTCGCCGTAAGGATCTGCTGACCTCGGCGCGCACAGTATTGCGCCAGGCATTGCGTCAACCGCTGCACAGCGCCAAGCACGTGGCGCATTTCGGCCTTGAACTGAAGAACGTGCTGCTGGGCAAATCGAGCCTCCAGCCTGAAAGCGATGACCGTCGCTTCAGCGACCCGGCCTGGAGCAACAACCCGCTGTACCGCCGCTACCTGCAGACTTACCTGGCCTGGCGCAAGGAGCTGCACGACTGGATCGGCGAAAGCGACCTGTCGCCCCAGGACATCAGCCGCGGCCAGTTCGTCATCAACCTGATGACCGAAGCCATGGCGCCCACCAACACCCTCTCCAACCCCGCCGCGGTCAAGCGCTTCTTCGAGACCGGCGGCAAGAGCCTGCTCGACGGCCTCTCCCACCTGGCCAAGGACCTGGTCAACAACGGCGGCATGCCCAGCCAGGTGAACATGGAAGCCTTCGAGGTGGGCAAGAACCTGGCCACCAGCGAAGGCGCTGTGGTGTACCGCAACGACGTGCTGGAGCTTATCCAGTACAGCCCGATCACCGAACAGGTGCACGCCCGCCCCCTGCTGGTGGTGCCGCCGCAGATCAACAAGTTCTACGTCTTCGACCTGAGCCCGGAAAAGAGCCTGGCGCGCTTCTGCCTGCGCTCCCAGCAACAGACCTTCATCGTCAGCTGGCGCAACCCGACCAAGGCACAGCGCGAGTGGGGCCTGTCGACCTACATCGATGCGCTGAAAGAGGCGGTCGACGCGGTGCTGGCGATCACCGGCAGCAAGGACCTGAACATGCTCGGCGCCTGCTCGGGCGGCATCACCTGCACCGCACTGGTGGGCCATTACGCGGCGCTCGGTGAGAAGAAGGTCAACGCCCTCACGCTGCTGGTCAGCGTGCTCGACACCACGGTCGACACCCAGGTGGCGCTGTTCGTCGACGAGCAGACACTGGAAGCAGCCAAGCGCCACTCCTACCAGGCCGGCGTGCTCGAAGGCAGCGACATGGCCAAGGTGTTCGCCTGGATGCGCCCCAACGACCTGATCTGGAACTACTGGGTCAACAACTACCTGCTGGGCAACGAGCCGCCGGTGTTCGACATCCTGTTCTGGAACAACGACACCACGCGCCTGCCGGCCGCCTTCCACGGCGACCTGATCGAGATGTTCAAGAACAACCCGCTGATCCGCTCCAACGCCCTGGAAGTGTGCGGCACCGCCATCGACCTGAAGCAGGTCGACTGCGACATCTACAGTGTCGCCGGCACCGCCGACCACATCACTCCGTGGCAATCATGCTACCGCTCGGCGCACCTGTTCGGCGGCAAGATCGAGTTCGTGCTGTCGAACAGCGGGCACATCCAGAGCATCCTCAACCCACCGGGTAACCCCAAGGCGCGCTTCATGACCGGCGAAGACCGCCCGGACGATCCGGTGGCCTGGCAGGAAAACGCGGTCAAGCACGCCGACTCCTGGTGGCTGCACTGGCAGACCTGGCTGGGCGAACGCGCGGGCGAACTGAAGAAAGCACCGACGCGCCTGGGCAACCGCACCTACGCGGCCGGCGAGGCATCGCCGGGCACCTACGTCCACGAACGCTGAGTGAAACCGCGGTGGTGCGCCCCGCGGCGCATCACCGCGCTACGTCCACCACAGAGTCACGCGTATGCCGCCACCCTACATCTTCAGGACCGTCGAACTGGATGATCAATCCATCCGCACCGCGGTCCGTCCGGGCAAGCCGCACCTGACACCCTTGCTGATCTTCAACGGCATCGGTGCCAACCTCGAACTGGTGTTCCCGTTCATCGAGGCCCTGGACCCGGACCTGGAGGTGATCGCCTTCGACGTGCCCGGTGTCGGCGGCTCGTCCACGCCGCGCCACCCCTACCGCTTCCCGGGGTTGGCCAAGCTGACGGCGCGCATGCTCGACTACCTGGACTACGGCCAGGTCAACGCGATCGGCGTGTCCTGGGGCGGCGCCCTGGCCCAGCAGTTCGCCCACGACTATCCGGAGCGCTGTAAGAAGCTGGTGCTCGCCGCCACCGCCGCCGGCGCGGTGATGGTGCCGGGCAAGCCCAAGGTGCTGTGGATGATGGCCAGCCCACGGCGCTATATACAGCCCTCCCACGTGATCCGCATCGCCCCGACCATCTATGGCGGTGGCTTTCGCCGCGACCCCGACCTGGCCCTGCACCACGCGTCGAAGGTGCGCTCCGGCGGCAAGCTGGGCTACTACTGGCAGCTGTTCGCCGGGCTTGGCTGGACCAGCATCCACTGGCTGCACAAGATCCACCAGCCCACCCTGGTGCTGGCCGGCGACGATGACCCGTTGATCCCGCTGATCAACATGCGCCTGCTGGCCTGGCGAATTCCCAATGCGCAGCTACACATAATCGACGATGGCCATCTGTTCCTGATCACCCGGGCCGAGGCCGTCGCCCCGATCATCATGAAATTCCTCCAGCAAGAGCGCCAGCGCGCGGTCATGCACCCCCGGCCCGCCTCCGGCGGCTGACGCCGGGCCGGCGCATGGAGTACGCGCCGGCCTGCCCTTGCTGTGTTCCAGCGCTTGCTGGCCTGACGATGGAGTGTTGGCATGAAAGACAAACCGGCAACAGGGACGACACCGGCCCCCGCCACCAGCATGAACCTGCAGAACGCAATCAACGGCCTGCGCGGTCGCGACCTGCTGTCGACCCTGCGCCACGTCGGCCGCCACGGCCTGCGCCACCCGTTGTACACCGCCCGCCACCTGCTGGAACTGGGCGGCACCCTGGGCCGGGTGATCCTCGGCGACACGCCGCTCCAGCCCCATGCCCGCGACAACCGTTTCAGCGACCCGACCTGGAGCGAGAACCCGTTCTACCGCCGAGGGCTGCAAGCCTACCTCGCCTGGCAGAAGCAAACTCGCCGCTGGATCGAGGAAAGCACCCTGAGTGACGACGATCGTGCCCGTGCGCAGTTCCTGTTCACCCTGGTCAGCGACGCCATGGCCCCCAGCAATTCACTGCTCAACCCGCTGGCGGTCAAGGAGCTGTTCAACACGGGCGGCCAGAGCCTGCTACGCGGCGCCAGCCATCTGCTGGACGACCTGCGCCACAACGACGGCCTCCCGCGCCAGGTCGACGAACGCGCCTTCGAGGTGGGTGGCAACCTCGCCGCCACCGCGGGCGCGGTGGTGTTTCGCAACGAGCTGCTGGAGCTGATCCAGTACAAACCCATGAGCGAACAACAGTACGCCCGCCCGTTGCTGGTGGTACCACCGCAAATCAACAAGTTCTATATCTTCGACCTGAGCCCGACCAACAGCTTCGTCCAGTACATGCTCAAGAACGGCCTGCAGGTGTTCATGGTCAGCTGGCGCAACCCCGACCCGCGCCACCGCGAATGGGGCCTGTCGAGCTACGTGCAGGCACTGGAGGAAGCGCTGAATGCCTGCCGCAGCATCAGCGGCAGCCGCGACCTCAACCTCATGGGTGCCTGCGCCGGGGGGCTGACCATGGCCGCCCTGCAGGGCCACTTGCAGGCCAAGAAGCAGCTGCGCAAGGTGCGCAGTGCCACCTACCTGGTCAGCATGCTCGACAGCCAGTTCGACAGCCCCGCCAGCCTGTTCGCCGACGAGCAGACCATCGAGGCGTCCAAGCGTCGCTCCTACCAGCGCGGCGTGCTTGACGGCGGCGAGGTGGCGCGGATCTTCGCCTGGATGCGCCCCAACGACCTGATCTGGAATTACTGGGTCAACAACTACCTGATGGGCAAGAAGCCACCGGCGTTCGACATTCTCTACTGGAACGCCGACAGCACCCGCCTGCCCGCCGCTTACCACGGCGAGCTGCTGGACTTCTTCAAGCTCAACCCACTGACCTTCCCCGAGGGGCTCGAAGTGTGCGGCACCCCCATCGACCTCAAGCAGGTCGACCTCGACAGTTTCACCGTGGCCGGCAGCAACGACCACATCACCCCCTGGGACGCGGTGTACCGCTCGGCCCTGCTACTCGGTGGCGACCGGCGCTTCCTGCTGGCCAACAGCGGGCATATCCAGAGCATCATCAACCCGCCCGGCAACCCCAAGGCCTACTACCTCGAGAACCCCAAGCTGTCCAGCGACCCGCGCGCCTGGTTCCACGATGCCCAACGTCGCGACGGCAGCTGGTGGCCGCTCTGGCAGGAGTGGATCACCCAGCGCTCGGGCACGCTCAAGCCGCAGCGCACGGAACTTGGCAACGCCACCTATCCATCGCTGGGCCCTGCGCCGGGCAACTATGTGATGGCCCGCTGAACGGATGAAGACCCGCGACCGTATCCTCGAATGCGCCCTGCAGTTGTTCAACCGCCAGGGCGAGCCAAACGTCTCGACCCTGGAGATCGCCAACGAACTGGGCATCAGCCCGGGCAACCTGTACTACCACTTCCACGGCAAGGAGCCGCTGGTGATCGGCTTGTTCGAGCGCTTCGAGGAAGAGCTGATGACCTTGCTCGACCCGCCGCTGGACGTACAGCTGGAGGCCGAGGACTACTGGCTGTTCCTGCACCTGATCGTCGAACGCATGGCCCAGTACCGGTTCCTGCTCCAGGACTTGTCCAACCTCACCGGCCGCCTGCCCAAGCTGGCGCGGGGCATGCGCAGCCTGATCAACGCCCTCAAGCGCACCCTGGCCGCGCTGCTGGCCAGCCTCAAGGCTCAGGGCCAGGTGACTAGCGAGACCCAGGCATTGGGGCAACTGGTGGAGCAGATCACCCTGACCCTGATCTGCTCGCTGGACTACCAGCGAGTGATCGGTCGCGAGGGCGATGTGGGGGTGGTGGTGTACCAGGTGATGATGCTGGTGGCACCGCATCTGCAGGCACCGGCGCGCCGGGCGGCGGAACAGTTGGCGATGAGGTACCTGGAGGGTTGAAATGATCGCGGGGCAAGCCCGCTCCCACGTGCCCTGTGCGAGCTGCGTGGAAGCGGGCCTGCCCCGCGATCAAGGGCGACGCGGTGTCAGGCCTGGGCGGCCGCGTTCACCGGTGCCGACGGGGTGCTGCTGGCCGGGGCTGCGCTGGGTGCCGGGGCCGCCGTTGCTGCTGGCGCAGCGGCCGCAGGCTTAGCGGCTGCAGGCTTGGCCGGAGCGGCTTTCTTCACCGCAGGCTTCTTGGCCGCAGCCGGCTTGGCTGCCGGTTTTGCCGCAGGCTTGGCTGCAGCGGTTTTAGCCGCAGGCTTGGCAGCTGGCTTCGCCGCGGCGGCCTTGGCCAGCGGTTTGGCCGCGGTCTTGCTCGCGCCCGCCTTGGAGATCGGGGTGACCGAGGCACCGGTCAGTTTCTCGATCTGCTTGGTCAGGGTGTCGACCTGCTGGTGCAGGGCCTTGATCTCATTGCGGCTGGGTACGCCCAGGCGCGAGATGGCGCTGTTCAGACGCTTGTCGAAGGCTTCCTCGAGCTCGCTCCACTTGCCCAACGCGCGGTCTTTCACGCCCGAGACCCGGGAATTGGTCGACGACTTGGCGCTTTCAGCCACATCTTCTGCGGTTTTCTTCGCCTGCTTTTCAGCTTTCTCGCCATCCTTCACCAGCGTGTCGAACAGCTTCGGACCGTCCTGGTCGATCTTCGAGTAGATACCCAGGCCAGCCAGCCAGATCTTGCGGGAGTACTTCTCGATTCCGCCGACCCAGGAGCTACCTTCTTTCTCGGTGTTCTTCTTGCCAGCCATCCTGCTCTCCTTATGGTTTGTGCGCGACGCGCTCGAGCAGCTCGTGCAGCTGTTCAAGCTTGATGGACAACGCCTCAACGTCATGTTTAGACGGAATGCCGAGGCGATTCAAGGCGCGACCGACGCGGGCGTCGAAGGCTTTCTCGATTTTGTCCAGTTGGACCTCGACTTTGCCGCGCACGCGGGTCACTTCACGGGTGGCTTCGTCGAGCTGGCCGTTGGCGGCATCGAGCTCCTTGTCGATGCGTTTCTTGCCGCGCTTCTCGACGCCTTCGCCGGCCTTGACCAGCTCCTTGAAGTAGTCGGTGCTTTCCTGGCCGACGCGGGCGTAGGCGCCCAGGCCCGCCAGCCAGATCTTGCGCGCGTAGCCGCGCACTTCGCCCAGGGTGCCCTGGTCGTCGTCTTTGTGCTTGAGACTCACTTTGGCCATGCTCTTCACCTCATGCTCATGATGGGAGGGAGAAACTGCCCATGGATTGCGGGCTTGAGCATAAGGTAGGGGGAGAAATTAGAATCCTCACCCTAAGGTTCGCCAGCAAGCTGGCTCCTACGGGCCAAGGTAGGAGCCGGCTTGCCGGCGAACCGAGGTCAGGCCAGGGCCTTGTCCAGCGCCCGCTCGATCTCGCCCTTGATGGTGCCGCTCATCATCGACAGCATCATGCCCAGCTTCAGCTCGACGCGGATGCTGTCGTCGAAGATCTGCACGCTGCCATTGGCGCCGCTGCGCGACACATCGACACGGTCACCGTTCCAGCTGGCCTTGAGGTCGTACTCCTGGGCCAGCCGGTCCACCAGCGCCTGCGCCTTGGCGCGGACGGCTTCGCGGCCGAGGGAGTGTTTGCGTTCGACGCTGATCTGGGTCATGCGGGTGTTCCTGGATATGAAGACAATGGCGCCATTATGCCCCCGCCCGCCCGACGGCACACCCCGTCAAGACAAATGCGCCCGATCCCCCTAGAATGGCCGTAATTTTTTTCTGGTGAAGCGAAATGACCGACCCGCGCAAAGGCGACCACGCCGAACCCACCACACACTTCGGCTACCAGGACGTGCCCGAGAGCCAGAAGGCGAAGAAAGTCGCCGAAGTGTTCCACTCGGTGGCCGCCAAGTACGACCTGATGAACGACGTGCTCTCCGGCGGCATGCACCGGCTGTGGAAGCGCTTCACCATCGAGCTGTCCGGTGTACGCAGCGGCAACCGGGTGCTGGACATCGCCGGCGGCACCGGTGACCTGGCCGCCAAGTTCTCGCGCCTGGTCGGCCCGACCGGCCAGGTGGTGCTCGCCGACATCAACGAGTCGATGCTCAAGGTCGGCCGTGACCGCCTGCTCGACCGTGGCGTGGCCGGCAACATCGAGTTCGTCCAGGCCGACGCCGAGAAGCTGCCGTTCCCGGACAACCACTTCGACTGCGTGACCATCGCCTTCGGCCTGCGCAACGTGACGCACAAGGATGAAGCCATCCGCTCCATGCTGCGCGTGCTCAAGCCGGGCGGCCGCCTGCTGGTGCTGGAATTCTCCAAGCCCACCAACAAGCTGATGTCCAAGGCCTACGACGCCTACTCGTTCGCCTTCATGCCACTGGCCGGCAAGCTGATCACCAACGACTCGGAAAGCTACCGTTATCTCGCCGAGTCGATCCGCATGCACCCCGACCAGGAAACCCTCAAGGCGATGATGGTCGAGGCCGGTTTCGACCGCGTCACCTACCACAACATGACCAGCGGCATCGTCGCCGTGCACCGGGGAATCAAGCCCTGATGCTGCTGGCCGGCCTGCTCGCCAGCGTCGAGCACGGGCTCAACCGCGTCCTGCGCCTGGACAGCACCGCGCTGCCGCGGCTGGCCATGCTCGAAGGCAAGGTGGTCGAGATCGACTGCGTGCAGCCGGCCCTCAAGCTGTTCGTGCTGCCCGATGAACAGGGCCTGATGCTCGCCGCCCACTGGCAGGGCGAGGTCGACTGCACCTTGCGCGCCCCCGCCGGGCGCCTGGCACAGCTGGCCCTGGCCAAGGACAAGACCGCCGTGCTGCACAGCCCGCAGGTCGCATTGCATGGCGACAGCGCGGTGATGCTCGACCTGTTCGGCATCCTGCAGGACCTCGACCTGGACTGGGAATACGAGCTGCAACGCTGGCTCGGCCCGGTGCCGACCGCGTTGATCGCCGGCCACCTGCGCCTGCGCGCGCGCTGGACCAAGCAGGGCCTGGCCCGCTTTGGCCAGAACCTCTCCGAGTACCTGGCCGAAGAGTCCCGCACCCTGGTCGGCAAACGCGAAGCCGAAGCGGCCTTCAGCGAGCTCGATGCGCTGAAAGTCGACATCGAACGCCTCGAGGCGCGCCTGCGCCGCCTCGCCCACACTCTTGATACCAGCGATAACGCATGAAGCTGCTCGCCGTCCGCCGTCTGTTGCGCATCCAGCGCGTCGTGATCCGCTACCGCCTCGATGACCTGCTGTTCGAACAACCCCTGCTACCCTGGTGGCTGGCCAGCCTGCGCCTGCTGATGCCCTGGCGCTGGCTGCCGCGCAAGCCGCTGGCGCTGAGCCGTGGCGCGCGCCTGCGCCTGGCCTTGCAGGACCTCGGGCCGATCTTCATCAAGTTCGGCCAGTTGCTCTCTACCCGCCGCGACCTGCTGCCCACCGATATCGCCGACGAGCTGATGCTGCTGCAGGACCGGGTGCCGCCGTTCGACCCGCAGCACGCCGTGGCGCTGATCGAAGAGCAGCTCGGCGCCAAGGTGGGCGAAGTGTTCAGCCGCTTCGATGTCGAGCCGCTGGCCTCCGCCTCGGTGGCCCAGGTGCATGCCGCCCGCCTCAAGAGTGGCGAGGAAGTGGTGGTCAAGGTGGTGCGCCCAGGCCTCAAGCCGGTCATCGCCCAGGACCTGGCCTGGCTGTTCCTGATCGCCAAGGCCGCCGAACGGGCCTCGGCCGACGCCCGTCGCCTGCACCCGGTGGAGATCGTTGGCGACTACGAAAAGACCATCTACGACGAACTCGACCTGTTGCGCGAGGCGGCCAACGCCAGCCAGCTGCGGCGCAACTTCGAGGGCTCCGAGCTGATGTACGTGCCCCAGGTCTACTGGGACCTGTGCCGCCCGAAAGTGCTGGTGATGGAGCGCATCTACGGCGTGCCGGTCACCGACATGGCCACCCTGGCCGACCAGCGCACCGACATGAAGATGCTCGCCGAGCGTGGCGTCGAGGTGTTCTTCACCCAGGTGTTCCGCGACAGCTTCTTCCACGCCGACATGCACCCGGGCAACATCTTCGTCAGCACGGTCAAGCCCTGGAGCCCGCAGTACATCGCCATCGACTGCGGTATCGTCGGCAGCCTGACGGCCGAGGACCAGGACTATCTGGCGCGCAACCTGATCGCCTTCTTCAAGCGCGACTACCGCCGCGTGGCTCAACTGCACATCGATTCGGGCTGGGTGCCGGCGCAGACCAAGGTCAACGAGTTCGAAGCGGCAATCCGCACCGTGTGCGAGCCAATCTTCGAAAAACCGCTCAAGGACATCTCCTTCGGCCAGGTACTGATGCGCCTGTTCCAGACCGCGCGGCGCTTCAACATGGAAGTCCAGCCGCAGCTGGTGTTATTGCAGAAGACCCTGCTCAACATCGAAGGCCTGGGCCGCCAGCTGTACCCGGACCTGGACCTGTGGAGCACCGCCAAGCCGTTCCTCGAGCGCTGGATGCGCGAGCGCATGAGCCCGAAGGCGGTGATCGGCAACTTGTACAACCAGGCCGAGCAGTTGCCGCACCTGGCCGACATGACCCGCGACCTGCTCGAACGCCTGTCACAGCCACACCTTAATGATGCGCAACTGCCCGAACGGCGCCGCCAGGGCGACAACTGGGCGCTGCGCCTGCTCGGTGCCGGCCTGCTCGGCGGCGGCGCCACCCTGGCCGCAGGCGCCGTCAGCCTCAGCGCACCGGCCGCCTGGCCAGCCTGGCTGATGCTGGCCGCAGGCCTGTACCTGATCGTGCGCCGATAGCCAGCCACGCGGCTGGCTGGCACACTAGCGCAAGAGGCCCGGTACAGGAGCGGGCCCGGTTTGGAGTCGACGATGAAAGACTGGCTGGACGAGATCAAGTGGAACAGCGATGGCCTGGTGCCGGCGATCGCCCAGGACCATAAGACCGGGCGCGTGCTGATGATGGCCTGGATGAACCGTGAATCCCTCGCCCTGACCGCCGCCGAGCATCGTGCCATCTACTGGTCACGCTCGCGTGGCAAGCTGTGGCGCAAGGGCGAAGAGTCGGGCCATGTGCAGAAGCTGCACGAGATGCGCCTGGACTGCGACGCCGACGTGATCATCCTGATGGTCGAGCAACTGGGGCATATCGCCTGCCATACCGGCCGCGAAAGCTGCTTCTACCGCGTCTTCGAAGACGGCCAGTGGAAAACCGTCGACCCGGTCCTGAAGGACCCGAACGCCATCTACAGCGCAGGACACTGACATGAGCGACACACTGAACCGCCTCGCCGAGGTGCTGGAAGAACGCAAGCAGGCGGCGCCGGACAGCAGCTATGTGGCCAGCCTGTATCACAAGGGGCTGAACAAGATCCTCGAGAAGCTCGGCGAAGAGTCCATCGAGACCATCATCGCCGCCAAGGATGCCGCCACCAGCAAGGATTACAGCGATGTCATCTATGAGACCGCAGACCTGTGGTTTCATAGCCTGGTCATGCTCAGCGCGCTGGGCCAGCATCCACAGGCGGTGCTCGACGAGCTGGAGCGCCGGTTCGGGCTTTCCGGGCATGACGAGAAGGCCGCGCGTCAGCCTTCTGCCTGAAGATTGCCGGGGGCGCTTTGCGCCCCTTTCGCGACACAAGGCCGCTCCCACAGCGGTCCGCGTCGCCTGACCGATTCGCCACACCCTGTAGGAGCGGCCTTGTGTCGCGAAAGGGCTGCACAGCAGCCCCCAGGGCCCGATAGACCGACACATATTTCTCAGGAGTACGAAATGGGCATTTTTGACTGGAAACACTGGATCGTCCTGCTGGTCGTCGTGGTGCTGGTGTTCGGCACCAAGAAACTGAAGAACTTCGGCAGCGACCTGGGCGAGTCGATCAAGGGCTTTCGCAAGGCCATGAACGAAGAAGAGAACAAGCCCGCCGAGCAGACCCCGCCACCGGTCCAACCGGTGCCGCCGGTACAGAACACCGCGCAGCAGGCCCAGGGCCACACTATCGAGGGCCAGGCCCAGCCGGTCCAAGAGCCGCAGCGGAAAGACTGACCCATGTTCGGCATCAGTTTCAGCGAGCTGCTGCTCGTCGGCCTGGTCGCCCTTCTGGTGCTCGGCCCCGAGCGCCTGCCGGGTGCCGCGCGCACTGCCGGGTTGTGGATCGGCCGGCTGAAGCGCAGCTTCAACGCCATCAAGATGGAAGTCGAGCGCGAGATCGGCGCCGACGACATCCGCCGCCAGCTGCACAACGAGCACATCCTGCAGATGGAACAGGAAGCCAAGCGCATCCTCAACCCTCTGGTGCCGCCCGCGCAGCCGCCAGCCACTCCTGAGACGCCCGTCACGCCTGCCACCACGGCCGCCCCCGCGCAGCCCGCCGCAGCGCCTTCCTCCGAGCCGCCACAACCGCCACGAGCCCCATGAGCGAAAATCCGGAACATGACCAGCCGATGCCGCTGGTCTCGCACCTGACCGAACTGCGCACCCGCCTGTTGCGCTGCGTCGCCGCCATCTTCCTGATCTTCGCCGGGCTGTTCTCCTTCGCCCAGCAGATCTACACCCTGGTCTCGGCGCCGCTGCGCGCCCACTTGCCGGCCAACGCGACGATGATCGCCACCGACGTGGCCTCGCCGTTCCTGACGCCGTTCAAGCTGACCATGATCGTCTCGATGTTCCTGGCGATCCCGTTCATCCTGCAGCAGATCTGGGGCTTCATCGCCCCAGGCCTGTACCGCCACGAAAAGCGCATTGCCATCCCGCTGCTGGTGTCGAGCATCCTGCTGTTCTACGCCGGCATGGCCTTCGCCTACTTCCTGGTGTTCCCGCTGATGTTCAGCTTCTTCGCCGCCGCCACGCCGGAAGGCGTGTCGATGATGACGGACATCGCCAGCTACCTCGACTTCGTCATGACCCTGTTCTTCGCCTTCGGCGTCGCCTTCGAGATCCCGGTGGCGGTGGTGCTGCTGGTGTGGATCGGCGTGGTCGACGTGCAGTACCTGAAGAAGATCCGCCCGTACGTGATCATCGGCTGTTTCGTGGTCGGCATGATCCTCACGCCGCCGGACATCTTCTCCCAGACCCTGCTAGCGGTGCCCATGTGGATGCTGTTCGAGGTCGGCGTGCTGTGCGGCGGCCTGATCCGCAAGCGCAGCCACGAACGCGACGAAGCCCCCAACGACCACAACGACCAACCGCCTGCGACCCAACCGTGAACCTGCTGCTTCTCGAAGAGGCCGACTTCGTGTCGGCCGACCGCGTCATCCTGGCTGACCGCCGCTTCACCCACATGCAGGAGATCCACCGCGTGGCGGTGGGCGACAGCCTGCGCGTCGGCCGTATCGGCGGCCTGATGGGCAAGGCCGAGGTGATCCGCCTCGAAGGCCATGAGGCTGAATTGCGAGTGGCTTTCGACCAGGCGCCGCCGGCCAAGCTGCCACTGACCCTGGTACTGGCAGTACCCCGCCCGAAGATGCTGCGCCGGCTGTTCCAGACGGTCGCCACCCTGGGTGTGCCGCGGCTGATCCTGGTCAACAGCTACAAGGTCGAGAAGAGCTTCTGGCAGACGCCGTTCCTGCAACCCGAGGCCATTCGCGAGAACCTCATCCTCGGCCTGGAACAGGCCCGTGACACCGTGCTGCCGGAAGTGATCATCGAGAAGCGCTTCAAGCCCTTCGTCGAGGACCGCCTGCCCGCCATCGCCGAAGGCACCCTGGGCCTGGTCGGCCACCCCGGCCCCTACCCGGCCTGCCCGCGCGCAGTGGAAGGCCCGGTCACCCTGGCGATCGGCCCGGAAGGCGGCTGGATCCCCTACGAAGTCGAGTTGCTGGGCAAGGCTGGCTTGGCCCCTGTGCAGCTGGGCGATCGCATCCTGCGCGTAGAAACGGCGGTCACCGCCCTGCTCTCGCGGATTTTCTGACGCGCCAGTCAAGTTTTCACCATCAAGTTTCCCCGCCCCCCGCCGATGGCCTGTGCAAGAGAACAATAATCCGCACTGCCACGCGCCGGGGAGTCGTCTATGTACCGTTGGTTTGCCCAGTCACTGGGGAATGTAAGCGTCAATCGCAAGTTGGGGGTCAGCTTCGGCCTGGTGCTGCTGCTCACCCTGGGCATCACCTTCACCGGGTGGATGGGCATCGACAGCGTGACCAGCCGGGGTGACAAGCTCGGCAACATCTCGGTGATCCACCAGTACACCCAGGACCTGCGCCTCGCCCGCCAGGACTACGAACGCAACCGTGATGACGCCGCCGTCGGCGCGCTGGAGAAGGCCCTGGCCAACCTCGAGCGCCAGGTGCAGTTCATGCTCGGGCAGATCGAGCTGCCCGGCGACCGCCAGCGCCTGGATCAGCAACAGGACGCCATCCGCCAGTACCAGCAGGCCTTCGCAGAGCTCAAGCAGGCCGGCCAGCGCCGCGAAGCCAGCCGCGGCATGCTCGGCGACAGCGCCGACAAAGCCGCCGATCTGATCGGCAAGGTGCAGCAGCGCCTGCTGCAGGGCGGCGATATCAGCCAGTACCAGCAGGTGGTGCAAGTCAGCGCCCTGCTGCAGCAGGCCCGCTTCCAGGTGCGTGGCTACACCTACAGCGGCAAGGCCGAGTTCCAGCAGACCGCACTCAACGCCATCGACCAGGCCCTGCCGGTGCTCAAGGCATTGCCGGCCAAGCTGCCCGCCGAGTTCGCCGCCAGCCTCGATGACGCCGCCACCGCGCTGGCCGCCTACCGTGACGCGGTCAACCAGTTCGGCACCGCCCAGGCCGCCAGCGAACAGGCGTTGCAGCGTATGTCTGCACAGGGCCAGGTGCTGTTGAGCACCAGCCAGGATATGACCGTCTCGCAGACCCAGGTCCGCGACCAGGGCACCCAGCAGGCCAAGTCCATGCTCGCCGGCGCCACCGTCCTGGCCTTGTTGCTGGGCGTCCTCGCCGCCTTCGCCATCACCCGGCAGATCATCGTGCCGCTGCGTCAGACCCTGGCCGCCGCCGAGCGCGTGGCCAACGGCGACCTGCGCCAGGACACCCTGGTCGCCCGCCGCGACGAGCTGGGCCAGTTGCAGGCCAGCATGCAGCGCATGACCCAGGGCCTGCGCGAACTGATCGGCGGTATCGGTGACGGCGTCACCCAGATCGCCAGCGCCGCCGAGGAGCTGTCGGCGGTGACCGAGCAGACCAGCAGCGGGGTCAACAACCAGAAGGTCGAGACCGACCAGGTGGCCACCGCCATGAACGAGATGGCGGCCACCGTGCAGGAAGTGGCGCGCAACGCCGAGCAGGCTTCGGAAGCAGCGCTGATGGCCGACCAGCAGGCCCGCGAAGGTGACAAGGTGGTCGGCGAGGCCATCGCCCAGATCGAGCGCCTGGCCAGCGAGGTGCAGAACTCCAGCGAGGCGATGAACCAGCTCAAGAGCGAAAGCGACAAGATCGGCAGCGTGCTCGATGTGATCAAGTCGGTGGCCCAGCAGACCAACCTGCTGGCGCTCAACGCGGCCATCGAAGCCGCCCGCGCAGGCGAAGCCGGGCGTGGTTTTGCCGTGGTCGCCGACGAAGTGCGCAGCCTCGCCCAGCGCACCCAGCAGTCCACCGAGGAGATCGAGGAACTGATCGCCGGCCTGCAGAGCGGCACCCAGCGCGTGGCCAGCGTAATGGACAGCAGCCGCGAGTTGACCGACAGCAGTGTCGAGCTGACCCGCCGCGCCGGCAGCTCGCTGGACACCATCACCCGCACCGTGTCTTCGATTCAGTCGATGAACCAGCAAATCGCCACCGCCGCCGAGCAGCAGAGCGCAGTGGCAGAAGAGATCAACCGCAGCGTGATGAACGTGCGCGACATCTCCGACCAGACCTCGGCCGCCAGCGAAGAGACCGCCAGTTCCAGCGTCGAGCTGGCGCGACTGGGCACCCACCTGCAAGGGTTGGTGGGTCGATTCAAGCTTTGATGGCCAATCCCCTGTAGGAGCGGCTTCAGCCGCGATCACCCGCGAAGCGGGTGCCAGATTCCGCGGTGCTTGCATCGCGGCTGAAGCCGCTCCTACAGAACCCATCCCACTCTTCACGATTTTTCTTATCTACCGCTAGGAATTTTCCCACCAAAATCTCAGGTCCAGTCCCACGCACTCCCGGCCGATGAGTCCCCTGAACCCATTCGCCGGAGACTCACCATGCTCGGACCTTTCAACCGCCTGCTCGGCCACCTCAGCGTGCGCCTCAAGCTGACCCTGGGCTTTGCCGTGGTCCTGCTGCTCACCTCATTGACCACCTTGACCGGCTGGCTCGCCCTCGACGGTGCCATTGACC
This sequence comes from Pseudomonas entomophila L48, assembly GCF_000026105.1. Classification (NCBI taxonomy): domain Bacteria; kingdom Pseudomonadati; phylum Pseudomonadota; class Gammaproteobacteria; order Pseudomonadales; family Pseudomonadaceae; genus Pseudomonas; species Pseudomonas entomophila. The sequence continues at coordinate 5,395,022 of NC_008027.1, forward strand.
GCTCGCAAAAGCTCACCCAGATCGCCCAGCTCAACGACTACAGTAAGGACCTGCGCGCCGAGCGCATCACCTTCCGGGTGCTTGGCGACGACGAGAGCCGCGCCCAGCTCACCCAGACGCTCAGCCAGGTCGAAAGCCTGCTGGCCAGCATGCGCCCGCGCTACAGTGCCCCGGAAGATGTGCGCCTGCTGACTGACAAGGGCCAAATCGTCGGCCGTTACCGAAGCGACTTCGACAAGCTCCAGCACGCCGTGCAAACCCGACAACAGCGGCGCGACGCGTTGCAAAGCCAAACCGGTGAACTGGAAAACGCTATCAGCGACCTGCAAGGCCAGCTCGTGAAGCGTCTGAACCAGAGCACCGCCCAGGGGGAAGCCCTCAATTTCATCGAAGCCCTTGAACGGCAGGTGGAAATCGCCAGCCAGCAGGCCTCTGTTCCGGCCTATTACAGCGAACCGCTGCAAGCCTTCGAACAGGTAGGCCAGAACGCCGCAACCAGAGCCGAGACCACCCTCGAGCAACTGCGCCAGTGGTTGCCGCGCGTGGATCTCGACAGCGCCCTGCCCGCCCCTGTAGCCAGCAACCTGGGCCGCTTTCGCGAACAGCTCAGCCAGTATGCCCAGGCAGCGATCATCGTCGAACAGCTGCAGAACGACATGGAGCAGCTGGGCAACCAGATCACCACCAGCAGCCAGGCACTGAGCAATCACCAGATCGAGCAGCGCGACGAGCAGGCCCTGGCCGCCCGCAGCCTGATGACCAGCGTTGCCCTGCTGGCCCTGCTGATCGGCGCCCTGGCCGCCTGGGTGATCAGCCAGCAGATCACCGTGCCGCTGAAACAGGCCCTGCGTCAGGCCGAACGTATCGCCCAAGGCGACCTTAGCCAAGTCGAAGAGGTACAGCGCCGTGACGAGCTGGGGCAACTGCAAGGCAGCATGCGCGCCATGACCTTGAGCCTGCGTGAGCTGCTGGGCGGTATCGACAACGGTGTGGCCAGGCTGTCCCAGGCCGTAGACGATCTGGCGACGGTCAGCGAACAGACCCAGCTCAGGGTCGGCCAGCAGAAAGAGGAAACCGACCAGGTGGCCACGGCGATGAACCAGATGAGCGCCACGGTCCAGGAAGTGGCGCAGAACGCCGAGCAGGCCTCGCGGGCGGCGACTGCGGCCGATGAGCAGGCGCAACGCGGCGACCAGGTGGTGGCCCAGGCAGTCGGGCGCATCGAGCAACTGGCCGGGCAGATGGAACACTGCCAGGCCGCCATGGGCCACCTGGCGGGTGAAAGCCAGCGGATCGGCTCGATCCTCGATGTGATCAAATCGGTGTCCGCGCAGACCAACCTGCTGGCGCTCAATGCCGCCATCGAGGCGGCGCGGGCCGGCGAGGCCGGACGCGGCTTCGCCGTGGTCGCCGACGAGGTGCGCGGCCTGGCCCAGCGCACCCAGCAGTCCACCGAGGAGATCGAGCAATTGATCGACAACCTGCACAGCGGCACCGACCAGGTAATGGGGCTGCTGGACGACAGCAGGCAGCTCACCGAGCAGAGCGTCGAACTCAGCCGCCAGGCGGGCGATGCACTGGGGCAGATCACCGAAACCGTATCGACCATCCAGGGCATGAACCAGCAGATCGCCACCGCCAGCGAACAGCAGAGCGTGGTTGCCGAGCAGATCAATCGCAGCGTGATGAATGTGCGGGATGTGTCCGATCAGACCCATGAAGCCAGTGAGCAGACGGCGGCTTCAAGCGGGGAGTTGGAACAGCTGGGGCGGGCGTTGCGGGGGATGGTGGGGCGGTTCAGCCTTTGAGGCCGGTTCGCCGGCAAGCCGGCTCCTACAAATTGCCTGTAGGAGCCGGTTTGCCGGCGAACAGGTGCTACAGCACCTGACGCAGGAACGCCTGCGCCCGCGGATCCTTCGGCGCGGCGAAGAACTCCCGCGGCGCCGAGTCTTCCAGCAGCTTGCCATGGTCGAAGAACAGCACCCGGTCGGCCACTTCTCGGGCAAAGCCCATTTCGTGGGTGACACAGACCATGGTCATGCCTTCCTGGGCCAGGGTCTTCATCACGTCAAGCACCTCGCCGACCATTTCCGGGTCAAGCGCCGAGGTCGGCTCGTCGAACAGCATCACCTTCGGGTCCATCGCCAGGGCGCGGGCGATGGCCACCCGCTGCTGCTGGCCACCCGAGAGCCGCGACGGGTACTCGTTGGCCTTCTGGGCGATGCCGACCTTCTCCAGCAGCGCCCGTGCCTTGGCCTCGCGCTCGGCCTTGCCGCGCTTGCGCACCACCTTCTGCGCCAGGCACAGGTTCTCCAGCACGGTCATGTGCGGGAACAGGTTGAAGTGCTGGAATACCATGCCGACTTCACGGCGATAGGCGTTGATATCGGTCTTCGGGTCGTCCAATTGCAGGCCGTCGATGGCCACATGGCCGTCGTCGAAATGCTCCAGGCCGTTCAGGCAGCGCAGGAAGGTCGACTTGCCCGAGCCCGAAGGCCCGAGCACCACCACCACCTCGCCCTTGGCGACGCGGGTGGTGACGTTGTCTACCGCGCGCACCACCATGCCGCGGGTGTCGAAGACTTTCAGCAGGTCACGAACTTCAATCACTTTGCGCAAGCCTCCGCTCGAGCCGGCTGGCGATGTGCGACAGCGGCAGGTTGATCAGCAGGTACAGGCCGGCCACGCAGAACCAGATCTCGAAGGTCGAGAACGACGTGGTGATGGCCTCGCGGCCGCTCTTGGTCAGCTCGGTGATGGCGATCACCGACACCAGCGAGGTGTCCTTCACCAGGCTGATGAACTGCCCGGCCAGCGGTGGCAGCACGCGCTTGAAGGCCTGGGGCAGGATCACATGGCGCATCGACTGGCTGCCGTTCAGGCCCAGCGAGCGCGCCGCTTCGTTCTGGCCCTTGGCGATCGACTGCACGCCGGCGCGGACGATCTCGGCCACGTAGGCGCCGGTGAACAGTGCCAGGGCCGCGACCCCGGCGAATTCACGGGACAGGTTGAGCACGGTGCCGATGAAGAAGTAGAAGATGAAGATCTGCACCAACAGCGGCGTGCCACGTACCAGTTCGACATAGACCGTGGACAGGTCGCGCAGGGTCGGGTTGTTCGACAGCCGGCACAGGCCAGCGAACAGGCCGATCACCAGGCCCAGGGCGCCGGAGATCACCGAGATCCACAGCGTGGTCCACAGGCCCCAGGCCAAGGGGCCAGCAGCCCAATGGCGAGTCACGCCGATGGCGTCGCCTTCGGCGACATCATCGCCACGGGCCAGCAGCAGGCTGTCGCTGGCCACTTCGATGACCTGGGTGTCACCGCCTTCATCTTTCAGGGTGACCCGGGCGTTGTCGCCGGACACCACGATTTCCTCGATCGTGCCTGGGTTGGCGGCACGCTGGGTTTCCTCGGCCTTGTAGGCGAAGTATTGCGGAACGCGGTTCCAGCGCCACTCGTAGGAAATCATCGAGGTGGCCAGGTACAGGCTGAACGCCAGGCCCACCAGGACCAGCGCGGTCAACCCATGCCAGGGCCACTGGGCTTTCTTGTGTTTGATCACTTGGGGTACTTCCGCAAAAAAAGAAACGCGCTGGGTGGAGCTTTGGCGGTGGCCTGCGAAGTGTGCGCTGTACTTGCTGGCCTCATCGCGGGTAAACCCGCTCCTACAGGGCTTGGCGACACCTGTGGGAGCGGTTTTACCCGCGAAGAGGCCAGCGAAAACATCCGCTGTCCTCGACCTGCCACCCTCAGCGCCACCTGCGCGTCAGGGTCAGAGCCTGGGCTTGTGGCCCGGGCCTTATTCCATTTCCTTCAGCCAGTCCTTGTTCTTGAACCACTTGTCGTGGATACGATCGTAGGTCCCGTCATGCTTGATCTGGTGCAGGAAGTTGTTGATGAAGTTGATGCTGTCGTAGTCGCCTTTCTTCAGGCCGAAGGCCAGCGGCTCGTAGGTGAAGGGTTCCTCCAGGAACGCCAGCTTGCCGGCACCGGCCTTCTCCACGGCCACCACGTTGTACGGCGCGTCGTAGACGAAGGCGTCGGCCTTGCCGTTGACCACGTCCATCACCGCTTCCTGCTCGTTGTCATAGCCGTGGTACTTGGCCTTGCCGATCAGCTTCTTGGAGACCATCTCGCCGGTGGTGCCCAGTTTGGAGGTGATGCGGTACTTCTCGTTGTTCAGGTCCTTGTACGACTTGATCTCGCCCACCAGCTCCTTGCGGATCAGCAGGGTCTGGCCGACGACGATGAAGGGTTCGCTGAAGTTCAGGCGCAGGTTGCGCTCCTGGGTGAGGGTCATGCCGCTGCCGATGAAGTCGAACTTGTCGGTCAGCAGGGCCGGGATGATGCCGTCGTAGGCGGTGGAGACTGTCTCCAGCTTGACGCCCATGGACTTGGCCATCGCCTTGAGAATGTCGACTTCGAAGCCGATGATCTCACCGCGCTTGTTGGTCATCTCGAACGGCATGTAGGTCGGGTCCATGCCCACACGCAGGGTGCCGCGCTTGACCGCATCGTCGATGGCGCCCGCCTGGGCGGCGGTTACCGCGATGAGGGCGGTCGCACCGACCAGCAGCCGCGACAGGTATTTCTTCATCATCACCAAGTCCCCTAGCAAGAAGTACACGATTTGTTCTTGTAAGCATGGCCTGACAGACCGATGCGTAATGTCGGGTGGGATGCTAACGCATGCGTGGGCTGGGACCTAGAGCCGGGGGGGACTTTGTTGGCCAAAAAAACAATAAGAAGGCGGGGGGTGTTGCCCCTGTTCGCCGGCAAGCCGGCTCCTACGAGGTCGAGGGTGAACCTGTAGGAGCCGGCTTGCCGGCGAATGGGGTGGATCAGACTCAAGCCAGGGCTGGCTGAGCCACGTTCTCCGGATGCAGCGGCAACAACGGCGAGTGCGGATCGTTGTCGATGGACGCACGCCACACATCGATCCAGGCTGTGTTGTGCTCGGCCCAGACCTGCTCGTGCAGGCGCGACAGCGCCACCGGGTCGCTCAGCAGGGCCAGACGGGTGTTGCCGTCCAGGCCTTTCGGGCCGACTTCCAGTGCCTTGGCAACGCGCTCCGCGCGCAGCGCTTCGATCGGTGCCGCCTGGCCATGACGCGCAGTGGCCATGGCACAGGCCAGGGCGTTCTGGCGCGGGTCGACCACGGCACGCACGAAGCCGTCATGCAGCGCATGCCAGCGGTTCTCGTGGGTGTACTGGTCGGTGGCCAGCAGCTCGGGCGGCGTGGCGTACTCCTCGGGAATCAGGAACAGCTTCTCGTCCCTGGCCGCCAGGCCCAGGCGCACGCGGCTGGAAATCACCGAAACGGGGATCGACAGCACCAGCGAACCGACGATCGGTGCCAGCCACCACAGGAAACTCGGGTTCAGCCAGGCCACCAGGCTCGCCCAGGCAATGCCCAGCAATGTCTGCGGACCATGGCGGCGCACCGCTTCGCTCCACGGGGTGGAGTCGTCGTCACGCTGCGGCGAGTTCCAGGTCGCCGCCCAGCCGAGGAACGCGGCCAGCACGAAGCGGGTGTGGAAGATCATCCGCACCGGCGCCAGCAGCATGGAGAACAGCATCTCCAGCAACATCGACAGGGTGACCTTGACGCGCCCGCCAAACTCGGTGGCGCCCTTGGCCCAGATCAGGATGACGCTGAGCAACTTGGGCAGGAACAGCAGCACGATGGTGGTGGAGAACAGCGCGATGGCCTTCTCCGGGTGCCACTGCGGCCACAGCGGGTAGAGCTGGAACGGCTCGATGAAGTACTGCGGCTCCATCAGCGTGTTGGTCGCCAGCAGCGCCGTCGACAGCACCAGGAACAGGAACCACAGCGGCGCCGACAGGTACGACATCACCCCGGTGAGGAACACGGCGCGGTGTACCGGGTGCATGCCCTTGACCAGGAACAGGCGGAAGTTCATCAGGTTGCCGTGGCACCAGCGACGGTCACGCTTGAGTTCGTCGAGCAGGTTGGGTGGCAGCTCTTCATAGCTGCCCGGCAGGTCGTAGGCGATCCACACGCCCCAGCCGGCACGGCGCATCAGCGCGGCTTCGACGAAGTCGTGGGAGAGGATCGCACCGGCAAAGGCGCCCTTGCCCGGCAACGGCGCCAGGGCGCAGTGCTCGATGAACGGCTTCATGCGGATGATCGCGTTGTGGCCCCAGTAGTGCGACTCGCCCAGCTGCCAGAAGTGCAGGCCGGCGGTGAACAGCGGGCCGTACACGCGGGTGGCGAACTGCTGCAGGCGCGCATACAGGGTGTCCATGCCCGAGGCCTTCGGCCCGGTCTGGATGATGCCGGCGTCCGGGTTGGCCTCCATCAGGCGCACCAGGCTGCTCAGGCACTCGCCGCTCATGACGCTGTCGGCGTCGAGCACGACCATGTACTTGTACTCGCCACCCCAGCGACGGCAGAAGTCGTCGAGGTTGCCGCTCTTGCGCTTCACGCGGCGGCGGCGGCGGCGGTAGAAGATGCGGCCGAAGCCTTTCGCCTCGCGGCACACGTCCAGCCATGCCTGCTGTTCGGCAACGGCGATGTCGGTGTCGTTGGTGTCGCTGAGCACGAAGAAGTCGAAACGGTCGAGGTTGCCGCTGGCGGCCACCGACTCGAACGTCGCGCGCAGGCCGGCGAACACGCGCGGCACGTCTTCGTTGCAGATCGGCATCACCAGCGCGGTGCGCGCTTCGGGGGCGATCGGCTCGTTGCCGGCGCTGCTGCCGGAAATCTTGTACTTGTCACGCCCGGTGAGCAGCTCGAGGAAGCCCATCAACGCGGTCCAGAAGCCCGCCGACACCCAGCAGAAGAGGATGCCGAAGAGCACCAGGATGGAGGTCTGCAAGGCATAGGGCCAGACCTGCACCACCGTGTCCCAGAGCGGCTGGTGGACGATTTCGTCGAAGTCGACGAACGACCAGCCCTGGTACGGCAGGATGCCCTTCATGTACCAGCCGGCGACGAGGGTCTGGCCGATCATCAGGGTGAGCAGGATGTAGCGGCGGATCGAACCGACCGTGCGCCAGCGCGCCGGCGGCAGCTCGCGCTTGGGCGGCTGCGGGGCGTTGGTGCGGCCGGTCATGCGCCGCCACATGCGGATCAGCACGTTGGTGCGCCACGGTTCGGGGACGACCTTGGTGCGCTTGATCGGCGGGGCGATCTTCAGGCACAGCCGCCCGCTGGCATCGACACCGAGCATCTCGGCTTCTTCCAGCTCGGCGGCGCTGCCGACGGTGAGACGGGGGCCCACCGAGGCCTGGGCGGCCTCGGTGGTGCTGGCGGCCGGTTGGGCCGCCAGGTGTTGGTGCAGCTCGCTGAACGAGGTGCAGCGGGCGAGTTCCGCACGCTGCTCGTCGCTCAGGGGGAGGTGGGCCAGGTACTCGCTCAGCGATTCCGGCCTTGCGCTTGAGTTACTCATCGGCAGGCAACTGATAGCTCCAGGTCTCGGTCAGCACTTTTTCGGTGGTGGCCGGGGTCCCGTTGGTGGATGCCGCGTCGGCGGCGGGTTGCTCGGCAGGCTGCTCGGCCTTGGCTTTTTCAGCCTTGGCGTGGGCATGCTTGGCCGCGGCCTTGTCCTGCTTGCTGTCCTTGGCGGGTTTCGGCGCCTCCACCGGTACGTCACGCAGCAACGCGGCACGCATCTCGGTGGCTTTCTTCGGGTCCTGCACCTTCAGGCGCAGGGTCAGGCGCCAGCCCTTGGTTTCCGGGTTGTAGCGCAGGTTGTTCTCGACCACTTCGGCGTTGTCGCCGACGCTGACCTGGCTGCGCACGGCGGTGTCCGCCGGCAGGGTGGCCAGGTTCGGGCCGATGAAGTCGACCAGGAAGGCGACGGTGCCATCGGCCTGACGGATCAGGTTGGACTGCTTGACGTCGCCGGTGGAACGCAGGGTCTGCTTGACCCAGCCCAGCTCAGGCGAGTGCAGCTGATCTTCCTTGATGGTCCAGCGCAGGCGGTAGTCGTACTCGAACGGCTTGCCCACTTCAGGCAGCTTTTCCGGGCTCCAGAACGCCACGATATTGTCGTTGGTCTCGTCGGCGGTCGGGATCTCGACCAGATCGACGGTACCCTTGCCCCAGTCGCCCTTCGGTTCGATCCAGGTGCTCGGACGCTTTTCGTATTCGTCGTCGAGGTCTTCGTAGTCGCTGAAGTCGCGCTGGCGCTGCAGCAGGCCAAAACCACGCGGGTTCTCCACGCTGAAGTTGCTCACGGCCAGGTGTTTCGGGTTGTTCAGCGGGCGCCACAGCCACTCGCCATTGCCGGCATGGATCGACAGGCCTTCGGAATCGTGCAGGGCCGGGCGGTAGTTCATGACTTTCGACGGCTGGTTGGGGCCGAACAGGTACATGCTGGTCAGCGGTGCGATACCCAGGCGGCTGACGTTGTCACGCAGGTAGACGCGCGACTTGACGTCGACCAAGGTGTCCTCGCCCGGACGTAGAGTGAGCTTGTAGGCGCCGGTGGAACGCGGCGAATCCAGCAGGGCGTAGATCACCAGGTGCTTGTCTTTCGGCTTGGGCTTCTCGATCCAGAACTCGCGGAAGCGCGGGAACTCTTCACCGGAAGGCAGCGCGGTGTCGATGGCCAGGCCACGGGCCGACAGGCCGTAGCGGTGGCCCTTGCCGACCACGCGGAAGTAGCTGGCGCCAAGCAGGGTCATGATCTCGTCCTGCTTGTCGGCCTTGTTGATGGGGTAGAGCACGCGGAAACCGGCGTAGCCGAGGTTCTTGGTGGCATCGGCGTCATGCGGCACGTCGCCAAACTCGAAGCGGCTCGGGTCGTACTTTATCTCTTCGACCTTGTTGGCGGTGATCTCGTTGATGGTCACCGGCGTATCGAAGTGCATGCCCTGGTGGTAGAACGAGAGCTTGAACGGCGTCTTGTCCTTGGCCCACTCGGCCTTTTCCTGCAGGAAGCGGATCTTCTGGTAGTCGGCGTACTTCATGTCGCGGAACACCGGAGGCAGGTTGCTCTTCGGTGCCTCGTACTTCTGGCCGGCCAGATCCTTTGCCTTGGCTGCAACATCGTCAAGATTGAATGCCCACAGCTGGCCCGCGCTCAACAGGCCGACCAGCGCCACGCCGGCCAGCATGGCCTTGCGCAGCCGGGTACCGGGGATTCTAGGTGCAATACAGGGGCTTACAATCACGAGCAATCCTCGCCGAAAACAGATCATGAAACCAACGGCCAGCGACCAATGCCGGGTTGGCGAGCACTGTTCGGACCCCGTGAGGGCGTAATGATTCCCCAAACGGATCCTGACAATGCTCGAGTCAAAGTGAAACGAACCTGCGAACGCAGGTTCATGCAGCGCGCGATTATCCAGCAGGACGCGTTACAACGCATCAGGCTGGACAAACTATTTATCGTACAAAACCCCTTGTTTTTCGACAAACAAAGGGTTTTTTGACCTCATATTTGTAACATAAATGTTACCGGGCCATCATTGACCAGATGCACCTGCATGTCTGCACCGAAGCGACCGCTGGCCACATCCGGGTGCTGGCCCTGCGCTCGCTGCAGCAGATAGTCGAACAGCTCGGCGCCGAGGGCCGGCGGTGCTGCCGTCGAGAAGCTCGGGCGCATGCCATTGCGGGTGTCGGCGGCCAGGGTGAACTGCGACACCAGCAGCAGGCCACCGCCGATGTCCTTGAGCGAGCGGTTCATCTTGCCCTGCTCGTCGCTGAACACCCGGTAGTTCAGCAGCTTGTGCAACAGTTTGTCGGCATGCTCGGGCGTATCTTCAGGCTCGACCGCCACCAGCGCCAGCAACCCGTTGTCGATGGCGCCGACGATCTCCCCCGCCACTTCCACCCGCGCGCCGCGTACGCGCTGGATCAACCCCTTCATGCTTCTTCCAGAGGCAGGTCGAGCAGGCGCCGAGCCATCTGGTCGGCAGCGCGCACCAGGGCGTCGGTGATGCCGGGCTCGGAGGCGGCGTGGCCAGCGTCGCGGATGACCTTCAATTCACTGTTCGGCCAGGCCTGATGCAGTTCCCAGGCGTTGTCCAGCGGGCAGATCACGTCGTAGCGACCATGCACGATCACTGCGGGCAGGTGGGCGATCTTCGGCATGTCGCGGATCAGCTGATCCTGCTCCAGGAAGGCGTTGTTGGTGAAGTAGTGGCATTCGATGCGGGCGATCGACAGGGCGCGTTGCGGCTCGGAGAAGCGGTCGACCACCAGCGGGTTCGGGCGCAGGGTGGCGGTACGGCCCTCCCACGTGGACCAGGCCTTGGCGGCGTGCATCTGGGCAATCTGGTCGTTGCCGGTCAGGCGCTTGTGGAAGGCCTTGACCAGGTCACCGCGCTCTTCCGGCGGGATCGGCGCGATGTAGTCCTGCCAGTAGTCGGGGAACAGGCGGCTGGCGCCTTCCTGGTAGAACCAGCTGATTTCCTGCGGGCGGCACAGGAAGATGCCACGCAGGATCAGGCCATGCACGCGCTCGGGGTGGGTCTGGGCGTAGGCCAGGGCCAGGGTGGAGCCCCACGAGCCACCGAACAGCACCCATTTTTCGATGCCCAGGTGCTCGCGAATGCGCTCCAGGTCCTCGACCAGGTGCCAGGTGGTGTTGTTCTCCAGGCTCGCGTGGGGCGTGGAGCGGCCACAACCGCGCTGGTCGAAGGTGATGATGCGGTACAGATTGGGGTCGAAGTAGCAACGGCTTTGCGCGTCGCAGCCGGCGCCCGGGCCGCCGTGGATGAACACCACGGGCAGACCTTCCGGCGAGCCGCTTTCATCGACATACAGCACATGCGGCGCTTCCACGGCCAGATCGTGCCGGGCGTAGGGTTTGATCTGCGGGTAGAGGGTCTGCATTGCGCACTCCGTGTGAGGTTTTTATCTGCCGTTGGGCATCATAAACCTGAATCGCGCGAAGAGCATGTGTCCGTGTGAATCGTCGGGGTTTTGGGCTTGCTGGCGATGGGAAGCACGGGTGGAGGGCATGGTTTGAGATTGCATCAGGGCTGGCAGGTGTGCGACGAGGACTCTTCAGCGCCCTCGAGATCGAGCGCCGCCCGCGCGGCGCATCGCGGATGAATCCGCTCCTACGTTTGTTTCGGGCCAGTTATGCCTGAAAGAACACCGGGACCGCCTTGTTTGTACGGCGCGCGTTTTTTCGGCTGGTGCTACCGCCGCCCCGCCCGACTCAAACCATGCGCCAAAGCTGGCAACCATGGCCTTGCAGGTGCGGCACGTTGCAACCGATGTAGGAGCGGATTCATCCGCGATGCGCCGCGCGGGCGGCGCTCGATCTCATAGGCGCCACAAACCCTGCGGCGAACACCTGTAAGCCCTGACGCGGCCGAACGCCCTACCCTCGCGAACCACCCCGGTACCGCTCCTCGCCCCACGCCAGCACAGTCTCCAACAAGCGCTTGAGCACCACCTGCGTTGGCTGTGCCAAATCTTCGCGATAGCCGAACGGCTCCACCTCATTCATGTAGGTGCACTGCCCCAGCTCCAGTTGCACCGCATGGATCTGGTTGGCCGGATCACCGTAATGACGGGTGATATGCCCACCCTTGAAACGCCCGTTGAGCACATGGCTGTAAGCCGGGAACTCGGCGCAAACACCCAGCAACCGCTCGGCCAGCTGCGGATCGCAACTTGCACCATTGAAAGTGCCCAGGTTGAAGTCCGGCAGCTTGCCGTCGAACAGGTGCGGGATCAGCGAGCGGATCGAGTGGGCATCCCACAACAACGCATAGCCGAACTCGTCGCGCAGGCGGTCCAGTTCACGACGAATCGTGTCGTGGTATGGCCGCCAGATCCCCTCCAGGTACGTTGCCCGTTCGTCGGCGGTCGGCACCTGGCCATCCTTGAACAACGGCTCGCCGTCAAACAAGGTCGCCGGGTACAAACCAGTGGTGGCGCCGACATAGAGCGGCTTGTCGTCATCCGGCCGGTTGAGATCGATGACGAACCGCGAGTACTCCGCCGCCACCACACTGGCACCCAGTTCACGGGCAAAGTCGTAAAGGCGCGGAATGTGCCAGTCGGTGTCCGGCAGGCTGCGTGCCGGCTCGACCAGCCCGTCGCGCACGGCGGCAGTCAGGTTCAACCCAGCGTGAGGCATGCTGATCAGCAGGGGCAGGCGGCCCTGGTGGAAAATCAAAACCTTGTCCATGTCGCCTCGCTCAATTGGATATTTCGTGGCCCAGGCGCACCACGCGCTTGGGCAGGTCGCCGCCGAGCCAGTAGCTGAGGTCGGCCGGGCGCTCGATCCGCCAGGCGACGAAGTCCGCCACCTTGCCCACTTCCAGCGAACCATGGCTGTGGCCCAGCCCCAGCGCGGTGGCGGCGTGCAGGGTGACACCCGCCAGGGCCTCTTCCGGGGTCATGCGGAAGCAGGTGCAGCCCATGTTCAGCATCAGGCGCAGCGACAGCCCTGGCGAGGTGCCGGGGTTGAGGTCGCTGGCCAGGGCAATCTTCACCCCATGGCGGCGCAAGGCATCCATCGGCGGCAGCTGGGTTTCACGCAGGAAGTAGAACGCACCCGGCAGCAGCACGGCGACCGTGCCGGCCTTGGCCATGGCGATGGCGTCCTCTTCGGTCATGAACTCCAGGTGGTCGGCCGACAGCGCCTGGTAGCGTGCCGCCAGGCTCGAACCGTGCAGCGACGACAACTGCTCGGCGTGCAGCTTGACCGGCAGCCCCAGCCCGCGCGCCTTGATGAACAGGCGCTCGACCTGGGCTGGCGAGAACGCCAGGTGTTCGCAGAAGGCATCCACCGCGTCCACCAGGCCCTCGGCGGCCAGTGCCGGGAGCATCTGCTCGCAGATATGGTCGATGTAGTCGTCCGCCCTGCCCGTGTATTCCGGTGGCAGGGCGTGGGCGGCCAGGCAGGTGCTGCGCACGGTCACTGGCAACTCCTCGCCCAGGCGCCGGGCAACGCGCAGCATCTTGCGTTCGTTCTCCAGATCCAGGCCGTAGCCGGACTTGATCTCGATCGTGGTCACGCCGTCGCGCATCAGCGCCTGGACCCGCTGGCGGGCACTGGCCAGCAGCGCGTCTTCGCTGGCCGCGCGGGTGGCCCGCACGGTGCTGGCGATGCCGCCACCCTGGGCGGCGATCTCGGCATAGCTGACGCCCTGCAGGCGCTGCTCGAACTCGCCGCTGCGATTGCCACCGAACACCGCGTGGGTGTGGCAGTCGATCAGCCCGGGCGTGACCCAGGCGCCGCCCAGGTCGACGACACGGTCGGCCGTGACCGGCGGCACGTCACCGCGGGGGCCGATCCACTCGATCAGCCCGGCGCTGGTGACGATCGCCGCGTCCTCGATGACCGAGTAACGGCCCTCGGTCATGGTCGCTGCGTGGCAGTGCTGCCAGAGGGTTCTCATCAGGATCTCCTTGTAAGCTTCAACGGTGCGCCTCGACAGGCTCCCGGGCCGGCTCGCCACGGCCCGCGCGCGGCTTGCACCACAGCAGGTAGGACGCCACCAGGAATACCACCCAGATCACGCCGACGATCAACGCTGCCTGGGTGTCGGGGAAGTAGCCGAGCACACCGAAGATGAACACCATGAAGGCGATGGCCATGGCCGGGCCATAGGGCCAGAACGGTACCGGGAACTTGAGTTGGGCAACCTCTTCGCGGCTCATGCTGCGGCGCATGGCCACCTGGGTAACCAGGATCATCAGCCACACCCACACCGTAGCGAAGGTGGCGATGGAGGCGATCAGCAGGAACACGTTCTCCGGGATCAGGTAGTTGAGCAGCACGCCGACCAGCAGCGCCGCGCCCATCACCACCACCGTCATCCACGGCACGCCGTGTTTCGACAGCTTGCCAAAGCCACGCGGCGCCTGGCCGTGCTGGGCCAGGCCGTACATCATGCGGCCGGCACCGAAGATGTCGCTGTTGATCGCCGAGATGGCCGCCGAAATCACCACGATATTGAGCACGGCCGCGGCGGAGCCGATGCCCAGGTTGCTGAAGATCTGCACGAACGGGCTGCCCTGGCTGCCGATCTGTGGCCAGGGGTACAGGCACATCAGCACGAACAGGGTGAGCACATAGAACAGCAGGATGCGCAGCGGCACGGCGTTGATCGCCTTGGGGATCACGCGCTGCGGGTCTTTCGCTTCACCGGCGGTGACGCCGATGATCTCGATGCCGCCGAAGGCGAACATCACCACCGCGAACGAAGCGATCAAGCCACTGAGACCATTGGGCATGAAGCCGCCATGCTCGAACAGGTTGCTTACCCCGACCGCGTGCCCGGTATTCACCTGGCTGAAGCCGAAGGCCATGATGCCGAGGCCGGCGAGGATCATCGCGACGATGGCGCCGACCTTGAGTAGCGACAGCCAGAACTCCATCTCACCGAACACCCGCACGTTGCACAGGTTCAGGCCGCCGATCAGGAAGACGATGCCCAGCACCCAGATCCAGCGGGCGACCTCGGGGAACCAGAAGCCCATGTAGATACCGAAGGCCGTCACGTCGGCGATGGCGACGATGACCATCTCGAAGGCGTAGGTCCAGCCGAGGATGAAGCCGGCCAAGGGGCCGAGGTAGGTGCTGGCGTAGTGGCCGAAGGAGCCGGCCACCGGGTTGTGCACGGCCATCTCGCCGAGGGCGCGCATCACCATGAATACTGCCGCACCACCGATCAGGTAGGCCAGCAGCACGGCCGGGCCGGCCATCTGGATGGCCGAGGCGGAGCCGTAGAACAGCCCGGTACCGATTGCCGAACCGAGCGCCATGAAACGGATATGCCGGGCCGATAGCCCGCGCTTGAGACCTTGAGCTTGTTGCATGTCACGTCCTTATTGTTGTTCTGGTCGTGAGTATGAGGGCCGTTCGCCGGCAAGCCGGCTCCTACAGAGAACCCCGTAGGAGCCGGCTTGCCGGCGAATGCGGTATCACAGGCTAGGCAGGACCCCAGCCGGAAGCAGGCCAGTCAAGGTGCCGTTGGCCAGCAGCGTGGAGGCCGCCTCGATGTCCGGCGCGAAGAAACGGTCGCGGTCATAGTGCGGCACTTCGCGGCGCAGCGCCTGGCGCGCCTGCTCCAGCTTGGCCGAAGTCTTCAGCCCCTTGCGCAGGTCCAGGCCCTGGCAAGCGCCCAGCCATTCGATGGCCAGCACGCCCCGGGTGTTCTCGGCCATTTCCCACAGACGCTTGCCGGCGGCCGGGGCCATCGACACGTGGTCTTCCTGGTTGGCCGAGGTCGGCAGGCTGTCGACACTGTGCGGGTGCGACAGCGCCTTGTTCTCGCTGGCCAGGGCGGCGGCGGTGACCTGGGCGATCATGAAGCCGGAGTTGACCCCACCGTTCTCCACCAGGAACGGTGGCAGCTGGGACATGTGCTTGTCCATCATCAGCGAGATGCGGCGTTCGCTCAGCGAGCCGATCTCGGCAATGGCCAGCGCGATGTTGTCAGCGGCCATGGCCACGGGTTCGGCGTGGAAGTTGCCACCGGAAATCACGTCACCCTCGGCGGCGAACACCAGCGGGTTGTCCGATACGGCGTTGGCTTCGATGCCCAGCACCTCGGCGGCCTGGCGGATCTGGGTCAGGCAGGCGCCCATGACCTGTGGCTGGCAGCGCAGGGAGTACGGATCCTGGACCTTGTCGCAGTTCTTGTGCGACAGCGACACTTCGCTGGAGTCACCCAGCAGGTCGCGGAAGCAGGCGGCGGTGTCGATCTGGCCGCGCTGGCCACGCACTTCGTGGATACGCGCATCGAACGGCGAGCGCGAACCCAGCGCCGCCTCGACGCTCAGGCCGCCACAGGCGATGGCCGCGGCGTACAGGTCTTCGGCCTGGAACAGGCCACGCAGGGCGTAGGCGGTGGATGCCTGGGTGCCGTTGAGCAGGGCCAGGCCCTCTTTGGCGGCCAGGGTCAGTGGCTCCAGGCCGGCAACGGCCAGGGCTTCGGTGGCCGACAGCCATTGGCCCTTGTAGCGAGCCTTGCCCTCGCCCAGCAGCACCAGCGACATGTGTGCCAGCGGCGCCAGGTCGCCGGAGGCGCCGACCGAGCCTTTGAGCGGGATGTGCGGGTAGACTTCGGCGTTGACCAGGGCGATCAGCGCGTCGATCACTTTGCGACGGATGCCGGAGAAGCCACGGCTGAGGCTGTTGATCTTGAGCACCATGATCAGGCGCACCAGGCTGTCGTCCAGCGGCGCGCCGATACCGGCGGCGTGGGACAGCACCAGTGAGCGTTGCAGGTTCTCGAGGTCATGGCTGGCGATGCGGGTCGAGGCCAGCAGGCCGAAACCGGTGTTGATGCCGTAGGCGGTACGGTCTTCGGCGATGATCTGCTCGACGCAGGCAACGCTGGCGTCGATGGCGGGCGCGGCGCTGGCATCCAGCTGCAGGCGCACAGGCGCGGCATGGATGGCACGCAGTTGGGCCAGGGTCAGGGTGCCGGGCTTGAGGGTCAGTTCGGTCACGTTGCTACTCCAATCGCGTGGGGCCTATCAAGGCCCCTTCTTGTTGTTCAAGTATCACCCCTGCGGGGGGCGATCCAAAGCGCGGCGATCAGCCGGTGATCATTGGCAGGTCCAGGCCCTGCTCCTTGGCGCAGTCGATAGCGATCTGGTAACCGGCATCGGCGTGGCGCATCACGCCGGTCCCTGGGTCGTTGGTCAGTACGCGGGCGATGCGCTCGGCGGCTTCGTCGGTACCGTCACAGACGATGACCATGCCCGAGTGCTGGGAGAAGCCCATGCCCACGCCACCGCCGTGGTGCAGCGAAACCCAGGTGGCGCCGCCCGCGGTGTTGAGCAGGGCGTTGAGCAGCGGCCAGTCGGAGACCGCGTCGGAGCCGTCGCGCATGGCTTCGGTTTCGCGGTTGGGGCTGGACACCGAGCCCGAGTCCAGGTGGTCACGGCCGATCACGACCGGCGCCGACAGCTCGCCGCTGCGCACCATTTCGTTGAACGCCAGGCCCAGCTTGGCGCGCAGGCCCAGGCCGACCCAGCAGATACGCGCCGGCAGGCCCTGGAAGCTGATGCGCTCGCGGGCCATGTCCAGCCAGCGGTGCAGGTGGGCGTCGTCCGGGATCAGTTCCTTGACCTTGGCGTCGGTCTTGTAGATGTCTTCTGCGTCGCCCGACAGCGCGGCCCAGCGGAACGGGCCGACACCGCGGCAGAACAGCGGGCGGATGTACGCCGGCACGAAGCCCGGGAAGTCGAAGGCGTTGGCCACGCCCTCTTCCTTGGCCATCTGGCGGATGTTGTTGCCGTAGTCGAAGGTCGGGATGCCCTGCTTCTGGAAGTCGAGCATGGCTTTGACGTGCACGGCCATCGATTGCTTGGCGGCCTTGACCACGGCAGCCGGGTCGGTCTGGGCGCGGTCACGGTACTGCTCCCAGGTCCAGCCGGCCGGCAGGTAGCCGTTGAGCGGGTCGTGGGCGCTGGTCTGGTCGGTGACCATATCCGGGCGCACGCCACGCTTGACCAGCTCCGGCAGGATCTCGGCGGCGTTGCCGTGCAGGGCGATGGAGATGGCCTTGCCTTCGGCAGTGTACTTGGCGATGCGCGCCAGGGCGTCGTCCAGGTCAGTGGCCTGTTCGTCGACGTAGCGGGTTTCCAGGCGGAAATCGATGCGGCTCTGCTGGCACTCGATGTTCAGCGAGCAGGCGCCAGCGAGGGTCGCGGCCAGAGGCTGGGCACCGCCCATGCCACCCAGGCCCGCGGTCAGTACCCACTTGCCTTTCAGGCTGCCGTTGTAGTGCTGGCGGCCGGCCTCGACGAAGGTTTCGTAGGTGCCCTGGACGATGCCCTGGCTGCCGATGTAGATCCAGCTGCCGGCGGTCATCTGGCCGTACATGGCCAGGCCCTTGGCGTCCAGCTCGTTGAAGTGTTCCCAGTTGGCCCAGTGCGGCACCAGGTTGGAGTTGGCGATCAGCACGCGCGGGGCGTTGCTGTGGGTCTTGAACACGCCGACCGGCTTGCCCGACTGCACCAGCAGGGTTTCGTCATCTTCCAGGCGGGTCAGGGTCTCGACGATCTTGTCGTAGCACTCCCAGTTGCGCGCGGCGCGGCCGATGCCGCCGTACACCACCAGCTCTTTGGGGTTCTCGGCGACCTGCGGGTCGAGGTTGTTCATCAGCATGCGCAGCGGGGCTTCGGTCAGCCAGCTCTTGGCGGTCAGCTTGTTGCCACGCGGGGCGCGGATTTCTACGTCACGGTATTTGTTGTTGTCAGTCACGGGAAAGGTCCTCTGCGGTCATCCGACGGCATGTGTGTGTCGTGGTGACTATACAAACACATCTTTACTTGTATGTACAAGCATAGGCAACCAAAAAAGGCCGACCGTTCCTCGGATGAAAACGAAAAGGGGCCGCTGCGCGACCCTTTCGCGGCACAAGGCCGCTCCTACAGGATTGCGCATGACCTGTAGGAGCGGCCTTGTGCCGCGAAAGGGCTGCGCAGCAGCCCCATTTCAAAGATTACGAATTCAGCGAGCCATCAGCTCGATCAGGCAGAACCGCCCCTGCACGTCCAGTTCCAGCAACCCTTCGTTGCCATCGATCCGCAGGCAGTCATACCGCCCAAGCTCCTGCGTGCCCTGCCCGGCCAGCGCCACCTCGACATGATTGCCGGCGGCGAACAGCAACACCGTCGACGCCGAACTGAACAACCGGCTGCTGCCATCCAGCCACTGCAAGCGCGCCCGATACCGCTGCGGCGCATAGATCAGGTTGAAATCACGGATCGCCCCGCCCAGCAGCTTGCAGCTGACCTGGCTCTCGCCACTGAAGGCGAACGCATCGAACGGCAGCAGCGGCCGACTGGCCTGGCCATCGACCAGCAGGCGCATGCCATCGCCCTGCAGCACGGTGATGATCCGCTGGTACCCGGCGAAGGTGGAAAAACCACCGGACTCCTCGATGTCGGCAATCGACAGCCGCCAGCCGAAACCGTCCAGGCTGTCGCCAGCGTCACGGGTGATCTCTTCGGTGAAACCACCACCGTTCTTCCAGGGCATGCGCGGGTAGTCGTGGGCGCGCAACAGCTGCAGCTGGCTCATTTGCTGAATCGTCCTTCAAGGCGATGACGGGAACCGGGGTGGATCAGGCGCGCGGCGGTCACCGGCTGGCGGCCCGACCAGGTGCGGCGGCGGATCAGCAGGCAGGGCTCGCCCCGCTCGATCTGCAACAGCTTGCATTCTTCAGGCTCGGCGAGGATGGCCTCGACCACGTGCTCGCCTTCGGTGAGCGGCGCGACCTGCGACAGGTAGGCGTAGGGCGTCTGCCGGGTGAAGTCCTGCTTGAGGTAGTCCGGGGCGATGGCCGCGTTGACGTAGCGGTCCTCGATCTGCACCGGCACGCCGTTCTCGTAATGCACGATCAGCGAGTGGAACACCCGCTGGCCTTCGCGCATGTCCAGGGCCAGGGCGCGCTCGGAGCCGGCGGCTTCCTCGGCGAGCTTGATCACCTGGCAGCTATGCTGGTGGCCACGGCCGGCGATCTCGTCGGCGATGTTGTTGACCTCGAACAGCGCCGAGCGGGTCTTGGGCTCGGCGACGAAGGTGCCGACGCCCTGCATGCGCACCAGCAGGCCCTCGGCGGTCAGCTCGCGCAGTGCGCGGTTGATGGTCATGCGGCTGAAACCCAGCTCGTTGACCAGCTCGCTCTCGGAAGGCACCCGATGATGAGGCGGCCAGCTGCCGCTCTCGATCTGCTGGATGATCATCTGTTTCACCCGGGCGTAGAGCGGCGCCGGCCCTTCGCCCATCTGGGCAACCAGCGCGGAGACAGGAAGTGTCGGCACGGCGTTGAGTCCTTGTACGGTTGGAGTGAACGGTAGCTTGCCGGAGTTTACCCGGCAGGCAAACGGCTGTATATGTATATACAAGTTGAACAATAACAGGATTTCACCGATGCCAGCCTATTTCGCCGAACGCGCCCTGCTCCCCACGGGCTGGGCCCGCAATGTCCGCCTGGAGGTCGCCGCCGATGGCCGGCTGGCCGCGATCATGGCCGATGCCGACGCCGAGGGCGCCGAGCGCCTGGCCGGCCCGTTGCTGCCGGGCATGCCCAACCTGCACTCGCACGCGTTCCAACGGGCCATGGCGGGGCTGGCGGAAGTGGCCGGCAACCCCAACGACAGTTTCTGGACCTGGCGCGACCTCATGTATCGCCTGGTCGGGCGCATCACCCCGGAGCAGTTGCAGGTCATCGCCCGCCAGCTCTATATCGAGATGCTCAAGGCCGGCTACACCTCGGTGGCGGAATTCCACTACGTACACCATGACCAGGCCGGCCAGCGCTACGCCGACCCGGCCGAGCTGTCACGGCGCATCAGCGCCGCCGCGGCGGCCAGCGGCATCGGCCTGACCTTGCTGCCGGTGCTTTACAGCCATTCGGGCTTTGGCGGGCAGGCGCCCAATGAGGGGCAGCGCCGCTTCATCAACTCGACCGAACAGTACCTGCAACTGCAGCACCAGCTTGCCCCGCTGCTGGCGCAACAGCCGGCGCAGCAACTGGGTTTGTGCTTCCACTCCTTGCGCGCCGTCACCCCAGGGCAGATCGCCGATGTGCTGGGTGCCAGCGACAAGGCTTGCCCGATCCATATCCACATCGCCGAGCAGCAGAAGGAAGTCGACGACTGCCTGGCCTGGAGCGGCCTTCGCCCACTGCAATGGCTGTACGAGCATGTCGAGGTGGATGAGCGCTGGTGCCTGGTGCATGCCACCCATGCCGAAGCCGACGAAGTCGCCGCCATGGCCCGCAGTGGTGCGGTGGCCGGGCTGTGCCTGACCACCGAGGCCAACCTCGGCGATGGCATCTTCCCGGCCGTGGATTTCCTGGCCCAGAACGGGCGGATGGGGATCGGCTCGGACAGCCACGTGTCGCTGAGCGTGGTCGAGGAACTGCGCTGGTTGGAATACGGCCAGCGCCTGCGCGACCAACGGCGCAACCGGCTGTATCGCGCGGACCAGCCGATGGTCGGGCGGACCTTGTACGACGCCGCGCTGGTGGGCGGCGCGCAGGCGCTGGGGCAGCCGATCGGTGAACTGGCGGTGGGCAAGCGAGCGGACTGGCTGGTGCTGGATGGGCAAGACCCGTACCTGGCGGTGGCCGATGGCGATGCCATCCTCAATCGCTGGCTGTTCGCCGGTGGCGACCGTCAGGTGCGCGATGTGATGGTCAACGGCCAGTGGGTGGTGCGCCAGGGGCGGCATGAGCAGGAAGAGGCGAGCGCGGTGGCGTTTGTCGAGGTACTGCGTCAGTTGCTGGCCTGAAGCGCCGGCGCTGTGGGAGCGGCCTTGTGTCGCGAAAGGGCCGCAAAGCGGCCCCAGCAACATCTGCATCGACATCGACATCCCGGGGGCGCTGTGCGCCCCTTTCGCGACACAAGGCCGTTCCCACAGGGGGCGTGGCTATCTCTAAATATTGAGCCGTCTCAATGCCGGGCGACGATATCCTTGTCCGGCGTGCGCCAGATCAACCGGCTGGTGTCGAAGCCCTGCTGCCGCGCCCTGGCAAGCAGGTTCTCCCGCTCCCAGGCCGGCAGCGAAGGCGTGCGCGAAAGTATCCACAGGTACTTGCGGTCCGGGCTGCCGACGATCGCCGTGCGATAGCGATCATCCACGTAGAGGATCCAGTAGGCGCCCTTGGCCACGCCAGGCACCAGCCGGGTGAACCAGTTATCGAACTCCACCCACAGCTTGTCGGTGTGCCCCGGCTGCTGCGGCGTAGCATGCCCTTCTGCGCGCAGCCACTCATCGCCCATCGTGCGGCAACGGTTGAGCACGCCCACGCTGCCGTCCGGCTTGAGGTTGTAGTGGGCCTCGGACTGGGCGCAGCCGTCCTGGTACTTCATCGGCAGGCGCGCCAGCTCGAACCATTTGCCCTGGTAACGCTTCAGATCGACCGCACCTGCGGTCTTCGGTGCCAGCGGGTCGGTGGCCGAGGTGGCGCAGCCACCGAGCAGCATCACCAGGCAAACCCCCAACAGCAGGTGCAGGCGCCTCATTTGAGCCCCTGACCGGAATACATCAGGACCTTGTCGGCAGCGTACTGCACGCTGATGAAGCTCTTCTCGTCACCCCAGGTGCAACTGCTCATGCCCAGCGCGCCGGAACACTCTTTCGGTGTGCCGAGCAGCTGCTCGACCTCAGCCTTGTTCATGCCGGCCTTGAGCTTGGAATAGTTTTCCTGGTTGATCTTGCTGCAAGCGGTCAGGACGACGCACAAGGACAACAGGGCGAGGGAACGCAACGACATGAAGGGACACTCCTGGAGATAGGTACACAGGTACGAGGGCCTGCAGGGAGCTTAGAAGGGAAAATGGCTGCTCGGTTCCCTGCCCGTCGAGGTTTCGTTGTGCGCCGTTGGTCGCCTGGTGCGCAAACGATTAATGTTTTATCCCGGCGTACCGACACAGAGCCGTGGTGTGGCCTTTTGCCGCACCCGCCCCTCCTTCGTGCCCGTGCGCAGACTTCAATAAAATGACCAAGAACCTCAAGTTCAGCCACAAGATCCTGCTGGCCGCCGCCCTGGTGGTCGCTGTTGCCTTCACCTGCTTCGTCCTGTTCAACGACTACCGACAGCGCCAGTCGCTACGCAGCGACACCGAGTCGACGTTGCAGTCACTGGGCAACCTCACCGCCGGCAACATCCGCACCTGGCTCGACAGCCGTATCCAGCTGGTGAACTCGGTGGCCCAGCAGGTTGCCGTCGACGGCCCGGGCAAGAGCAGCCTCGACCGCATCCTGGCGCTGCCGGTGTATGGCAGCAACTTCATCCTCACCTACTTCGGCGGCCAGGACGGCAGCATGCAGTCGGTGCCGGTGGGCAACCGTGCCGCCGACTACGATCCGCGCGTGCGCGGCTGGTACAAGGCGGCCAGCGCGGCGGGCCAGACCATCGTCACCGAGCCGTACATCTCGGTCTCGGCGGGCAAGCTGGTGATCACCCTCGCCACCCCGGTGCAGCAAGGCGGGCGCATGATCGGCGTCAGCGGCGTCGATACCGACCTGCAGACCATCAGCAACCTGATCAACACCCTGGACTTCGGCGGCCGCGGGCATGCCTTCATCGTCAACGGCGAAGGCAAGGTGCTCATCCACCCCAAAGCCGAACTGGCGCTCAAGGCACTGGCCGATGTCTACCCTGGCAGCGACCTGCGCATTGGCAGCGGCCTGAAAGAGGTCGAGGTCGACGGCCGCAAGCAATTCATCAGCTTCACCCATGTCGACGGTGTGCCGTCGGCTGACTGGTACGTGGCACTGGTGCTCGACCAGGACGCGGCCTTCGCCATGCTCGGCGAGCTGCGCACCTCGGCGGTGGTGGCGACGCTGATCGCGGTGGTGGTGATCATCGCCCTGCTGGGCCTGCTGATCCGCGTGCTGATGGAACCGCTGCACATCATGGGCCGTGCCATGCGCGACATCGCCGAGGGCGAAGGCGACCTGACCCGACGCCTGAACATCCATGCCCAGGACGAGTTCGGCAGCCTGGCGCAGTCGTTCAACCGTTTCGTCGAGCGAATCCACGAATCGATCCGTGAAGTGGCCTCGGCCACCGGCCAGGTGAATGCAGTGGCCGGCCAGGTGGTCAACGCCTCCAACGCCTCGATCCACAACGCCGACCAGCAATCGAGCCGCACCAGCAGCGTGGCCGCGGCGATCAACCAGCTGGGCGCCGCCGCCCAGGAAATCGCCCAGAACGCCGCCCTCGCCTCGCAGCACTCCAGCGCCGCCCGTGGCCTGGCCGAGGAAGGCCAGCAGGTGGTCGGCGAGACCATCGACGTGATGAACCAGCTGTCGGCGCGCATCAGCGATGCCAGCGGGAATATCGAGACCCTGAACAACCACACCGCGAACATCGGCCAGATTCTCGATGTGATCAGCGGCATCTCGCAGCAGACCAACCTGCTGGCGCTCAACGCCGCGATCGAGGCCGCCCGCGCCGGTGAGGCCGGCCGTGGCTTCGCCGTGGTGGCGGATGAGGTGCGCAACCTGGCCCACCGCACCCAGGATTCGGCGCAGCAGGTACAGCGCCTGATCGAGGAGCTGCAGGCCGGCGCCCAGGTGGCGGTCAGCACCATGAACCAGAGCCAGGCGCACAGCGACCGCAGCGTGGGCATCGCCAACCAGGCCGGCGAGCGCCTGGGCAGCGTCACCCAGCGCATCGGCGAGATCGACGGCATGAACCAGTCGGTGGCCACCGCCACCGAAGAGCAGACAGCCGTGGTCGAGTCGATCAATGTCGACATCAACGAGATCAATACGTTGAACCAGGAAGGGGTGCACAACCTGCAGAGCACCTTGCGTGCCTGCACCGACCTGGAACATCAGGTCGAGCGGTTGAAGCATCTGGTGGGCAGCTTCAGGATCTGATTTGAAAGCCCCGGGGGCCGCTCTGCGGTCCTTTCGCGACACAAGGCCGCTCCCACAGGGGAATGCTTATCTCTGTGGGAGCGGCCTTGTGTCGCGAAAGGCCTGCGCAGCAGGCCCGGCTATTCAGAACCTGGACCCAGGCTCCAGCAAGAAGTCCATCTCCTCACTGGTACTCGGCCGCCCCAGCACCAGGTTGCGGTGCGGGAAGCGCCCGAACCGGGCAATCACCCGCTGGTGCTGTTCGGCATAGTCGAGGAAGCCTTCGAACAACCGGCGGTTGGCCTCGGGTTGCTCAGCCAGCAGCGCCTGATAGCGCTCGACGCACAGGTTCTGCCAGTCCAGCACCTCGGCATGCTCCAGCACCAGCAACACGAACACCCGCTGGATGGGGAGCAGCTGGTGGTCCCAACCCTTCTGCAGGCCTTGCATGGCCACCACCTGCGCCCGTCGGTCACCTTCGAAGGCGAGCGGCGTGTCGCGGTGGAGCATGCGCGGCAGCTGATCGAGCAGCAGGATCAGGCCCAGCCAGCCCTGCGGGCTCTGCTGCCACTCATCGAGGCCACCCGCCAGGGCCTGCGCGCACAAGTCGCCGAAGCGCTCGCGCGCCTCGTCGTCGTGGTGCTTGCCGAACCACAGCGTGCTCTTCTCGTCAGCCACGGCCTGGGGACTGGCGCCCCAACCGAACCACCATTCCAGCAACGGCTGCCAAGGTGCGAGCATGACTTACTCCTTGTGGTAGGCGGTGACGCGCTCGACCTCTTCCTTCGAGCCGAGGATGACCGACACGCGCTGGTGCAGGCTCTCCGGCTTGATGTCGAGGATGCGATCGTAACCGTTGGTGGAGGCGCCGCCAGCCTGCTCGATGATGAAGGACATCGGGTTGGCCTCGTACATCAGGCGCAGCTTGCCCGGCTTGCTCGGTTCACGGGCGTCGCGCGGGTACATGAACAGGCCGCCACGGGTCAGGATGCGGTGCACGTCCGCCACCATCGAGGCGATCCAGCGCATGTTGTAGTTCTTCTTCAGCGGACCGGTCTCACCCGCCAGCAGCTCGCCCACGTAGCGCTGTACCGGAGCTTCCCAATGACGCTGGTTGGACATGTTGATGGCGAATTCGGCGGTGGTTTCCGGTACGCGGATGTTTTCGTGGGTGAGCACGAAGCTGCCCAGTTCACGGTCCAGGGTGAAGCCCTTGACGCCGTTGCCCAGGGTCAGGATCAGCATGGTCTGCGGGCCGTAGATGGCGTAGCCGGCGGCGACCTGCTCGGTGCCTGGCTGCAGGAAGGCTGCTTCGTTGAGGCTTTCGTTCTGGCTCAGGTACTGGTTAGGGCAACGCAGTACCGAGAAGATGGTACCGACCGAGACGTTGACGTCGATGTTCGACGAACCGTCCAGCGGGTCGAAGACCAGCAGGTACGCGCCTTTGGGGTACTTGCCGGGGATCTGGTAGGCGTTGTCCATCTCTTCGGACGCCATGCCGGCCAGGTGGCCGCCCCACTCGTTGGCTTCGAGCAGGATGTCGTTGGAGATCACGTCGAGCTTCTTCTGCACTTCGCCCTGCACGTTTTCGGTGCCCATGCTGCCCAGCACGCCGCCCAGGGCGCCCTTGGACACGTGGTGGCTGATCTCCTTGCACGCACGCGCCACCACTTCGATCAGGAAGCGCAGATCGGCAGGGGTATTGTTGCTGCGGGTCTGCTCAATCAGATAGCGACTCAGGGTAACGCGGGACATGTATGGCTCCGAAATGGAAAGGGGGAGAAAAACCCCCGCAGTTTACAGGGAGAGTGCAGCGCTAGCGAGCAAAGAGACTCGTCGGGCGGGGTTGAGTTCAGCCAGAGGCCGGTCAGTGGTCGGCTTGGGCCTTGTGTAGTGGCGGTTCGCCGGCTCAATCCAACGCCTTCCAGATCTCGGTCGCATACTCGCGAATGGTCCGGTCCGACGAGAACCAGCCCATCCGCGCCGTATTCAGCACCGCCATGCGCCACCAGTCCTGTGGCGCATGCCACAACTCCTCGACCCGGCGCTGGGCATCCCAGTAGGCGTCGAAGTCGGCGCACACCAGGAAGCGGTCATAGGCGATCAGCCCGTCGATCAAACCGGCATAGCGCGCCGGATCGTCCGGCGAGAACACCCCGCTGCGGATCGCCTGCAGCACATCCCCCAGCCGGCGCGAGGCGGCGATCGCCGCGGCGGCGCCGAAATCGCCGCTGCGCTTGCGTGCCTCCACCTGCTGGGCGGTCAGGCCGAAGATGAACATGTTCTCCGCGCCCACCTGCTCGCACATCTCAACGTTGGCGCCATCGAGGGTGCCGATGGTCAGCGCGCCATTAAGGCCGAACTTCATGTTGCTGGTGCCGGACGCCTCGTAGCCGGCGGTGGAAATCTGCTCGGACAGGTCCGCCGCCGGGATGATGCTTTCGGCCAGGCTGACGTTGTAGTTGGGCAGGAACACCACCTTGAGCAAGCCGCGCACGGTCGGGTCGTTGTTGACCACCCGGGCGATGTCGTTGGCCAGCTTGATGATCAGCTTGGCCTGGTGATAACTGGCCGCGGCCTTGCCGGCAAAGATTTTCACCCGCGGCACCCAGTCGATGCCGGGGTCGTTGCGGATGGCCTGGTACAGCGCCACGGTGTGCAGCAGGTTGAGCAACTGGCGCTTGTACTCGTGGATTCGCTTGACCTGCACGTCGAACAACGCCTCGGGGTTGACCGTCACCCCAAGACGATCCTGGATGATGCTGGCCAGCGCGCGCTTGCTGTGCAGGCGCTGGGCGGCGAACTGCGTGCGGAAGGTGGCCTTGTCGGCGAACGGCACCAGCGCCTTGAGCCTGCCTTCCGGGTCGTCCAGCACCTGCGGGCCCAGCGCTTCGATCAGCATGGCGGTAAGCGGCGGGTTGGCCTGGTACAGCCAACGGCGGAAGGTGATGCCGTTGGTCTTGTTGTTGATCCGCTGCGGGTAGAGCTTGTGCAGTTCGGCGAACACCGTGCTCTTCATCAGCTTGCTGTGCAGCGCCGACACACCGTTGACGCTGTGCGAACCCAGGAAGGCCAGGTTGCCCATGCGCACCCGCCGGCCATTGTCCTCCTCGATCAGCGACACCGCGCGCAGCACGTCGAAGTCGTGCAGGCCTTTGGCCCGCAGCGAATCGATGTGATAAGCGTTGATCAGGTAGATGATCTGCATGTGCCGCGGCAGCATGCGCTCCATCAACGCCACCGGCCAGGTTTCCAGGGCCTCGGGCAGCAGAGTGTGGTTGGTGTAGGCCAGGGTGCCGACAGTCAGCTCCCAGGCCTTGTCCCAGGGAATCTCATGCTGGTCGACCAGCAGCCGCATCAGCTCTGCAACGGCGATCGACGGGTGCGTGTCATTGAGCTGGATCGCGGCGGCATCCGGCAGGCTCAGCAGGGTTTCGTGCATGTTCAGGTGACGGCGCAGCAGATCCTGCAACGAGGCAGAGACGAAGAAATACTCCTGGCGCAGGCGCAGTTCCTGACCGGCCTCGGTACTGTCGGCCGGATACAGCACCCGCGAGATGCTTTCGGCCCGGGCCACTTCAGCCACCGCCCCCAGGTGATCGCCGGCGTTGAATCGCTCCAGGTGCAGCTCTTCCAGGGCCCGCGCACGCCACAGGCGCAGGGTGTTGACGCTGGCCCCACGCCAGCCGACCACCGGCGTGTCGTAGGCCACCGCCCGCACCGTCTCGCCTGGCCACCAGACCTGGCGTTGCTGGCCGCCCGCCTCAGTCACGGTCTCGACACTGCCACCAAAGCTGATCGGGTAGATCACCTCGGCCCGCTCGAACTCCCAGGGGTTGCCGAAATCCAGCCAGTTCTCGGTCTGCTCCTGCTGCCAGCCATCGACCACCGCCTGGCGGAACAGGCCGTGCTCGTAGCGGATCCCATAGCCGTGGGCAGCGATGCCCAGGGTCGACATGCTCTCCATGAAGCACGCCGCCAACCGACCCAGGCCGCCGTTGCCCAGCGCCGCGTCGGGCTCGAGCAGGCGGATGCGCTCAAGGTCCACGTCCAGCCCTTGCAGGGCCTCGCGGGCAATCTCCAGGTAGCCGAGGTTGCTCAGGCTGTCGTACAGCAAGCGGCCAATGAGAAATTCGAGGGAGAGGTAGTAGACGCGCTTCTGGCTGCGTCGGTAGGCCCGCCGGGTGTGGTCCATCCAGTGATCGACCATGTGATCGCGGGCCGCCAGGGCGATGGCTTCGAACCAGTCGTGGTCGAAGGCGTGCTCCGGGTCCTTGCCGACCGCGTAGGTCAGCTTGGCCAGCACGGCGGCGCGAAAGGCCGCCACCTCTGCACTATGGTCCTTTTCGTCACGGGCTTCGGTTTCCTGGGACATGGGGCATCCTCGGGCAAATGGGCGAAAGCGCAGGGAGAGTGTTCAGCCTAGACGCTCTGACACGGAGCGACAGCGACGGTTCGCGGTTTTCATCGACCGCAGGCAAACCCGGCAAAAGGTTGTTCACAAATTGAACAACTCCGGTATGATCGCGCGCCCCAAAACCGTGATTCCCTAGCAAGAATAAAACCGTAACCATGAAACCGACCCTGATCGCCGCCGCCGAAGTCGACCGCCTGGAGACCTGGCAGCGCTATGCCAGCCACATGTGCGGCGGCTGCCACTCGACCTGCTGCACCCTGCCGGTGGAGGTGAAGATCAAGGATCTGATCCGCATTGGCGTGGTGGACGAGTTCGAGAAAGACGAGCCACCGAAGAACATCGCCAAGCGCCTGCAGAAGGACGGCATCATCGAGCGCTTCAACCAGAAGTCGGGGATCTTCACCCTGACCCGGATGAGCAACGACGACTGCCTCTATCTGGACCGCAAGAGCCGCCTGTGCACCATTTATGACAAGCGCCCGGACACCTGCCGCAATCACCCGAAGATCGGGCCGCGGCCAGGCTACTGCGCATACAAGCCGAAGGTGGCCAGCCGCTGAGGCCGGCCTCGGCTCAACGCTTGGCGATGATGTACACCGCATGGACGATCCCTGGGATATAGCCCAGCAGGGTCAGCAGGATGTTCAGCCAGAACGCCCCACCGAACCCGACCTGGAGGAACACCCCCAGCGGCGGCAGGATGATGGCGATGATGATGCGGATGAAGTCCATGGGCTGCGCTCCTTGAAGGGTTTCAACACAGACCCGCCACCCAGCGCAGAGGTTCCACCGCCGCACGCCAGGCAAAAAAACGCCCCGGGCCAAATACTGCAGGCCAGGGGCGATGCGCAGAAACGCGAGACGGTTCGTTGAAATTCGGTTTGCCGGGGCGGACGTTCAGGCCGACACCTCGCGGCGGCCCTGCTGCCGGGCATGCAAGCGGGCGAAGGCGCGAGCCAGGCGTACCAACATCTCGTCGATGTTGCCCTTGCTAACGGTCAGCGCTGGCGAGAAACGCAGCACATCGGCCTGCGGGGCGTTGAGCAGCAAGCCTTCCTGCCGCGCCGCCTCGACCAGCTCAGCGGCCTCGGCCGCCTGCAACTGCATCGCCCACAACAGGCCCTGGCCACGCACCTCACCCTGGCCATAGCGCCCGGCCAGGCGGCTGAGGCCATCACGCAGATGACGACCGCTGTCCTGCACCTGCTCGAGGAAGCCGGGCTCCAGCACCGTGCGTAACACGGCCAGGCCGGCCGCGCTCATCAATGCGTTGCCGTGGTGGCTGCCCTCCAGTTCCCCCGGCTCGGCGCAGCAGGCACTACCCCGGGCCAGCAGCGCGGCCAAGGGCACGCCGCCACCCAGGCCCTTGCCCAAGGTGATGATGTCGGCGCGTACGCCGTAGGTTTCTTCCGCCAGCAGCGCGCCGCAGCGCCCGATACCGGTCTGCACCTCATCGAGGATCAGCAGGATGCCCAGCTCACGGCACAGCCGTTCGACACCCTGGAGGTAGTCGCGGGTCGCCGGGATCACCCCGGCCTCGCCCTGGATCGGCTCGAGCATGATCGCCACGGTGCGCGAATCGACCTCGGCATGCAGCGCCGCCAGGTCGTTGAACGGCACCTTGCTGAACCCTGGCATGCCGGGTTCGCAGCGGTTGCACGGCAGCGGATCGGAAGCCGACAACGCCCCCAGGCTACGGCCATGGCAGCCCTGGCTGGCGGTGATGATGTGGTAGGCACCATTACGGTGCAGCTGGCCCCATTTGCGCGCCAGCTTGATTGCCCCTTCGCAGGCCTCGGCGCCGCTGTTGAGCAGGTAGGCCTGGTCGCTGGCGGTGCTCTGGCACAGCCGGTCGACCAGGCTCAGCAGGCCACTGCTGTGCAAGCCCGTGCCAGGGTTGATCAACGCCTGGGCCTGGTCAGCCAGCGCCTTGACCAACACGCTCGGGCTGTGGCCAAGGCTGTTGACCGCGCAGCCTTGGGTGAAGTCCAGGTAGGCATGCCCTTCGCTGTCCCACAACCAGGAACCCTGACCACGCACGAACACCTGTGGCGCATGTTCGCTGCTGGGCATCAAGCGCTTGCGGGCGGTCTGCGCCGGGGCCGGCTCGGCGGCCGGTGCACGCGTTGGCTCTGCGGGCGCAGGGGCCGGGCGGCGCAGGTTGAACAGGTTCATCGGGGTTCCAGCCTTTCACGGTCGTGAGCAGTCAAGGCCCGGTCTGGCGCCGGGTAACGAATATTCTGCCTTGCCTATCAAAAGTGTTTTTCATCCGGGGTAACAATCTTCGCGATGATCGCTGTAACCCTCTGGAATACGGCGATAGACTAGGCGCCAAGGCACGCTGGGGCCATTCCGATTTTCCAGCTTTTTTGATAAGTGTTACTTATGGATTTCCGCCAACTGCGCTATTTCGTCGCGGTCTATGAAGAAGGCCATGTGGGCCGCGCCGCCGAGCGCCTCTCGTTGTCCCAACCGGCCCTTTCGCAGCAGATCCGCCAGCTCGAGCACAGCCTCGACCTGAACCTGTTCGAGCGCAGCAACAAACGCCTGCTACCCACCCTGGCCGCCCATACCCTGTATAACCATGCCCTGCCCTTGCTCGATGGCCTGCAACGGGCCCACGAAGCCATGCGCAACTTCAAGGGCCAGTCGCTGCGCACCCTGGCCATCGGCGTACTGCAGACCGTGAGGCCTAGCCTGGTGCCGCAATTGCTGGAGCGTGTGCGCCGGGCGCAGCCGCATCTGGTGGTGCAGATCTACGAACTGTCGGGGCTGGAGATCGAGCGGCGCCTGCTCAACGGAAGCCTGGACATCGGCATCAGCTACCTGCCGCCGCGTCAACCTGGTCTGCATGGTTTGCTGCTGTACGAGGACGAACTGCAGTTGGTCATCCCTAGCACCCACCCGTTGAAAGACTTCAAGAAAGTCTCGATCCGCCAGGCGGCGGAACTGCCGATGCTGATGCTGGGAGAGGAATTCCAGATCCGCCAGATCTGGAAGGCACAGCTGGCCAACCTGGGGCGCAGACCACAGGTGCAGGCGGAGATGAACAACATGGCGGGGATTCTCGACAGCCTGGCGCACACTGCGCTGGCAACCATCCTGCCCGGGCGGGCCAAGGATGCCGCGGAGGATGACCAGGCATTGCTGTGGAAACCGCTGAGCGAGCCGCGGGTTCCGCTGAAGGTCGGCCTGGTGTTTCGCGATGCCCAGCGCCAGCAGGCCTCGGTCGAGCTGCTGCGCACCCTGCTGGAGGAAGAGACCGACGCACGTCAGTTGGGCGTGTCGCCACTGGATGTGCTTGGCTGAAACACGCGCACAAAGAAAACCCCGCCGAAGCGGGGTTTTCCAGACTGTTTCCCTGTGACTTCCATTTCACCCCGCCATCCTGGCAGGAAATCCTACGGTGTCCCTGTTCTGTCCATTGCGCTTCCTGCGCTCCGTCCATGTAAGAAAGAGTAACCGTGGATCCAATCTTAGGAAAGAGGAGAAAAGTCACCACGTCGTGTAGGAGAATGCTTACACGAAATGACCTCTCCAAACGTAGGAAACGACAAGGGGCTGCATCGCAGCCCCTTCTATGGATTACACCCGTCTTTACATGAAGACCAGGCTACCGAGGTTCGCCGGCAAGGCCGGCTCCTACAGGTTCGGCACAGTCCCTGTAGGAGCCGGCTTTGCCGGCGAACGGGCCCGACTCAGAACTGCGCGGCATCCAGCAGGTAGAGCGATTCGCTCCCCGCCTTCACCGATGCCACAAGCGAATGAACCCGCGGCAGCAAGCGCGCGAAGTAGAAGCGCGCGGTCCCCAGCTTGGCGCCATAGAAATCGGTATCGCCCTCGCCCGCCTGGGCGGCACGCGCCATCAGTGCCCACATGTAGGCATAGGCGACATAACCGAACGCATGCAGGTACTCGACCGACGCGGCGCCGATCTCGTTGGGGTTGCCCTTGGCCTTGTCCAACACCCAGGCCGTCAGTTCGTCGAGCTGGTCGAGGGACGCCGCCAATGGTTTGGTGAACTCACCCAGTTCGCCACCCGCACTGGCGATGAACTGGCGGATTTCGTCGGCAAACAGCTGGTAGTAGGCACCACCGCTGGCCACCACCTTGCGGCCCATCAGGTCCAGTGCCTGGATGCCGTTGGTGCCTTCGTAGATCTGGGTGATGCGCACGTCGCGCACCAACTGCTCCTGGCCCCATTCACGGATATAACCATGGCCACCGAACACCTGCTGGCCGTGCACCGTGCACTCCAGGCCCAGGTCGGTGAGGAACGCCTTGGCCACCGGGGTCAGCAGTGCCACCAGCTCCTCGCTGCGCTTGCGGGTCGCGGCGTCTTCGCTGTACTTGGCGCTGTCGAGCTGCATCGCCACATAGGTGGAGAACGCGCGACCGCCTTCGGTCAGTGCCTTCATGGTCAGCAGCATGCGGCGAACGTCCGGGTGGACGATGATCGGATCGGCTACCTTGTCTTTGGCCTGCGGGCCGGTCGGGGCGCGGCTTTGCAGACGGTCGCGGGCGTACTCAACGGCGTTCTGGTAGGAGCGCTCGGCCGAAGCCAGGCCCTGGATGCCAACGCCAAGACGTTCGTAGTTCATCATGGTGAACATGGCCGCCAGGCCTTTGTTCGGCTCACCGACGATGTAGCCGACCGCTTCGTCGAAGTTCATCACGCAGGTGGCCGAGCCCTGGATGCCCATCTTGTGCTCGATCGAGCCGCACGTGGCCGGGTTGCGCGCGCCGAGACTGCCGTCTTCGTTGACCAGGAACTTGGGCACCAGGAACAGCGAGATGCCTTTCGGACCCGCCGGGGCGTCCGGCAACTTGGCCAGCACCAGGTGGATGATGTTCTCGGTGAGGTCGTGCTCGCCGCCGGTGATGAAGATCTTGGTGCCGCTGACCTTGTAGCTGCCATCGGCCTGCGGTTCGGCCTTGGTGCGGATGATCCCCAGGTCGGTGCCGGCATGGGGCTCGGTGAGGCACATGGAGCCCGCCCAGACACCCGCGTACATGTTCGGCAGGTACTGTTCCTTGAGCGCTTCGCTGGCGTGGGCGTTGATCGACAGGCAGGCGCCGGCGGTCAGCATCGGGTACAGGCCGAAGGCCAGGCTCGAGGCGTTGACCATCTCCTCGACCTGGGCCGAGATCACCTTGGGCATGCCCATACCACCCAACAGCGGATCGCCGCCAACACCGACCCAGCCGCCTTCGGCATAGGTCTTGTAGGCGTCAATGAAGCCTGCCGGGGTGCGTACCGCACCGTTGTCCCAATGGCAGCCCTCTTCATCGGCGGCGCGGCTCAGCGGAGCGATGGTCTTGCCAGTGACCTTGCCGGCTTCCTCAAGCACCGCCATGGCGGTGTCCGCGTCGACCACTTCGGCCAGGGCGGGCAGCTGCGACCAGAGCTCGGCCACGTTGAAAACTTCATTGAGGACGAAGCCCATGTCACGCAGGGGCGCTTTATATTCAGCCATGACAACCTCTCGCTATCGGGGTCGGGGCGGCCCGTCGGGGCCGCGGCACTGGGATGAACGCAGTGTAACCGAACAACTTTTACGAGACATAGGGTCATCATGCGACTGAATGGTCGACGATGGTCACGCCATGCGAACGGCACCACGCCGTGATTGCTGACCGAAGGTCATCACACAGTTGCGCCCCGCGCCCTTGGCGCTGTAGAGCGCCTGGTCGGCGGACTTGAGCACTTCGTCGGGGTTGCGGTGATCGGCCTGACGCTCGGCGACACCGATGCTGATGGTCACCGATACCGTGCTGCTGGCCCCGCCCCCTCGGCGCTGACGGCCGGCAGAGTCATCATTGGGGCGGCTGTTCTGGTCCCGTAGCTGGATAGCGTAGTTGGCGATCATCTCGCGTACCGCTTCCAGGTGAGGCAGGCATTCCTCGGCGGTCTTGCCGGCGAACACCAGGGCGAACTCTTCGCCGCCATAGCGGTAGGCGCGCCCACCTCCGGTGACCTTGGACAAACGGCTGGCGACCAACCGCAACACCTGGTCGCCGACATCGTGGCCGTGGGTGTCGTTGAATTTCTTGAAGTGGTCGACGTCGGTCATGGCGATCACATAGTTGCGCCCCAGCCGCTGCATGCGCTCGTTCAACGCACGGCGCCCCGGCAAGCCGGTCAGCTCGTCGCGGAAGGCCATCTGGTAGGCCTCGTGGGAAACCGCCGCGGCGATCATCAGCATCACCTGGCTGCACATGATGTTGAGGGTGAAGGGCAGGATGAAGGTCTTGGGCAGCATCCAGAAGATGCCGATCAAACCGATGACCTGCGCCGCGTGCAGCGGCCTGGGTTCACGCAGGTACTGCACCACCAGCAGGATGAACACTGCCAGGAACAGCGGGTAGGCCAGCTGGATCAGGCTCATCCACTGCCCGTGCAGCGATGGCCAGCGAATTTCCGCCAGCCAGCCCAGCAGCGCCTCGGGGAAACTCTGCTCCAGGGCAACCGCCACGCTGCCGACGGCGAACAGCACGGCAAAGCGGGCGAGCATGTCCTGGGCCAGGTGGGTGCGCTCCTGCCAGGCGGCGTACAGGCCGAACAACGCAGGCAACAGCAGGCAGACCAGGTGGAAGATCACCGCCGCGTCCTCGCGCACCCGGCCATTGTCACGGTAGTAGTCGGTCTGGGTGTCGAGCAGGAAGTAGGCGATATACACCGCGACCATCAAGAACAGCTCACGCTGGCGGCGGTACACGGCGCAGTAGGCGCCCCCCAACAGCAGCACCAAGGTTGGGAGAACGTTGAACAGCGATGTGAAGAAGACGCTGAGATCTCTCACATAAGCTGCCGCAAGCCCTGCCAGCAACAGAATCAGCGAAGGCAGGAAATGGCTCGCGCGTACAGCGGATAGACGAAACAAGGGTAATCTCCGACCCGGCAGATCAATAATGGCATTGTGCCCCTACTTCATCGGCAGTGCACATGAATAGATGAATACAGATGCCCGCTTTAACGGCAGATCAGTGGCGGAGCTTGAGACTTTCTCGTTACTGGATGCGACACCCGGTCGGATTCTTCATGTTTGCACGATCCCTGTAGGAGCGGATTCATCCGCGAATGCGTCGGTGAACCCAGCGCCATCATCGCGGCTGAAGCCGCTCCTACAGGGAGCAAAAAAAAACCGCCTGCCGGTGAGGGCAGGCGGTTTTTCGTACAACCGGCGGGCTTAGATGGACAGACCGAAGTCTTCTTCCTTCATCGCCATCAGGTTGTCGGCGCCGGACAGGATCGCCGCCACATGCGAGCGGGTGCGCGGCAGGATGCGCTGGAAGTAGAAGCGCGCAGTCTGCAGCTTGGCGGTGTAGAACGCCTCTTCGCTGGTGCCGGCAGCCAGTTTCTCGGCGGCCAGGCGGGCGATGTCGGCCCAGAAGTAGGCCAGGCACGCATAGCCGGAGTACATCAGG
Source organism: Pseudomonas entomophila L48 (assembly GCF_000026105.1). NCBI lineage: Bacteria > Pseudomonadati > Pseudomonadota > Gammaproteobacteria > Pseudomonadales > Pseudomonadaceae > Pseudomonas > Pseudomonas entomophila. Next base: position 5,431,154 of record NC_008027.1, read on the forward strand.
TAGTCCACCGAAGCGGCACCCACTTCCTCGCGGTCCTTCATGGCGGCCATGCCGATCTTCATGGTCAGTTCGCCCCACTCCTTGTTGATCGCCGCCAGAGGCTCGACGAACTCTTTGGTGGCGGCGTTGCCTTCCTGCCCCTGGCAGAACTTGTGGACGATCTTGGTGAAGCCCTTGAGCGCCTCGCCCTGGGTCATCAGCACTTTACGGCCGAGCAGGTCGAGGGCCTGGATACCGGTGGTGCCTTCGTACAACATCGAGATACGGCTGTCGCGTACGTTCTGCTCCATGCCCCACTCAGCGATGAAGCCGTGGCCACCGTAGATCTGCACGCCGTGGTTGGCGGCCTCGAAGCCAACTTCGGTCATGAACGCCTTGGCGATCGGGGTGAGGAAGGCCAGCAGGGCGTCGGCCTTCTTGCGCTCTTCCTCGTCCTGGCTGTACTTGACGATATCCACTTGCTTGGCGGTGAAGTAGACCATCGCGCGGTTGCCTTCGGCGAAGGCCTTCATGGTCAGCAGCATGCGACGCACGTCCGGGTGGACGATGATCGGGTCGGCGGCCTTTTCCGGCGCTTTCGGGCCAGTCAGGGAGCGCATCTGCAGGCGGTCACGGGCGTACTTCAAGCCACCCTGGAACGCCACTTCGGCGTGGGCCAGACCCTGCAGGGCAGTACCCAGGCGCGCAGTGTTCATGAAGGTGAACATGCAGTTCAGGCCCTTGTTGGCCGGGCCGATCAGGTAGCCGGTGGCAGCGTCGAAGTTCATCACGCAGGTGGCGTTGCCGTGGATGCCCATCTTGTGTTCGAGGGAGCCGCAGCTCACACCGTTGCGCTCGCCCACGCCGCCTTCGGCGTTTGGCAGGAACTTCGGCACGATGAACAGCGAGATACCCTTGGTACCGGCCGGTGCGTCGGGCAGGCGGGCCAGGACGATATGGACGATGTTGTCGGCCATGTCGTGCTCACCGGCCGAGATGAAGATCTTGGTGCCGGATACCTTGTAGCTGCCGTCGGCCTGGGGTTCGGCCTTGGTGCGCAGCATGCCGAGGTCGGTGCCGCAGTGCGGCTCGGTCAGGCACATGGTGCCGGTCCACTCGCCGGAGACCAGCTTGGTCAGGTAGGTCTCTTGCTGCTCGGGGGTGCCGTGCTCGGAGATGGTGTTCATCGCGCCATGGGACAGGCCTGGGTACATGCCCCACGACCAGTTCGACTCGCCGACCATTTCGCTGAGCGTAAGGCCCAGCGACTCGGGCAGGCCCTGGCCGCCATGGGCGACGTCATGGGCCAGGCTCGGCCAGCCACCTTCGACGAATTGCTCGTAGGCTTGCTTGAAGCCGGTCGGGGTCTTCACGCCCGATTCGCTCCAGGTGCAGCCTTCCAGGTCGCCGACGCGGTTCAGCGGTGCCAGCACCTGCTCACAGAATTTCGCGCCTTCTTCCAGGATCGCGTTGACCATGTCCGGCGTCGCGTCCTGGCAGCCCGGCAGGCTCTGATAGTGCGCCTCATAGCCGAGCAGCTCGTCGCGGACGAAGCGGATATCACGCAAGGGGGCTTTGTAATCAGGCATTGCGATGAACCTCTGTGATGAGTTCGGTGGGGAGACCGCGGATACCGACCAGCTCTTGGCGGCTTTCGGTCAAACAGTTGTTTGAAACTTACGTTTAGGTGGCCTCAATGTCAAGAAGGCACAATAGTGTCATTTCGGTCGCCGAACATGGCATTTATGCCACGCCCACCTGAAAGCATCGCGGGGCAAGCCCGCTCCCACGCAATCGCCGCAAGGCGGGGCATGGAAGCGGGCTTGCCCCGCGAGGGTGCAGCCGGAGGTGATTCAGCGTATCAGGCGTACGTATCGATGAAACGACCGAGCATTTCGTCCGAAGCCTTGGCGACTTTCACGCCCAGTTCGACCTCGTGCTTGCCCAGCGCCAGTTGCACGGTGCTGGTGGCCAGGTCCAACTGCTGGCTGCGATCGACGCCGCGCAGGCGTTCGGCCTGGAATTGGCTGGACTGGCCGCTTTCCTCGCCGCGCTCGACCGCGCCGCTGGCGATCTGCTGGGCGGCCTGGTCGACGCGGCTCTGCCCGGCCTGGATGGCACCAAGGCCCGCATAGAAGGCGGAGCTTGCATTGATTTCCATGTCAGGACTCCGTGACGCTGGATAGTGAACAGGCCTTATTAAAGCAGCACATCAGGCAAAAGGCCCGTTTAAATCACTAATAGCCTAGTGCCATCCAATAGAGCCCGGTGATTTTGACTTGTCTGTGCTGTCGAGCAGGGACCCGTAGGAGCGGCTTTAGCCGCGATGCAGGCGACGCGGTGCCTGGCACCCGCTTTGCGGGTGATCGCGGCTAAAGCCGCTCCTACAGAGGTCGCGCCAAATCAGGCCACACTAGTCCAGCAAGTCCAGTTGCAAGTGCTCGGCCACCGCATCCGCGCCCGCCTGCTTGAGCCAGGGGACACGCCCGAGGCACGGCGCCGGCAAGCGCTCGGCCAGGCTGGAGAGGTTCTCTTCCAGGCGCGATGTGCGCGGATCGACGATGTTCGCCACCCAACCGGCCAGCTGCAGCCCATCCCGGGCAATGGCCTCTGCACTGAGCAAAGCATGGTTGATACAACCAAGGCGCACGCCGACCACCAGGATCACCGGCAACTTCAAGGCAACGGCCAGGTCCGAAAGGTTGGCCGTATCGGAAAGCGGCACGCGCCATCCGCCCGCCCCCTCGATCAGCGTGAAGTCGGCCTCTTGGTCGAGCACATGCTGCATGGCTTCGCGCAAGGTCGCCACGCTCAATGCCACGCCCGCTTCACGTGCCGCCACGTGTGGGGCGATGGCCGGCTCGAACGCGAATGGGTTGACCCTTTCGTAAGGGAGCTTGATCGAACTCTCGTCGATCAACGCCAGGGCATCGCTGTTACGCAGCCCCTTGCCGGAAACCGTGCAGCCGGAAGCCACGGGCTTGGCCGCCAGCGTGCTCATGCCCAATTGCCGCGCCGCGTGCAGCAGGCCGGCGGCGATGGTGGTCTTGCCCACGTCGGTGTCGGTGCCGGCGATGAAATAGGCCTGGCTCATGCTACTGCTCCTGCGCCATGGGTTTGCGCAACACACCATAGACCACCTGGTAGGTGGCCGGCAGGCCCTGCGGCTGACGGAACTGTTCGTAGGCCTGCAACAGGCCCTGCATCCGCGCCCGGCCGGTGAGCCCGGAAGGGCGCCCCGGGTTGAGGTTGTGGGCGCCCAGCGCCTTGAGTTCATGGGTCAGGCTGCGTACGTCGGGGTAGTGAAGGACATGGGCACGCCGCTCCAGGTCGAGCATCTGCATGTCGCTTTCTGCGCACAGCCGCTGGTAGTCCTCGAAACGACGGAAGCGGTTGACGTGAACCATGCCGTCCACGGCCTGCCAGCTGGCGCGCAACTCTTCCAGCGTGCCCACGCACAGGCTGCTGAATGCCAGGACACCACCTGGACGCAGTACCCGCCGCGCCTCATCCAGCACGCTGGCGAACTGGCCGCACCACTGCACCGCCAGGCTGCTGAACAGCAGGTCGACACTGGCGTCACGCAACGGCAGGCGTTCGGCATCGCCGGCCACATGGTGGCGCGCGCCACCCTGCTCGCGGGCATGGCGCAGCATGCCCTCGGCGATGTCCAGGGCCACACCGTTCGCGCTTTTGAAACGCTCGGCCAGCACCCGGCTGAAATGCCCGGTGCCACTGCCCATGTCGAGCCAGCGCGCAGGCGCCAGGCCGTCGGGCAGCTTGTCCAGCAAGGCAACACCGACCGCGCGCTGCAGGGCCGCGACACTGTCGTAGCTGGCCGCCGCGCGGGAGAACGAAGCCGCCACCTGGCGCTTGTCCGGCAGGGCGCCGGGCAGGGTTGGGTGGGAAAGGTCAGTCATCGCCACTCTCATGCAGGAAACTCTTGATGCCCGCCGCCAGCTCCTGTGGATATTCCAGCAGGAAGGCGTGGGAACTGTCTTCGACCAGGCCGACTTCCACGTCCGGCAACAGGTCGCTCAGGGCCTTGGCCGCATCGGCCGGCACCAATGCGTCGCTGCCGGCGAACAGATGAAGCTGCGGGCCGCCGTATTGCTCCAGCGCGGCGCGGGTGTCCAGCTTGGCCAGTACTTCGAGGCCGGTAGCCAGGTACAACGGGTCGGTGTCCGGCACCCCCACGCCGAGCTGGCGCAACAAGGTGCGCGGCTGCAGGGCGCCGTCGCTGCACAGGGTGCGAAAGCGCTTCAGGGTGACTTGGGTGTGGCTGCGGCAGCCATCGAGGAAGGTACCGAAGGTATCCGGCGCCATGCCGTGGGGCCAATCGGGACGGGCCACGAAGCAAGGATTGCTGGCCAGGGTCAGCAAGCCGCAGCAGTGATCGCCACGCTTGTGCGCCAGCAGGCTGGCGAGCATGCCGCCCAGTGACCAGCCGCCCAGCCACACATCGGTGGGCAATTTGCGGTCGAGATGATCGACCCAGGCCTGTACATCGCTGTCGGCCAGCTCCGGCAGCGGCATCAGCTCGACCTGCAGGCGTGAATCCTGGGCTCGCAGGCTGGCGGCCAACGGCTCCAGGGATGCGGTGCCCAGCCCCCAGCCGGGCAGGAGGATCAGTCGGTTACGCATCGGCAGACTCCAGCTGTGGATAACACTCGGCCAATGCATTCAACAATAGCTGGACCTGGGCCTCGCTGTGAGCCGCGCTCAGGGTTACACGCAAGCGTGCGCTACCAACAGGCACGGTAGGTGGACGGATCGCGGTAACCAGCAAGCCGCGCTCGCGCAGTTTGCGCGACAGCGCCATGGCGCGCCCGGCATCGCCGATCAGAATCGGCTGGATCGCCGTGTGACTGTCCATCAGGGTCAGGCCGATCTGCCGTGCGCCCTCGCGGAACTGGCGAATCAACGCAGCCAGATGCTCCCGTCGCCAGGTGTCCTTGCGCAGCAGCTCCAGCGCCTTGAGCGTCGCGCAGGCCAGCGCAGGCGGCTGGCTGGTGGTGTAAATATAGGGCCGTGCGAATTGCACCAGCGCTTCGATCAACTCCTCGCTGCCGACGACGAAGGCACCGGAAGTGCCACAGGCCTTGCCCAGGGTGCCAATCAGCACCGGCACGTCGTCGACGCCCAGGCCAAACTGCTCCAGCAAACCGCCGCCGTTGGCGCCCAGCGTGCCCAGGCCATGGGCGTCGTCGACCATCAGCCAGGCGCCACGGGCCCGCGCCACGTCAGCCAGCGCGGGCAGGTTGGCGCAATCACCATCCATGCTGAACACGCCATCGGTGACCACCAATGTATTGCCGGTGGCCTTTTCCAGGCGGCTGGCGAGGCTCGCGGGATCGTTGTGCAGGTAACGGCTGAAGCGGGCGCCGCTGAGCAGGCCACCGTCCAGCAGCGAAGCATGGTTGAGGCGGTCCTGCAGCACCGTGTCGCCCTGCCCCACCAGCGCAGTGATGGCACCCAGGTTGGCCATGTAGCCGGTGGAGAACAGCAGCGCACGCGGGCGCCCGGTGAGCTCGGCAAGCGCCTCCTCGACCTGGTGGTGCGGGGTGCTGTGGCCGATCACCAGGTGCGAGGCACCGCCGCCGACGCCCCAGCGCTCGGCGCCAGCGCGCCAGGCCTGGATCACATCGGGGTGGTTGGCCAGCCCCAGGTAGTCGTTGCTGCAGAACGCCAGCAGCGGCTGGCCATCGACCACCACCTGCGGCCCCTGCGGGCTTTGCAGCAGTGGCCGTTGCCGGTAAAGGTCGGCGGCGCGCCGTTCGGCCAGCCGCGCGGCAAGGTCGAACGCCATGCTCAGGCCGAGGCTGCGTCGTAGAACAGCTCGCTGTTGCGCTGCTCGACCAGCGCCTGCTCGATGGCCGCCTGGTGCACTTCGTCGGCGTGTTCTTCACGGGCTTCGGGCTTGATACCAAGGCGCGCGAACAACTGCATGTCCTTGTCGGCCTGCGGGTTGGCGGTGGTCAGCAGCTTCTCGCCGTAGAAGATCGAGTTGGCGCCGGCCATGAAGGCCAGGGCCTGCATCTGCTCGTTCATCTGCTCGCGGCCGGCCGACAGGCGCACGTGGGACTTGGGCATGAGGATACGGGCCACGGCCAGCATGCGAATGAAGTCGAACGGGTCGACGTCTTCTTCCTCGGCCAGCGGCGTGCCGGCGACCTTGACCAACATGTTGATCGGCACCGACTCCGGGTGCTCGGGCAGGTTGGCCAGTTGGATCAGCAGGCCTGCGCGGTCGTCCAGCGACTCGCCCATGCCGAGAATGCCGCCGGAGCAGATCTTCATCCCGGCATCACGTACATAGGCCAGCGTCTGCAGGCGCTCGCTGTAGGTGCGGGTGGTGATGATGCTGCCGTAGAACTCCGGCGAGGTGTCGAGGTTGTGGTTGTAGTAGTCCAGGCCGGCCTGGGCCAGGGCCAACGTTTGCTCCTGGTCGAGCTTGCCGAGGGTCATGCAGGTTTCCAGGCCCATGGCCTTGACCCCTTTGACCATCTCCAGCACGTAGGGCATGTCCTTGGCCGACGGGTGCTTCCAGGCCGCGCCCATGCAGAAGCGGGTCGAACCGATGGCCTTGGCCCGGGCGGCTTCTTCCAGCACCTTCTGCACTTCCATCAGCTTCTGTTTTTCCAGCCCGGTGTTGTAGTGGCCGGACTGCGGACAATATTTGCAATCTTCCGGGCAGGCGCCGGTCTTGATCGACAGCAGCGTGGAAACCTGCACGCGGTTGGGGTCGAAATACGCGCGGTGCATGGTCTGGGCCTGGAACAGCAAGTCGTTGAATGGCTGCTGGAACAGCGCCTTGACCTCGGCCAGGGACCAGTCGTGACGGGTTGTTGCAATTGCGCTGGCGCTCATCGGCGTTTCCTTATCTAGGGTCTGACTGACGCCGGAACAGGAAAACCCACCAGCGCATCACGGATAGCTCGCATAGTCATGGAAGGCCTATGAACTGTCAACCAAACATAAAATCACTGGCTTACAAGTGTTCAAATATTAATCAAACATGCTTGCTTTGCGATGAACCTGCCAGGCAGCCTTATCCACTGTGCCCAGCCTGTGAAAGCGAGCTGCCCTGGCTGGTTGAACAATGCATCCGCTGCGCCTTGCCACTGTCGCTGGAGGGGCTCACCTGTGCCAGTTGCAGCCGTCGCCGACCGGCGTTCAGCCGGGTCGTCGCCGCCTGGCACTACGGTTTTCCGGTCGACACCCTGATCAGCCGTTTCAAGCACAACAGCCAATGGCCCCTCGGGCGGCTGATGGCACAGTTGCTCGGGCATGCCGTGGAGCATCGGCATGGCATGGGCTTGCCGAGACCCGACCGGCTGTTGCCTGTTCCTTTGGCCAGGCGTCGACTGCGCCAGCGCGGCTTCAACCAGGCAGCCATGCTTTGCCGCTGGCTGTCCGGGCAGCTTGAACTGCCCTGGGATGAACACCTGCTGGAGCGCACGCGCGACACTCGCGCCCAGCAGGCGTTGGGCGCCAGCGCCCGGCACCGCAATCTGCGCCATGCCTTCGCCCTGGCGCCAGGTACCGAGGTCAAGGACCTGCACCTGGCCGTGGTCGACGACGTCATGACCACCGGCGCGACCGCCCAGGCGATCGCCGCGCTGCTGCGCAAGGCCGGCGCCCGGCGCGTCGACATCTACTGCCTGGCGCGCACCCCTCGCCCCGGCCAGGCTTGACTTGACCGGGTACGAGCGGCAACGTCGCGGGATATTCACCACATTCGATACCCGCCCATGTCCCTGCCCGCCCTGCTCACCCAGCACATCGCCCGCCGCCCACAGCGCATCGCCCTGTTGCAGCACGTGGCCGAACAAGGCTCGATCACTCGCGCGGCAAAAGCCGCCGGCATCAGCTACAAGGCGGCCTGGGACGCCATCGACGAGCTCAACAACCTGGCGGCGCAACCCTTGGTGGAGCGCAGCACCGGAGGGCGCGGCGGCGGTGGCGCACGGTTGTCCGTCGAAGGTGAACGGGTGCTGCGCCTCTATCAGCGCCTGCAGGCCTTGCAAGCGCAGATACTCGAAGCCGCCGAGGAGACCAGCGACCTCGACCTGCTCGGGCGCCTGATGTTGCGCACCAGTGCACGCAACCAGCTGCAAGGGCGGATCAGCGGGCTGCGCCGCGAAGGGCGGCATGACCGTATCAGCCTGGACTTGGGCGGCGGGCTGGAAATCGAAGCGTTGATTACGCGCGGCAGCACCGAACGGCTGGAACTGGCGTTGGGCGCGACTGTAGTGGCACTGCTCAAGGCGGGCTGGGTGCAGTTGCTTGGCGCGGATGAGGCGCCGGAACCCGGCAGCAACTGTCTGGAGGCAAAGGTCGAGGAAGTGCTGGCCGATTCCGATGGGCCGAGTGAGGTGCGCCTGGCGCTGGGTAACGGCCAGACACTGTGTGCCATTGCCGAGGACCAGTGGGTGACGCAGCACAGGGTAGGAGTGGGAAGCACGTTGCGGGTGCAGTTCCATCCGTCGTATGTGTTGCTTGGCGTTCCAGTCTGATGCACACAGGGCTCTGAACCGGGGCTGCTGCGCAGCCCATCGCCGGCAAGCCGGCTCCTACAGGCAAGGCGTGAACCTGCCGAACACATTCACGCACAGGCCAATGCGCTACCATGCGCCCACGCAGCCCCCGCGCTTGGAGCCTTTCATGTCCCACCCCTTCGATACCCTCACCCCCGACCTCGTACTGGACGCCGTGGAAAGCCTGGACTTTCTCAGCGACGCGCGAGTGCTGGCGCTCAACAGCTACGAGAACCGCGTCTACCAGGTGGGCATCGAGGGGGAACAGCCGCTGATCGCCAAGTTCTACCGCCCAGGGCGCTGGAACGATGCGGCAATCCTTGAAGAACATGCCTTCACCGCCGAGCTGGCCGAGTGCGAAGTGCCAGTGGTGGCCCCGCTGCTGCACGAAGGTCGCTCCCTGTTCGAGCACCAGGGTTTTCGCTTCACCCTGTTCCCACGCCGTGGCGGCCATGCCCCGGAGCCTGGCAACCTCGACCAGCTCTACCGCCTTGGGCAACTGCTCGGGCGCCTGCACGCGGTGGGCGCCACCAAGCCTTTCGCTCACCGCGAATCCCTGGCTGTGGACAACTTCGGCCACGCCTCGCTCAAGACCCTGCTCGACGGCGACTTTGTGCCCCGCGAGCTGCTGCCGGCCTACGAATCGGTGGCCCGCGACCTGCTCAAGCGGGTCGAGGACATCTACGCCCGCACCCCGCACCAGACAATCCGCCTGCACGGTGACCTGCACCCCGGCAACCTGATGCACCGCGACGAGGTCTACCACGTCGTCGACCTCGACGATTGCCGCATGGGGCCGGCCGTCCAGGACCTGTGGATGATGCTCGCCGGCAGCCGCGAAGAACGCCTGGGCCAGTTGGCCGAGCTGATCGACGGCTACAACGAGTTCCACGACTTCGACCCGCGCGAACTGGCCCTGATCGAGCCACTGCGTGCCCTGCGCCAGCTGCATTACAGCGCCTGGCTGGCGCGACGCTGGGACGATCCGGCGTTCCCGCCGAGCTTCCCCTGGTTCGGCCAGCCGCGCTACTGGGGCGACCAGATCCTCGCCCTGCGCGAGCAGATCGCCGCACTGGATGAAGAACCGCTGAAATTGTTCTAGAACCGCGTCGCGGTCTGTCTACAATAGGCGTCGCTTTATTTAGCTACCTAAGCAAGGATTTTTCATGCACGCCGCCAACCCGCGCCGCGGGTACCTCCTGGGCCTCGGCGCCTACATCATCTGGGGCCTTTTCCCCCTGTACTTCAAAGCCATCCAGAGCGTCCCGGCGGTGGAGATCATCGTCCACCGGGTGCTCTGGTCGGCGCTGTTCGGCTCGCTCCTGCTACTGGTGTGGAAACACCCCGGCTGGTGGCGCGAGCTGCGCGATAACCCGCGACGCCTGGCGATCCTGGCCCTGAGCGGTGCACTGATCGCCGGCAACTGGTTGACCTATGTGTGGGCGGTGAACAACGGGCGCATGCTCGAAGCCAGCCTGGGCTACTACATCAACCCGCTGATCAACGTGTTGCTGGGCATGCTGCTGCTCGGCGAGCGCCTGCGCCGCCTACAATGGCTGGCGGTAGGGCTGGCGGCACTGGGGGTGGTGCAACAGGTGTGGCAGGTCGGCAGCCTGCCTTGGGTGTCGCTGGCGCTGGCACTGTCGTTTGGTTTCTATGGGTTGATTCGCAAGCAGGCGCCCGTGGCCGCGCTGCCTGGGCTGGTGGTCGAGACGTGGATGCTGGTGCCCATCGCCATCGGCTGGTTGTTGCTGCACCCTGCTGCCAGCAGCGCCAGCCCTGAGTTTTTCAGCAGTAGCGAAGCGATGTGGTTGATCGCGGCCGGCCCAGTGACGCTGGTGCCGCTGGTCTGTTTCAACGCCGCCGCCCGTCACCTGCCCTACACCACGCTGGGCTTCTTGCAGTACCTGGCACCGACCCTGGTGCTGCTGCAGGCGGTGCTGTTGTTCGACGAGCACCTGACGGCGAGCAACCTGCTGGCGTTCGCCTGCATCTGGGCCGGCCTGGCGGTTTATAGCGTCGATGCCTGGATCAGCTTGCGCAAGCGCGCCTGATCAAATAATGATCACCTTGCTACAGGCCACGAATGGCGTGGCCTGCAGCAAATGTTCCAAAGGTTATCCACACCCTCGTCCCCGCCGTTTGTGCACAAGCCATTGATTGCTGGACGTTTTTTGCTCAAATCGCGCCAGGCAGCGCCGTTATTGGCCTGCAGCGGGACGCCCCCAGGTTATCCACAGAGACGTCCCTCTGAAATCGGGGATAACCTTGTTCGCCGGCAAGCCGGCTCCTACAGGGGGAACGCTGCGCATTCACTTCATTCTTCCGGCCGCAACTTCAATTCAACCATCAGGTCATCGGCCAGGCTCTCCAGCCGCCGCTGCAGGTCTTCCAGCGACAAGGTCAACGGCAGTGCCAGCAAGGCATCGGCGCGGAACAACGGTTCGCTGCTCATTGGCGCGGGGCGAACCTCGGTGCTCAGGCGCTCCACGTTCACCCCTTGCTCGGCCAGCAAGCGGGTGATATCACGGACGATGCCTGGCCGGTCGTTGCCCACCAGTTCCATGGCGATCGGTTTCCAGGTGCAGGACGGCTCGATGCCGCTTTCGGCGATCAGCACGCGAATGTCGTACTGGGCCAGCTTGTGCAGTGACTCGACGAGCTCGTCGTAGTTTTCCGCCGGCACGGCCACCCGCAGGATCCCGGCGAACTGCCCGGCCATGCGCGACATGCGGCTTTCCAACCAGTTGCCGTTGTGATTGGCGATGCACTCGGCGATGCGTTCGACCTGCCCGGCCTTGTCGGGGGCGATCACGGTGAGTACGAGATGGTCCACAGGCCACTCCTCTTGGTTCGGTCAGGGCCGCGACGGACGGCCGAAAAACGGGGATCGCATCAGTATAGGCAAGGCGCGGCAACCTGCCGCAGGACAGCCCAGCCAACCAATCGTGTACTGTTTCAAGATTTATCTGGAACAATCCACCTGTTTTTTGCGAACATGTCATCTCCCAGCGTGACCCTATGCGACCAACCGGTCGCGGAGCGACGCTTTTAGTCTGATGTTTACCTGCCTGCTGCTTCATGTAGTATGCGTCGACGCGGACTACAAAACGTCGTTTCGATGTCTGCCAAGGCGCCTGTGAAAATACGCCACCCGCTCGCCGACCCGTCTGGCGAGCCGCACCCAGCCGCCCTCGTGAGTCATCGGGGCATGCACTGGTGCCGTGTTTAGAGAAGCGCTACAGGCTTAATACAGAAGAGCGAAAGCGAAATAGCTGAGCAGAGGTGAGGCAAGCAATGACTGGATACGTTCAAGTCGGTGGCCTTCAGGTCGCCAAGGTCCTGTTCGACTTCGTCAACAACGAAGCCATTCCGGGGACCGGCATCAACGCCGAGCAGTTCTGGGCCGGTGCCGAGAAGATCATCAACGACCTCGCTCCCAAGAACAAAGCCCTGCTCGCCAAGCGCGACGAGCTGCAAGCGAAGATCGACGCCTGGCACCAGGCACACAAGGGCCAGGCCCACGACGCCGTGGCATACAAGGTCTTCCTCCAGGAAATCGGCTACCTGCTGCCGCAGGCCGAAGACTTCCAGGCCACCACCCAGAACGTCGACGAAGAAATCGCCCACATGGCCGGCCCGCAGCTGGTGGTGCCGGTGATGAACGCCCGCTTCGCTTTGAACGCCGCCAACGCCCGCTGGGGTTCGCTGTACGATGCCCTGTACGGCACCGACGCCATCAGCGATGAAGGCGGCGCCGAAAAAGGCCAGGGGTACAACAAGCTGCGCGGCGACAAGGTCATCGCCTTCGCCCGTGCCTTCCTCGACCAAGCCGCGCCACTGGCCGCCGGCTCCCACGTCGACTCCACCGCCTACCGCATCGAAGGCGGCAAGCTGGTGGTCGCCCTCAAGGGCGGCAGCAACAGCGGCCTGCGCGACGACGCCCAGTTGATCGGCTTCCATGGCGATGCCAAGGCCCCGACCGCCGTGCTGCTCAAGCACAACGGCCTGCACTTCGAGATCCAGGTCGACGCCACCACCCCGGTCGGCAGCACCGACGCCGCGGGCGTGAAAGACATCCTGATGGAATCGGCACTGACCACCATCATGGACTGCGAAGACTCGGTCGCCGCCGTCGACGCCGACGACAAAGTGGTCGTCTACCGCAACTGGCTGGGCCTGATGAAAGGCGACCTGGCCGAGAGCGTGAGCAAGGGCGGCAAGACCTTCACCCGCACCATGAACCCGGACCGCGAGTACGCCGCCCCTAACGGCGGCAGCGTCACCCTGCACGGTCGTTCACTGCTGTTCGTACGCAACGTCGGTCACCTGATGACCAACCCGGCGATCCTCGACGCCCAGGGTAACGAGATTCCGGAGGGTATCCAGGATGGTCTGTTCACCAACCTGATCGCCCTGCACAACCTCAACGGCAACACCAGCCGCAAGAACACCCGCAGCGGCAGCGTGTACATCGTCAAACCGAAAATGCACGGCCCTGAAGAGGTGGCCTTCGCCGCCGAGATCTTCAGCCGCGTCGAAGACCTGCTGGGCATGAAGCGCAACACCGTCAAGGTCGGCATCATGGATGAGGAACGCCGCACCACGGTCAACCTCAAGGCCTGCATCAAGTCGGCCGCCGAGCGCGTGGTGTTCATCAACACCGGCTTCCTCGACCGTACCGGTGACGAGATCCACACCTCCATGGAAGCCGGCGCCGTGGTGCGCAAGGGCGCCATGAAGAACGAGAAGTGGATCGGCGCCTACGAGAACAACAACGTCGACATCGGCCTGGCCACCGGCCTGCAAGGCCGCGCGCAGATCGGCAAGGGCATGTGGGCCATGCCGGACCTGATGGCCGCCATGCTTGAACAGAAGATCGCCCACCCGCTGGCCGGCGCCAACACCGCCTGGGTGCCATCGCCGACCGCCGCCACCCTGCACGCCCTGCACTACCACAAGGTCGACGTGCAGGCGCGCCAGCGCGAGCTGGCTTCGCGTACCCCGGCGTCGGTCGACGACATCCTGACCATCCCGCTGGCTGCCGACACCAACTGGTCCGCAGAAGAGATCCGCAACGAACTGGACAACAACGCCCAGGGCATCCTCGGTTACGTGGTGCGCTGGATCGACCAGGGCGTGGGCTGCTCGAAGGTGCCGGACATCAACGATGTCGGCCTGATGGAAGACCGCGCCACCCTGCGGATCTCGGCACAGTTGCTGGCCAACTGGCTGCGCCATGGCGTGGTCACCCAGGAACAGGTGCTGGAAAGCCTCAAGCGCATGGCCGCGGTGGTGGACAAGCAGAACGCCGGTGACATCCAGTATCGCCCGATGGCGCCGAACTTCGATGACAACATCGCGTTCCAGGCCGCTATCGAGTTGGTGGTCGAGGGCGCCAAGCAACCAAACGGCTATACCGAGCCGGTGCTGCACCGTCGTCGTCGCGAGTTCAAGGCGCGTAACGGGTTGTAATCCGTGAGGGGCCGCCATGCGGCCCGTTCGCTGTGCTGCCGCGCAGGGAACAGCGTCCTTTGTAGGAGCGGCTTTAGCCGCGATGCGGGCAACGCGGTGCCTGGCACCCGCTTCGCAGGTGATCGCGGCTTAAGCCGCTCCTACAGAGCGAATGCTCTCAATCGATCTTCAATTCCTTTTTCACCAGCTCCATCAACCTGTCCAGGTCCACCGGCTTGAGCAGGAAGTCCACCACCCCCAGGTGCATCACGTCCACCGCTTCTTTCACATCGGTGTCGCCAGACACCACGATGATCGACAGCGCCGCTCGCTCCGACTCGCGAATCAACCGGATCAACTCCAGGCCATCCTTGGGCTCCATGCGCAGGTCAGTGATCATCAGGCCGATCAGTGGTTCCCGCTTCAGCCGACTCAACGCCGCCTGGGCACCATCGGCGGTCACGCTCTCAATGCCTTTGGCCTGCAGATAAAGGCTCAGCGCCTGGCTGTTCACCGGATTGTCATCCACCACCAGCACCAGCGGTTCCTGCGCGGGAGGGGCAGTCACCATGGCCAACGCCTCACGCTCGGCGTCACTCAGGATATCGTCATGCTCGGCCATGGCCATCTCGTCAAAAAAACCCCGTTATCCAAGTTCAGACTGCAAAGCCTGCGTATGCAAACTGCCTTTCGTCGGCAATTTGACACCCCAGGACAAGCAGCGAACCCTGCCTCTTGCCTCATAGACTTACGTCCAATGGGCAGCGCAGTGCCGTCGTCCGACCATGGAGGCCTAGAACAACAAGGTCTGCGCCTCTCCATGCAGACATTTTTAACGCGGTTGGTTCCATGAGCAAAAAGGACGCCTACACCCAAGCAGGCAGGACAGCAGTGCTGCAGAACATCCAGGGCACCCTGCAGTTCCTGCAGCGCTTCCCGCCGTTCAACCAGATGGAGCAGAGCCACCTGGCCTACCTGGTGGAACAGTGCCAGTTGCGTTTCTACGCGGCCGGTGAAAGCATCATCAAGCCCGCCGACGGCCCCGTCGAGCACTTCTATATCGTCAAGCAAGGGCGCGTGGTCGGCGAGCGCCAGCATGTCACCCGGCCAGGCACCGAAACCACCTTCGAGATCGCCAGTGGCGAATGCTTCCCGCTGGCCGCGCTGCTGGGTGAGCGAGCCACCCGCACCGAACACCTGGCCGGCGAGGATACGTTCTGCCTGCAATTGAACAAGGCCGCGTTCATCCGCGTGTTCTCCATGTCCGAGGCGTTCCGCGACTTCGCCCTACGCGGCGTGAGCAGCCTGCTCGACCAGGTCAACCAACAGGTGCGCCAGCGGGCGGTGGAAACCCTCGGCACCCAGTATTCGCTGAACACGCCACTGGGCGAACTGGCCTTGCGTCATCCGGTGGTCTGCACGGCAGGCACGCCACTGCGCGAAGCGGTGCGGCTGATGCACGAGCAGCAGGTGGGCAGCATCGTCATCGTCGATGACCAGCGCCACCCCACCGGCATCTTCACCCTGCGTGACCTGCGCCAGGTGGTGGCGGACGCCAGCGCCGAGCTGACCGCGCCGATCGAGCGCTACATGACCGCCCGGCCGTTCTCGCTCAGCCCCCAGGCCAGCGCCTTCGACGCGGCCATGGCCATGACCGAGCGGCACATCGCCCATGTCTGCCTGGTGGAGAACCAGCGCCTGTGCGGGGTGATCTCCGAGCGCGACCTGTTCTCGCTGCAACGGGTCGACCTGGTGCACCTGGCGCGGACCATCCGCCATGCCCCACGCCTGGACACCCTGGTGTCGCTGCGCGGCGAGATCGGCCAACTGGTCGAGCGCATGCTCGCCCATGGCGCCTCCTCGACCCAGATCACCCAGATCATCACCCTGCTCAACGACCACACTGTTTGCCGAGTGATCGAACTCGCTATCGCCGAGCGCGGCGACCCCGGTGTGCCGTTCAGCTGGCTGTGCTTTGGCAGCGAAGGGCGTCGCGAACAGACCCTGCACACCGACCAGGACAACGGGATTCTCTTCGAGGTGCGCGACGCCGCCGAGGCCGATACGATCCGCAGCAAACTGCTGCCACTGGCCCAGCTCATCAACCATAACCTCGCCCAGTGCGGCTTCACCCTGTGCCAGGGCAATGTCATGGCCGGCAACCCCGAGCTGTGCCTGTCGCGCGGCGAATGGGCGCGGCGCTTCGCCGGTTTCGTGCGCGAAGCCAGCCCCGAGAACCTGCTGGGGTCGAGCATCTATTTCGACCTGCGTGTGGTCTGGGGCGATGACCAAGGCTGCGAACAACTGCGCCGGGGCCTGCTGGAGCAGGTGGCGGACAACCGCATCTTCCAGCGCATGCTGGCCGACAACGCCCTGCGTCAGCGCCCGCCGGTCGGGCGCCTGCGCGAGTTCGTGCTGACCCGCCAGGGCGACGACAAGGCCGCGACCCTCGACCTCAAGGTGCAAGGCCTGACACCGTTCGTCGATGGTGCCCGGCTGCTGGCCCTGGCCAATGGCATCGGTGCCTGCAATACCCTCGAGCGGCTGCGCCAGCTGGTGGACAAGGGCGTCATCGCGCCGCTGGATGGTGCTGCGTATGAAGAGGCGTACCACTTCATCCAGCAGACCCGCATGCAGCAGCACCAGCGCCAGAGCCGCGACAACCTGCCCTATTCCAACCGCCTCGACCCGGACAGCCTCAACCACCTGGACCGGCGCATCCTGCGCGAATCCCTGCGCCAGGCCCAGCGCCTGCAAAGCAGCCTGGCCCTGCGGTACCAGCTGTGAACCTGTTCGCCTGGTTGCGCCCGGCGGTACCGCACCTGGACGACCGCCTGCGTCAGCGTCTGGCGCAGTTGCCCAGGCCCGCGCCACCGGCGGTGTGCTCGCTGCGCGAACAGCGCTGGGTGGTGCTGGACCTGGAGACCAGCGGCCTGAACCTCAACCGCGACCAGGTGCTGTCGATCGGCGCGGTGGCCATCGAGGATGGCGCCATCGACCTGGGGCGCCCGTTCGAGCGCACGCTGCACCGGCCCACTCAGAAGACCAATGCCAGCGTATTGATCCACCGCCTCGGCCCCAGTGCCCTGGCGGCGGGATGCGACCCGGCCGAGGCGTTGCTCGACCTGCTGGCGTTCATCGGCGACAGCCCGGTACTGGCGTTCCACGCCCCGTTCGACCAGCGCATGCTGGCCCGAGCCCTGAAGGACAGCCTGGGCCTGCGCCTGCAGCATGTGTTCCTCGACGTCGCGGAACTGGCGCCGATGCTCAACCCCGACACGGTGTTGCGCGAAGCCGGGCTGGATGACTGGATCGCCCGCTTCGGCCTGGAGGTGCAGGCCCGTCACCATGCCAGTGCCGATGCCCAAGTCACGGCGGAGCTGGCGTTGATCCTGTTCAGCCAGGCCCGCCGCCAGCAGTTGGACAGTCCGCTGCAGCTGGAGCAGCGGCTCAAGCAGTGGCGTCGGCGCAAGGTACATAACCACGGCTTCTGAATTGACATCGGCCCGTTCGCCGGCAACGCCAGCTCAGCGCACCGATCCCAAACCTTGCGCCGCTCCTTGTAGGAGCCGGCATTGCCGGCGAACCGCCAGCAGCCCTGGAAACCCAACGTGATGGCAATCCGATAAGCGTCAATTGCGCCCCGCCCCCCGCCTCTGCCACAATCGCGAATAATTATCGTTAGTTAACGCATTCTTTCCCGGGGGACGCTTCTTGACGTCTGCGCAGAGTCCACATGCCGATCTGGTCGGGGCGCTGTACCGCGACCATCGCGGCTGGCTACTCGCCTGGCTGCAGCGCAGCACCGCCTGCCGCCAGCGCGCCGAGGACCTCAGCCAGGACACCTTCGTGCGCCTGCTCGGCCGCGAACGCCTGGACACCCCTCGCGAACCCCGGGCGTTCCTGGCTGCCGTCGCCAAGGGGCTGCTGTTCGACCATTTCCGCCGCGCGGCCCTGGAACAGGCCTACCTTGCGGAGCTTTCTCTGTTGCCAGAGACTGAGCACCCCTCCCCGGAACTGCAACACTTGATCCTCGAAGACCTCAAGGCCATCGACCGCCTGCTCGGCAAGCTGTCGAGCAAAGCCCGCGCCGCCTTCCTGTACAACCGCCTGGACGGCCTGGGCCATGCCGAGATCGCCGAGCGCCTGGGCGTTTCGGTGTCGCGTGTGCGCCAGTACATCGCCCAAGGCCTGCGCCAGTGCTATGTCGCCTTGTACGGGGAACCGACATGAACACGGCCCCGGTATCCGGCAAGGTGCTGGAAGCGGCTATCGCCTGGAAGCTGTGCCTGGACGAAGACAGCGGTACCCCGGACGAACGCAACGAATTCATGCGCTGGCATGCGGCCCATGAGGAGCATGCCCGCGCCTGGCAGCAACTGGGCGCCCTCGACCAACGCGTCAGCGCCGCCGCCGGCCCGGTGCGCCACACCTTGCTGCAATCGCGTGCTAGCCTGCGCCAGCGCCTCGGCGGGCTGGGTGCGGGCCTGGCCGGGATGCTGGTGCTTGGCGGGTTGCTGGCTTGGGCCGGGGTCCCCACCCTCGCACCGGGCTACTGGCTGGCCGACCAGCGCACCGCCACCGGTGAAATGCGCACCCTGCGCCTTGAAGACGGCACCTTGCTCAGCCTGAACACCCACACCGCGGTGGATATCGACTTCCACGGCGAGCAGCGGCTGATCGTGCTGCACCAGGGCGAAATCTCCGTGGAGACCGGTCACGCCGACAGCCGTCCGCTGCTGGTACGTACCGAGGACGGGCGCCTGCGCCCGCTGGGCACGCGCTTCCTGGTCAAGCGCGAAGCAGGTGGCACGCGCCTGGAGGTGCTGCAAGCCTCGGTGGCCGCCAAACCGCAGAACAGTGGCGACGAACAGGTCCTGCGCGAAGGCCAGCAGGTATTGATGAGCGCCGATGGCCTTGGCCGCGTCGACCCGGTGACCGCCGGCAGCGACGCCTGGACCCGCGGCATGCTGGTGGTCGACAACGTGCGCCTGGCCGACCTGGTGGCCACCCTTGGACAATACCGCAGCGGCCACCTGGGCGTGGCCGACGAGGTCGCCGACCTGCGTGTGAGCGGCAGCTTCCCGCTGACCGACACCGACTTGGCCCTGGCCTCGCTGCAGCCGGCGTTGCCAGTGAAGATCGAACGGCACACGCCGTGGTGGGTGACCGTCACCGCCAAATAAAGGCTGGCGCCAACCCTGTAGAAGCCAGCCTTGCTGGCGAACGGGCCCGCCTCGGTTCAGCGTCGGGCCTGTTCGCCGGCAAGCCGGCTCCTACAGAGGCCCCCACCGCCTCTGAAAATTTTTCAAAAGCCCCCTGTCACTTTCCCACTCTCGCTCGGCAAGGAAGCAGTCAGCACTATTTCGTCGAGGAGCCGCTGCATGTCCCGTGCCGTTGATGCTTTGCTTCGCCCCAGCCTGATGGCCCTGGCCATTGGCCTGGCCGCCCCCTTGGCCAGCCCCGCCCTGTTCGCCGCC
Source organism: Pseudomonas entomophila L48 (assembly GCF_000026105.1). Classification (NCBI taxonomy): domain Bacteria; kingdom Pseudomonadati; phylum Pseudomonadota; class Gammaproteobacteria; order Pseudomonadales; family Pseudomonadaceae; genus Pseudomonas; species Pseudomonas entomophila. Next base: position 5,450,607 of record NC_008027.1, read on the forward strand.
GAACAGTCCGCCATGCGTGCCTACAACCTGCCCAGCGCGCCGCTGGCCAGCACCCTGAACCAGATCGCCAGCCAGGCCGGTATCGCCCTGGCCCTGGACCCGGCATTGGTCAGTGGCCGCGCCTCGGCGCCGGTCAACGGCGAGTACAACGGCGTCGGCGCACTTCAGGCAGCCCTGCGCGGCACCGGCCTGCAATTGCAACAGAGCAGCGCAGGCAGCTACAGCCTGGTCGCGGCGCCGGAAGACAGCCTGACCCTGCCGGAAACCAGCGTGAACGCCGCCAGTGACAGCGAGAGCGCCTGGGGCCCGGTGGAGGGCTACGTGGCCAAGCGTACCGCCGCCGGCACCAAGACCGACACCGCGCTGGTCGAAGTGCCGCGCTCCATCTCCGTCGCCACCCGCCAGCAGATGAGCGATCGCGGCGTGCACAGCCTCGACGATGCCGTGCGCTACATGCCGGGAATCGTCTCCGCCAGCTATGGCAGCGACACCCGCTACGACTGGATGCGCGTGCGCGGCTTCGAGCCGACCCAGTTCCTCGATGGCCTGCCACTGCCGCGCGGCGTGTACGCAAACCCGAAGGCCGAGACCTGGAACCTGGACCGCCTAGCGCTGCTACGCGGCCCGGCGTCGTCGATCTATGGCCAGACCCCGCCCGGCGGCCTGCTGGACATGGTCAGCCGTCGCCCACAGGCTGAAAGCGCCCATGAAATCGAGCTGCAGTACGGCAGCGACAACCATCGCCAGATCAATTTCGCCAGCACCGGCAAGATCGACGACCAGGGACAGTTTCTCTACAGCGTCAGTGGCGTGGTGCGCGATGGCGGCACCCAGATCGACCACATCGACGACAAACGCTACAACATCGCCCCCAGCCTGACCTGGAACATCGACGAAGACACCTCGCTGACCTTCCTCACCCAGTTCACCCGCGACGATACCGGGGCCACCAGCCAGTTCCGCCCTATCCAGGGCACCAAGATCGACATGCCATTCGGCAAGATCTCTCACCACAAGAACCTCGGTGACCCGGACTACGAGTTCTACGATCGCACCTACTACGCCCTGGGCTACGCATTCGAGCATCGCTTCAACGATGTCTGGCAGTTCCGCCAGAACCTGCGCTATACCAAGTCGGACCTATCGTTCCAGACCATCACACCCGGCGCCTACTATTCGCCCGGTGGCCCGGTGCAGGATGATGGCACCGTCAATCGCATGTCCACCAACGTCGACGAAGACATCAGCCAGTTCGCGGTCGACAACAACTTCCAGGCCGACTTCGCCACCGGCGCCATCAGCCACACCGTGCTGATCGGCCTGGACCACCAGCGCACCAATCACAACTACCTGGCGATCTACGGCTTCGACGTTCCACCCACCAACGCCATCAACCCGGTGTATGGCGTGCCGATCACCCGCCCGGACCGCTCCTCGGCCTTCTACGACTACAACCAGAAGACCGTCCAGACCGGTCTCTACATCCAGGACCAGATGGCCCTCGACAACTGGCGCCTGACCCTGGGCGGACGCCAGGACTGGGTGCACACCGGCACCAAGTTCTTCAACAAGGACGATGCCACCAACACCCAGCGTGACAGCAAGTTCAGCGGCAACGCGGCGATCAGCTACGTCTTCGACTCCGGCTTCGTGCCGTACCTGTCCTATGCCGAGTCGTTCCAGCCGGCCAGCAGCGCGGACGCGGACCCGCTGAAGACATTCAAGCCAACCGAGGGTAAGCAGTGGGAGCTGGGTATCAAGTACCAGCCACCGGGCTCCAACACCCTGCTGTCCGCTGCGGTGTATGACCTCACACAGAAGAACATACAGGTCACCAACAATGAGGGCGGCGTGAGCGTCACCAGCCAGACCGGTGAAGTGAAGGTTCGCGGCCTGGAGCTGGAAGCCGTTTCCGACGTGACTGAAAACCTGAAGGTGATAGCCGCGTACACCTTGGCCAAGTCCGAAGTACAGGACGGTCAGTACAAGGGCAATCGCCTGCAGCTGATGCCGAACCAGCAAGCCTCGCTGTGGACCGACTACACCTGGCACAGTGGCGTGCTCGACGGCTTCGGGATCGGCCTGGGCGCGCGCTACACCGGCAACACCTACGGCAACCAGGAGAACACCTGGCTGGGCAAGGCCAACGCCTACACCGTGTTCGACGCGGCCGTGCACTACGACCTGGGCCGCCTGGACAACAGCCTCAAGGGCGCCTCGGTGGCAATCAATGCCACCAACCTGTTGAACAAGGACTACCTCTCCACCTGCGACGGGTACTACTGCTACTACGGCGACCAGCGCAGCGTCGTCGCCAGCGCCACGTACAAGTTCTGAGTGACCGGGGCCGCCCTGCGGCCCGTTCGCCGGCAAGCCGGCTCCTACACCGACATCCCTGTAGGAGCCGGCTTGCCGGCCAACGGCTGCGCAGCAGCCCCAGCCATAATCAGACGTAAATGGAACCGTGATGAAAAGCCAAACCATCCGCCGCTGGTCGGCGATTCACACCTGGAGCAGCCTGGTCTGCACGCTGTTCCTGCTGCTATTGGCCGTCACCGGCCTGCCGCTGATCTTCCACCACGAACTGGAGCACCTGCTCGGCGAAGCCCCCGAGCTGCGCGAGATGCCCGCCGACACCCCGCACCTCGACCTGCAGCAACTGGTGCTAAAGGCCGAGCAGCACCGCCCGGGCGAGGCGCTGCAGTACTTCGGCTACGAGGATGACGAGCGCAACGGCGTGGTGGCGATCATGGCCGCCACCGCCGGCACCGAGCCCGACCTGTCGCACACCTTCATGCTCGATGCGCGCACCGGCGAAGCCGTGGCCATGCCGGCCGCCAACGGCGGCTTCATCATGCTCATGCTGCGCCTGCACGTGGACATGCTTGCCGGGCTGCCCGGCAAGCTGTTGCTGGCGTTCATGGGGGTATTGTTCGTCGTTGCGATCATTTCCGGCACGGTGCTCTATGCGCCGTTCATGCGCCGCCTGGCCTTCGCCACGGTGCGCCACGACAAGTCCCGGCGCCTGCGCTGGCTCGACCTGCACAACCTGATCGGCGTGGTCACCCTGACCTGGGCCCTGGTGGTCGGCGTCACCGGGGTGATCAGCGCGCTGTCCGACCTGGTCATCGCTGCCTGGCGCAACGACAGCCTGGCCGCCATGATCGCCCCCTACCGCGACGCACCGGCGCTCACCCAGCGCGCACCGGCCGATCGGCTGCTGGAGATCGCCGCCGGGGCCGCGCCGGGCATGCGCCCGGACTTCATCGCCTTCCCCGGTACGCGCTTTTCCAGCGAGCATCACTATGCGGTGTTCATGAAAGGCAACACCCACCTGACCTCGCACCTGCTCACGCCGGTGTTGATCGACGCCAGTACCCTCGAAGTCACTGCTGTCGGCGATCGCCCGTGGTACATGGACGCCATGAGCCTGTCATCGCCCTTGCATTTCGGTGACTACGGCGGGCGCCCGATGCAGATCCTCTGGGCGGTATTGGATGTGCTGACCATCATCGTGCTGGGCAGCGGGCTGTACCTGTGGTGGGGCAAGCAGCGCAAGCCACGGGAGGCCCGCCCATGAGCCACCGTTCGCAATCGACCCGGCGGATCTTCGCCTGGCCGGCATTGATCGCCCTGCTCAGTGGCGCGGGGCTGTTCGCTGCGTTGCTGGGCGATGGCATCTGGGACAGCCTGGCCTGGCTGGGCCTCGGCCTTTCGGCCGGCCTGGGGCTGAGCGGCTTCTGGCGGCGCTGACCGTTCCCCTGCGGGAGCCATCCTTGCCGGGGCGCCCGTTCGCCAGCAAGGCGCAGCCTTGCCTGGGCGCCCATACGCCATGCGCAACGGCGTCAGTCGGCCAGGCGCGGCAGCACTTGGTCGAGCCGCTGGTGCAGCGCGCTGCCCTTCGGCCAGTTGCGCAACAACCGCGCCCGGTCGCGGGCGTAGGCAGGGGCGAAGCTGAGCTGAGTGGCGTGCTGACACATGGCATCGAGGTCGATCAGCGACCACTGCCCGTCCTGCCAGAACAGGTTGTGGCCTTTAAAATCACCATGACTGATGCGCTCACGGATCAGCTGCTGCATCAACCGCACCAGCGCATCGACCTGCTCGTCCGGCGCCTCGCCGCTTTCGACGAAGGGCGCGAAACACGCAGTCAGGTCCGGGCCATCGGCATATTCGGTCACCAGGTACGCGCGGCTGCGCAGCCCCATCACCCGCTGCTCCAGCACCGCCAACGGGCGCGGGGTGGCGATGTCGAGAAACGCCAGGCGATGCCCTTCGATCCACGAATGCCAGGCCCGGCTCGGGCGCCAGAAGCGCTTGAACCAGTGGGCGGTGTTCTTGATGTTGTAGCGCTTGAGCACCAGGGTGCGGCCCGCCACTTCGATGCGCGCCACGCTGGCGGCGCCACCAGTCTTGTACAGGTGGCCTTGGTCGATCAGCGTGTCAGCCTGCTCGAGCACCGGCTGCATCGCCGCCACCTCGCCACGGCGGATCGCCTGCAGGCCCGAAAGCCTGCGCTGGACGCTGAACAGCGTGCACTCGCGCCCAGCCTTGTCGAGGTAATCCTTGAGCCGCCAGCTGCGCACCTTGTCCACCTGCTGGAGCAAAGCTTCCAGGGGCAGCGCATGTTCGGCGTTGGCCAGCAAGTAATGCACCAGCGCCTCTTCGATGAACGGCTCCAGGCGTTTGGGCAACTGGGCGAACAACACCCCGAGGTTTTCCAGCACGCGCTGGCGCGACAGCTGCTGGCCAGGCGTCTCGGCCTTGATGCCGCCACCATCGATCAAGTACAGCCGGCCGCCCTGGCGCAGCAGGTTGTCCAGGTGCAGGTCTTCCTGCCACAAGCCCTTGGCGTGCATCTGCGCCACTGCGGTCAGCGCCTCGCCGAGCACCAGATGCTGCTCGTCGGCGAGCATCGGCAAGTGCTCCACCTTGGCCCAGGCATCGCCCAGGCTCTCGGCATCTTCCAGGAATTCGAACAACAACCAGCCGCCCTCGCCTTCTTTCAGGCCATCAGCCAGCAAACGTGGCGTGGTCAGGCCCTGGTCGGCCAGCAAGCGGGCGCCATCGAGCTCGCGCTGGAAATGGCGGGCGGCATTGCCGCCGACCAGCAGTTTGGCCAGCACCTTGGTACCGCGCCAGATCCCGGCGCCGACATAACGCTGGCCAGGTAGCACACGCAGCAGGCTGAGCAGCTGCAGGTCGGCTACGCCCGCGGCGTCGGCGAGGGTGACGGTCAGGGGCAACGTCGGGGTGCGCCCGGCGTCCTTGAGTTCGGACAATCGCATCAGCGGGCCTCTTTGTGTCGACGGCGTAGCATCAGGCGCTGCAGCCAGGTGTCGACCTGCGCGCTGTCCGCCGGCAGGGCCAGGTAGGCGCCGAGCAGCGTGCGTACGTCCGCCTCGCTCCAGGCACCTGCGCGGCGCAGCAGGGGCTCAAGATCCTTGAGCCGGTCACGCATGCCGAGCAGCAGCGGGCGGGTCTTCTCCAGGTCGATCAGTTGTGCCTGCCAGCCTTCGCGGCGCTCGCGCAGGAAAATGTGCTTGGGGTAGAAGCAGCCATGCACCTGCCCCGCCGCGTGCAGGGTACGCGCCAGCTCACCGCAGGCCTGAAGAACCTGCTGGCGCTGGCTCTGTTCAAGTTGCGGCCATTCGGCCAGCAGGCTGTCCAGATCGCGCCATTCGTCCAGGGCACGGGTCATGAGGATGGCGCGGTGCTGCCCAGCCTGCTTGCGCTCGCCGTAGAACACCGCCTGCAGCGCCGGGATACCCAGCTTCTGGTAGCGGCTGATATTGCGGAACTCGCGGGCGAAGGTCGGTTCGCCGAAAGGGCGGTGCAGGGTGCGCGTGAGGTAGTCGCTCTGGCGCTTGAGGTAGTAGCCCTTGCCCTCCAGCTCCAGGCGGAACACGCTGCTCCAGCCGCCACGGCCGGTGTTGGGTTCGTCCACAGCCTCGAGCTGCAGCGCCCAGAGCGCCTCGAAATCGCCCAGGCCGTGGCGCTTGAGCAATGCCTGGTCGGCACTGGCCAGGTAATCGGTCATTCCCTTCCCTCGAAAAAGCCCACCACTTGGCGAATGCGCCGCTTGTCCCGGGCGTTCAGGCGATCGTGCCTGCGGTACTGCAGGTAGAAACGCAGGCGCTGGGTCGCCGACAGGTGGTATTTGGCGACCTTGTCCAGGCACGCCAGGTCCTTGATCAGCCGGTGGCGCAGCATGAAGCCGCGCCAGAAATCGCCGGTGGGGCAGTCGATGAAGAACAGCGTGCCCTCGTCGTCCACCAGCAGGTTGCGCCACTTCAGGTCGTTGTGGGCGAAATGGTGATCATGCATCACCCGGGTATGCCGTGCCAGTTGGCGGCTGAGGTGGTCGACCCAGGCGCGATCGCGCAGGCGCGGGTCGTCGCGCTCAGCCAGGGCCGAAAGGTCTTCGGTGCGCGGCAGCTCACGGGTGATCATCGCCCCGCGGCCGAAAGCCAGGCCATTGCGCTCCAGGCCCCAGGCCACCACCTCGGCGGTGGGGATGCCCCATTTGGCGAACTGCTTGAGGTTCTGCCATTCAGCCTTGATCCGTGGCCGGCCCAGGTAACGGCGCATGTGCTTGCCGGCGCCGGTGTAACGTTTGACGTAGTAGTTGACCCCGTCACGCTCGATGCGGATGACCTCGCTGAGCGGGTCGCGGGTCAGGCGCTCGCCCTGCAGGGCGAACACCGCGTCGAGACTGCCGAAGTCCGCCGCCAGGTGCTTGTAACCCGGCGCCAGTGTCCAACCCGCCATCAGAGTGCGTCCCCATAGCGTTGCTTGCGATCGTAGAGTTTCTGCGCCTTGCGTTCGAGCCAGGCGAGCAGTGCGGCCTCCTCCTTGAGCACCTGGCGCAGTGGGCGCTGGAAGTAGCCACGCAGGAAGCGCAGCTTGTCACGGCGGGTGAGGCCGATGTCCAGTGCCGAGAAATACAGGGCAGCCAGGTCCTTGTCGCGCCAGCGACGGGTAATCTTCGCCCGGGTCTGGGCGCGGTGCAGGTCGATCACCGACAGTTTGAAGTCTTCCGGCGTCACCGGTCGGTCGGTGTGCAGCAGGAAGTGGCAGATGTAGCAGTCGCGGTGGTTGACCCCGGCGCGGTGCATGCCGCCGGTCATCTTCGCCACTTCGGCGATCAAGGCATGCTTGAGACGTGGCGCCGGCGGCTGCTTGACCCAGTCGATGCTGAAGTCTTCCAGGCTGACGGTCGGCGCCAGCTCCTCGGTAACGATGAACGAGTGCTGGGTGGCCGGGTTGCCGCCGCGCTCGCCGTAGGCCACGGCGGTCATGGTCGGCACGCCTGCCTCATGCAGCCGCTGGATCGCCTGCCACTCCTGGCCGGCGCCCAGCACCGGCAGCTTGGCGCTGAACAGGTTCTTGAAGATCTCGCCCCAACCGATGCCACGGTGGATCTTGACGAAGAAGCCCGCGCCGTCGACTTCGGTGCGCAGGGTGCGGCGACCTTCCAGCTCGCGGTACACCTCGCCCTGCAACTGCTCTACGGCCTGGAATGCATCACGGCCAGCCCACAGGCGCTTGAACGGCTCTGCCAGTATCAGCTTCATGCGGGCTCCTGGAGAATCACGTCGGCAGCGTGCTGCGGCATGCTGTACAGGTCGGCGCTGTCGGCGAAGGCCACGCCATTGCGCGACCAGGCGGCGCGCTGCGGGCCATCTTCGAGCATGCGTTGCAGGTAGCGATTGAGCTGCTCCTGCTCGAATGGCTCGTCGAGTACCAGGCCGCTGTCGGCCTCGGCGATGTAGTGGGCGTAGCCGCACACCTTCGATACCAGAACCGGCAGGCCGGCGACCAGCGCCTCCAGCAGCACGGTGCCGGTGTTCTCGTTGTACGCGGGGTGAATCAGCAGGTCGGCGCCCAGCAGGAAGCGCGGGATGTCGCTGCGCCCCTTGAGGAACTGCACCTGGTCACCCAGGCCGAGCGCCGTGCTCTGCACCTGGAACAGCTTGGGGTCGTCCTGGCCGATAACCATCAGTTTCGTGCGCTTGCGCAGGGCCGACGGCAGCGCGGCCAGGGCCTTGAGGCTGCGGTCCACCCCCTTGGTCTTGAAGCCCGAGCCAATCTGCACCAGCAACAGCTCGTCATCGGCCAGGCCGAATTCCTTGCGGAACTCGGCACGGATGGCGTCGGCATCGGCCGGGCGGCGGCGGTCGTGAGAGATACCTGGCGGCAGCAGGTGGAAGCGCGCCTCCGGGGTGCCGTAGTGCTTGATGAACAGCGGCTGCTGCACCTCGGAGATCATCAGGACCTCGGTGCGGGCATCCTTGGCGAACACCGCCCGTTCGTACTCGGCGAAATGGCGGTAGCGGCCCCAACGGCGGTACAGGCCACCGCGCAGGGTCTGGGCCTTGTCCTCGAAGCAGCCGTCGGCGGCGTAGTACACGTCCAGCCCAGGCATCTTGTTGAAGCCGACCAGGCGGTCGACCGGGCGCTTTGCCAAGTCCGCTTCCATCCAGGCGCTGAGCTTTTCGTTGCGGCGGTGGTTGAACAGCGCCTTGACCGGCGCCACCAGCACCTCGAAGCCCGGCGGGATGTCACCTTCCCAGATCAGCGTGTACACGCGGATCTGGTGACCTCGCTGCTGGCACTCGAGGGCAATGCGCATGAAGTCGCGCTGCAGCCCGCCGAAAGGGAAATACTTGTAGAGCACAAAAGCCAGTTGCATCAACGAACATCCTCAGCCAGCAGCAGCGCGCTCAAGCGGCCCGCCACATGCTCGGGATTCAGGCGAGTGAAGCACAGCGGCCACTCGCGTTTGAGATCGAACCGGCGCAGGTCCTCGGCGCTCGGTTTGTAGGTGCACTTCTTCTGCAGGCACGGGGCGCAGGGGAAGTTGCTCGCCTGGTGGATCTGGGCGCGTCCGTAGGCGCCCGTCAAACCAGGGTTGGTAGGGCCGAACAGCGAGATGGTCGGCACATCCAGCGCCGCGGCCAGGTGGCCGAGGCCGGTGTCCACGGCCACGCAGGCCTTGGCCGCCGCCAGCACACGGGCGACGCCCACCAGGTTCAACTTGGGGAGCACCTGGCAGTTGTTCAAGCCCTGGGCGATGCGCTCGGCACGGGCCTTCTCCGCCGGATTGCCCCAGGGCAGCATCACCTGCAGCTTGCGCCGGCCCATGCGCTCGGCCAGCTCGCGCCAGTAAGCTTCCGGCCAATGTTTGGTGGCCCAGGTGGTGCCGTGCAGGAACACCACATACGGCGCGGCGGGCGGCAGTTGCAGGCGGTTGAGATCAAGGCCGTAGTCACCCAGCCCTTCGGGCAGGTCATAGGCCAGGGCCAGGGCGAACAGTTGGCGCACACGCTCCACGGCGTGCTGGCCAACGGCGACCGACAAGCGCCGGTCGTAGAAGCGGCTGGCCCAGCCTTCGCGGGCCGAGTAACGGTCCAGGCCGGCCACCGGCGCCTTGACGTAGCGGGTCAGCCAAGCCGACTTGACCAAGCCCTGGGCATCAATCACCAGGTCGTACTTGTGCTCGCGCAAGCGTTGCTTGAACGCCTTCCACTCGCCGCTCTTGAGGGTCTGCCAGATGTTCTTGCGCCAGCGGCGGATCGCCACCGGGATCACCCGGTCGACTGCTGGGTGCCAGCTCGGGATCTCGGCGAAGCCTTCTTCCACCACCCAGTCGAAACGAATGCCGGGAATGGCGTGGGCCGCATCGGTCAGCGCCGGCAGGGTGTGGATGACATCGCCCAGCGACGACGTCTTGATGATCAGGACCCGCACTCAGTCGACCTCGGCCACGGTATCGATCAGGTTCGGCCCGCCCAGGCTGTGCAGGGCTGCGATGACCTTTTCAGGCTCCAGCAGGCGCAGGCAGTTGTAGTGGCCGAAACGGCAGGTACGGTCGAAGCAGGGGCTGCACTCGATGCCCGTGCGCACGATCTCGACCTGGTCAGCCAACGGCGGGGTGAAGCCGGGTGAAGTGGAGCCGTACACCGCCACCAACGGGCGGTTCAGCGCAGCGGCCACGTGCATCAGGCCGGAGTCGTTGGAAACCACCGCGTTGGCGCAGGACATCAAGTCGATGGCCTCGGCCAGCGAGGTTTCGCCGGCCAGGTTATACGATTCTTCCCGGAAACCCGGGATCAGGCGGTCGCGAATCTGCTCGCCCACGGCGTGGTCGTTCTTCGAACCGAACAGCCACACCTGCCAGCCCTGGCGGATCATCGCATCGGCCACTTGCGCGTAGTGCTCGGCCGGCCAGCGCTTGGCTTCGCCGAACTCGGCGCCGGGGCATAGGGCAAGCACCGGGCGGTCCATTTCCAGCTTGAACTTGGCCAGGGCCGCTTCGCGGCTCTGGGCTTCGATCTGCAGGGACGGACGCGGATACGGCTTGGGCAGCTCGGCGTCCGGCGCGTAGGCCAGGGCCATGAAGCGCTCGATCATCAGCGGGTAGCGCGCCTTGTCCAGCTTGCGCACGTCGTTGAGCAGCAGGTAGCGCATCTCGCCGCGCCAGCCGGTGCGTTTGGGGATGCCGGCGAAGTACGGCACCAGCGCCGACTTGAGCGAGTTGGGCAACAGGATCGCCTGGTCGTACTGGCCGGCCAGCGACTTGCCGATGCGCCGGCGCGTGGCCAGCTCCAGCGCGCCGTGGCCGAGCGGGAAGCTCAAGGCCTGGCGCACCTCGGGCATGCGCTCGAGGATCGGCCGGCTCCACTCGGGGGCCAGCACGTCGATCACACAATCGGGGTGCTGCTGTTTGAGGCACTGGAACAGGGTCTGCGCCATCACCATGTCGCCGACCCAGCTGGGGCCAATGATCAGTATTCTCATGCGTTATCCAGAAACATTCGGGGAGGCTGCAGGCTGCGTTAAACCTGGCCTCCCCTCTTTATATTCAGGCTATGTGGCGGACAGTGTACCACCGGTGGTGGAACATGGACCTTTGGGGCTGCTGCGCAGCCCTTTCGCGACGCAAGGCCGCTCCCACGCAGACCACGCCATACCTGTGGGAGCGGCCTTGTGCCGCGAAAGGGCCGCAAAGCGGCCCCGTCAATCTCAGGTCAAACCTAGCTGCCCCCAGATCCGCCGCACCTCGCGGCGCTCGTCGACGAACTGCGCCGCGTCAATCACCCCGGCCTGCTTCTGCAGGGCCTGGCGGTGCGAGGCCGAGCGGAACGCCTTGTACACCTCGCGCAGCAGCACGGCGTCAGTGGCGGGCATCAACCCGGCCTGCTCAAGCTCTTCGAGGATGCGGATGTTATCGGTCCAGCGCAGCAAGGCCGGGTGGTCGTGGGACCAGGCCAAAGCGGCGTATTGCACCATAAATTCGATATCGACGATACCGCCGGCATCCTGCTTGATATCGAACGCCACGCCCGCGTCGAAGGCATTGGCCGCGGTACCGGCGGCGGTCGCCTTGGTGCCGAGGTTGTCGCGCATCTTGGCGCGCATGTCGCTGACTTCGCTGCGCAATTTGTCCAAGTCGCGGGCCTGGCCCAGCACCTTGGCGCGCACGCCCTCGAACGCCGTCGCCACCTGCGGGCAACCCACCAGCACCCGTGCTCGCACCAGGGCCTGGTGCTCCCAGGTCCAGGCTTCGTTCTGCTGGTAGCGCTCGAACGCGCCCAGCGAACTGACCAGCAGCCCCGAGGCGCCGGACGGGCGCAGGCGCATGTCTACATCATAGAGCTGGCCGGAGTTGGTCTGGGTGGTCAGCAGGTGGATGATGCGCTGGCCCAGGCGGGTGAAGAACTGCGCGCCGTCGATGGGCTTGGCACCGTCAGTCTCGGCATTAGGGTCGCCATCGTGGATGAACACCAGGTCCAGGTCCGAGCCATGGCCCAGTTCGAGGCCACCAACCTTGCCATAACCCACGATGATGAAACCCGGGTCGCACAGGCTACCGTCACTGCGCCTGGGCTGGCCATGACGGGCCGCCGTCTGGCGCCAGGCCAGGGCCAGCACCTGGTCGAGGATCGCCTCGGCGAGCCAGGTGAGGTAGTCGCTCACCTTCATCAGCGGCAGGTTGCCGGTGATCTCCGAAGCGGCCACCCGCAGGCTATGGGCCAGCTTGAAGTGGCGCAGGGCCTCCATCTGTTGTTCCAGGTCGTCCTCGGGAATGCGCGTCAGGCGTTCACGCAGTTCGGCGGCCAACTCTGGTGCCAGCGGCGGGCTGAACAGCCGGCCTTCGTTGAGCAGCTCGTCGAGCAGCAGCGGGTAGCGGGCGATCTGCTCGGCGATCCACGGGCTGGCCGCGCACAGGGTCAGCAAGCGGCGCAGCGCGCCCGGGTTTTCCGTCAGCAGCACAAGATAAGCAGAACGTCGCGCCACGGCCTCGACCAGCGGCAGCACTCGCTCCAGCACCAGGTCAGGGTTGTCATGCTCCACCGTCTGGGCCAGCAAACGTGGAATAAAGGCATCCAGGCGTTCACGGCCAATGCGCTGCATCGAACGCAACGAAGGGCTGACGCGCAAGGCGGTCAGGCGCCGCAACGCCTCGGCGGGCTGCTTGAAACCTGCCTCTTCCAATTGACGGCAGGCGGCCTCTTCATCCTGGGCCTGCTCCCAGAGCGGCGACCACTCGCCGCCCACCACCAGCTCGCCCTCGGCGTCGTCTTCGTCCGGGTCGGCGATCACCTGGCGGAAATGCCAGTCGACGCGGCCACGCCAGTGCATCAACTGTTCATGGAAGCTGGCCCAGTCGGCAAAGCCGAGCATATAGGCGATGCGCGCGCGGTCGGTCTCATCATCCGGCAGCATTTGCGTCTGACGGTCGGCAATGGCCTGGATAGCGTGCTCGGTGTAACGCAGGAACTCATAGCCTTCACGCAGCTCGGCGACCACCGCCGGTGGCAGGTAGCCCTGCCCTTCGAGCGTTGCCAGCACCTTGAGCAACGGCCGTTGCTGCAGGCTCAGGTCGCGACCACCGTGGATCAGCTGGAAGGCCTGGGCGATGAACTCCACTTCGCGAATGCCACCGGCCCCCAGCTTGATGTTCTCGGCCATGCCCTTGCGCCGCACCTCCTGCTGGATCAGCTGCTTCATGGTGCGCAGCGCCTCGATGGCGGAGAAGTCCAGGTAGCGACGGTAGACGAACGGCCGCAGCATTTCCTGCAATTGGGCGCCGGCGGCCTGGTCGCCGGCCACGACCCGGGCCTTGATCATCGCGTAGCGCTCCCAGTCGCGCCCCTGGTCCTGGTAGTACTGCTCCAGGGCATTGAAGCTGAGCACCAACGCACCGGCCGAACCATAAGGGCGCAGGCGCATGTCGACGCGGAACACGAAGCCATCGACGGTGACCGGGTCGAGCGCCTTGATCAGACGCTGGCCCAGGCGGGTGAAGAACTCCTGGTTGTCCAGCGAGCGTTTTACGCCCTCGGTTTCGCCGCCCTCGGGGAAAGCGAAGATCAGGTCGATGTCGGACGACAGGTTGAGCTCCACCGCCCCCAGCTTGCCCATGCCCAGCACCACCATGTGCTGCGGCTCGCCGCTGCGGTTGCCGATGGGCGTGCCGAACTGCTGGCAGTGGCGCGGGTACAGCCATTGATAAGCTTCGTCGATGGCGGCGTCGGCCAGGTCGGACAGGTCGCGGCAGGTTTCCCCCAGCGCCGCCTGGCGGGTGATGTCGCGCCAGATAATGCGCAACTGCTGGCGGTTGCGTTCGCGGCGCAGGTTGCGCGCCAGCTCGTCCTCGGTCTGCGCGGCCTGGGCGGCGGCATTGACCTGCCCGCGCAACTCGCCGGGTGCGAACGGGCGATCCATCAGGCCACTGCCGAGCAACTCGAACAGCATGGCCGGCTCGCGCTGGGCCTGGGTCAGGACGAAATCGCTGGCGCCAGCCACCTGGTCGAACTGCTGTCGATGCTCGGCGCTGCAGCTGTCCAGATTCAGGTCGGGATGGGCGGCCAGGGCATCGCGCAGAAACTGTTGGTTGCGGGTGACCAGCGGTTGGAGTGCGGCGGGCAGATCGAGCGGCAAAGGCAGGCGCATGGTCTATCCTTGATCGGCGTGAAAGTGAGGGGCGTGGGCGCTCAAAAGGAGGCCCGGCCACGGTTGGACTGTCATACAAAAGTTGGAAATAGCCGATAAAGCCGAAAATTTGGCAAAAAGCATCAAGAACCACCTGATCGCGACACGCCACCAACCAACATGAACGTTTATCCTCACAACCCGGGATGCGACAAACCGTCGCATTTGTGTAGTTTTACTACTACCCCGTAGGTGCAAAAGCATGAAATGCGAAAGCATTTGTAGTAAAACTACACCGCGCCGGATGACTGTCCGGTAATCCAAGAATTCACGACGTCTGCCCATAAGGCCAGTCGCAAACTCAGGCCATCGATTCTGGTGGCCTTTCCGCCCTGGAGCAAGCCATGCAAGACCTCGATCCAATCGAAACCCAGGAATGGCTGGATGCCCTGGAGTCGGTCCTCGACAAAGAAGGCGAAGACCGCGCTCATTACCTGATGACCCGTATGGGCGAGCTGGCCACCCGTAGTGGCTCCCAGCTGCCGTATGCCATCACCACGCCGTACCGCAACACCATCCCTGTCACCCACGAAGCACGCATGCCTGGCGACCTGTTCATGGAACGCCGCATCCGCTCGATGGTGCGTTGGAACGCCCTGGCCATGGTCATGCGCACCAACCTGAAAGACTCGGACCTGGGTGGCCACATCTCGAGCTTCGCCTCCAGCGCCACGCTGTACGACATCGGCTTCAACTACTTCTTCCAGGCCCCGACCGACGAACACGGCGGCGACCTGATCTTCTTCCAGGGCCACGCTTCGCCAGGCGTCTACGCCCGCGCCTTCATGGAAGGCCGCATCAACGAAGACCAGATGAACAACTTCCGCCAGGAAGTGGACGGCAACGGCCTGTCTTCGTACCCGCACCCGTGGCTGATGCCTGACTTCTGGCAGTTCCCGACCGTATCGATGGGCCTGGGCCCGATCCAGGCGATCTACCAGGCACGCTTCATGAAGTACCTGGAAGCCCGTGGCTTCATCCCGGCCGGCAAGCAGAAGGTCTGGTGCTTCATGGGCGACGGCGAGTGCGACGAGCCGGAATCCCTGGGCGCGATCGCCCTGGCCGGCCGCGAGAAGCTGGACAACCTGATCTTCGTCATCAACTGCAACCTGCAGCGCCTCGACGGCCCGGTTCGCGGCAACGGCAAGATTATCCAGGAACTCGAAGGCGTGTTCCGCGGCGGTGGCTGGAACGTCAACAAGGTGGTCTGGGGCCGCTTCTGGGACCCACTGCTGGCCAAGGACACCAACGGTGCCCTGCAGCGCCGCATGGACGAAGTCATCGACGGCGAGTACCAGAACTACAAAGCCAAAGACGGCGCGTACGTTCGTGAAAACTTCTTCAATACTCCAGAGCTCAAGGCCATGGTCGAAGACCTGTCCGACGACGAGATCTGGAAGCTCAACCGTGGCGGCCACGACCCCTACAAGGTCTACGCGGCGTACCACCAGGCTGTTAACCACAAAGAGCAGCCGACCGTCATCCTGGCCAAGACCATCAAGGGTTACGGTACCGGTGCTGGCGAAGCCAAGAACACCGCGCACAATACAAAGAAAGTCGACGTCGACAGCCTGCGTCACTTCCGTGACCGCTTCGACATCCCGGTCAAGGATGCCGACCTTGAGAACCTGCCGTTCTTCAAGCCGGAAGAAGGCTCCGCCGAGGCCAAGTACCTGGCCGAGCGCCGTGCGGCCCTGGGCGGTTTCGTACCGCAGCGCCGTGCCAAGAGCTTCAGCGTCCCCACCCCGCCACTGGAAACGCTGAAAGCGATCCTGGACGGTTCGGGCGACCGCGAAATCTCCACCACCATGGCCTTCGTGCGCATCCTGGCGCAGCTGGTCAAGGACAAGGACATCGGCCAGCGCATCGTCCCGATCATCCCGGACGAAGCCCGTACCTTCGGTATGGAAGGCATGTTCCGCCAGCTGGGCATCTACTCGTCGGTCGGCCAGCTCTACGAGCCTGTTGATAAAGACCAGGTGATGTTCTACCGCGAAGACAAGAAGGGCCAGATCCTCGAAGAAGGCATCAACGAGGCCGGCGCCATGTCGTCGTTCATCGCTGCCGGTACTTCGTACAGCTGCCACAACCAGCCGATGCTGCCGTTCTACATCTTCTACTCGATGTTCGGCTTCCAGCGTATCGGCGACCTGGCCTGGGCCGCTGGCGACAGCCGCACCCGTGGCTTCCTGATCGGCGGTACCGCCGGCCGTACCACCCTCAACGGTGAAGGCCTGCAGCACGAAGACGGTCACAGCCACATGATGGCGGGCACCATCCCGAACTGCCGCACCTATGATCCGACCTACGGCTACGAGCTGGCGGTGATCATCCAGGACGGCATGAAGAAGATGACCGAAGAGCAACAGGACATCTTCTACTACATCACCGTGATGAACGAGTCGTACCAGCAACCCGCCATGCCGGCCGGTGTCGAGGACGGCATCATCAAGGGCATGTACCTGCTCGAGGAAGACACCCGCGAAGCCGCGCACCACGTACAGCTGATGGGCTCCGGCACCATCCTGCGCGAAGTCCGGGAAGCTGCGAAGATCCTGCGTGAAGAGTTCAACGTCGGCGCCGACGTGTGGAGCGTCACCAGCTTCAACGAACTGCGTCGCGACGGCCTGGCCGTGGAGCGTGCCAACCGCCTCAAGCCTGGCCAGAAGCCTCAGCAGACCTACGTCGAAGAGTGCCTTGCCGGCCGCAAGGGCCCGGTCATCGCCTCCACCGACTACATGAAGCTGTTCGCCGAGCAGATTCGCCAGTGGGTCCCGAGCAAAGAGTTCAAGGTCCTGGGTACCGACGGTTACGGTCGCAGCGACAGCCGCAAGAAGCTGCGTCACTTCTTCGAAGTCGACCGCCACTTCGTGGTGCTGGCTGCCCTGGAAGCCCTGGCTGACCGTGGCGAGATCGAACCCAAGGTTGTGGCTGACGCCATCGTCAAGTTCGGCATCGACCCGGACAAGCGCAACCCACTGGACTGCTGAGGAGTATTTTTAAGTGAGCGAACTCATTCGCGTACCTGACATCGGCAGCGGTGAAGGTGAAATCATCGAGCTGTTCGTCAAGGTCGGTGACCGTATCGAAGCAGACCAGAGCCTGCTGACCCTGGAGTCCGACAAGGCCTCCATGGAAATCCCGGCCCCCAAGGCCGGCGTGGTCAAGGAGCTGAAGGTCAAGCTGGGCGACCGCCTGAAAGAAGGCGACGAGCTGCTGGTCCTGGAAGTCGAGGGCGCCGCTGCGGCGCCTGAGGCTCCGGCCGCTGCCGCCCCGGCTCCGGCTGCTGCCCCAGCACCGGCTGCCGAAGCGGCCCCTGCGCCTGCCGCAGCCCCGGCTGCCGCCAGCGTGCAAGACATCCACGTGCCGGATATCGGTTCGTCGGGCAAGGCCAAGATCATCGAAGTGCTGGTCAAGGTCGGCGACACCGTCGAAGCCGACCAGTCGCTGATCACCCTGGAGTCCGACAAGGCTTCCATGGAGATCCCGTCGCCTAGCGCCGGCGTGATCGAAGCCGTGCTGTGCAAGCTGGAAGACGAAGTGGGCACCGGTGACCTGATCTTCAAGATCAAGGCCGCTGGCGCCGCCCCTGCCGCAGCGCCGGCTCCGGCCGCTTCTGCTCCGGCTGCCGCTCCTGCCCAAGCCGCTGCGCCTGCCGCTGCTCCGGCGCCTGCTGCCGCCCCTGCTCCGGCCGCCACCGCGCCGGCAGCCGGCAGCAATGCCAAGGTTCATGCTGGCCCTGCCGTTCGTCAGCTGGCCCGTGAATTCGGCGTCGACCTGGGTGCCGTCGCGGCCACTGGCCCGCACGGTCGTATCCTCAAGGAAGACGTGCAGGTCTACGTCAAGGCCATGATGCAGAAGGCCAAGGAAGCCCCGGCCGCCGGTGCTACCGGTGGTGCTGGCATCCCGCCGATCCCGGCCGTGGACTTCAGCAAGTTCGGTGAAGTGGAAGAGGTCGCCCTGACCCGCCTGATGCAGGTCGGCGCCGCCAACCTGCACCGCAGCTGGCTGAACGTGCCGCACGTCACCCAGTTCGACTCCGCCGACATCACCGAGCTGGAAGCCTTCCGCGTCGCGCAGAAAGCTGTCGCGGAGAAGGCCGGCGTCAAGCTGACCGTGCTGCCGCTGCTGCTCAAGGCCTGCGCCTTCCTGCTCAAGGAACTGCCGGACTTCAACAGCTCGCTGGCACCAAGCGGCAAGGCGATCATCCGCAAGAAGTACGTGCACATCGGCTTCGCCGTGGACACCCCGGATGGCCTGCTGGTCCCTGTGATCAAGAACGTCGACCAGAAGAGCCTGCTGCAACTGGCTGCCGAAGCCGCCGCGCTGGCCGAGAAAGCCCGCACCAAGAAGCTCTCGGCCGACGACATGCAGGGCGCCTGCTTCACCATCTCCAGCCTCGGCCACATTGGCGGCACCGGCTTCACGCCGATCGTCAACGCGCCTGAGGTGGCGATCCTGGGCGTATCGAAAGCGACCATGCAGCCGGTCTGGGATGGCAAGGCCTTCCAGCCGAAGCTGATGCTGCCGCTGTCGCTGTCCTACGATCACCGCGTGATCAACGGCGCCGCCGCCGCGCGCTTCACCAAGCGCCTGGGCGACGTGCTGGCGGATATCCGCACGATGCTGCTGTAAACCGCTGTTTTCCTGCCCCTCCCTCGAGGGGCAGGTACCCTTTCGAGCTGCCACGCTCGTACCTCAACCCCGTCACTTTGGCGGGGCTTTTTTTTGCCTGAATGAACACCACCGCCCTGTAGGAGCCAGCCTTGCTGGCGAACCTCACACTTGTTCGCCAGCAAGGCTGGCTCCTACAGATTTCATGCAACCGGCCGACAACCTGTTCACAGCATCCCCCATGGCCGCTTGCCAGCCCATGGGACATGATGCAACCTTGCCCGATGCGCCGCTCTCCAGGCAGCGCCCCCTGTTCAAGCGAGTCTTCGATGAAAAGCCAACCCGATGCCGCCAGCCGTGTGGCGGCCGAGGTCGTCACGCAGCTCCCCGTGCCCTCGCGGCTCGGCATGCTGCGTTTCGAACGGCTCAACGAAGCCAGCTGGGCCATGCTCTACCTCGACCCCGCCTGCGACCGCCAGTTCGGCCTGCCAGCCGCCGAACTCTGCGCCCTGATCGGCTCGCCCTATGCCAGCCTCATGGAGCCGGAGGCACGCTACAAACTGCACGACGAGATCCAGCGGCAACTGGCCCTGCGCGGGCACTACCGGGTGCGCTACACCCTGCACGCCTGCCCGCAGGCGCTGCGCCTGCTGGAAGTGGGCGAGAGCTACAAGCAGCACAACCGCCAACTGCTGCGCGGCTACCTGACGGTGATGGACGACCAGCAAGACGAGCTGGCGGAACTCGACACCGACGACCTCGAATCGCGCAACAACCGCCTGCAACTGGCCCTGCAACTGAACCAGCGCGCCCAGCAAGAGCAGCTCGAGCACCTGGAGCGGGTACGTGCCCAGCAGGACCTGATCCTACGCCTGGCCCGCCAGCGCTACAGCGTCGGCAACTCGCTGCTCGAGGCCGCCGAGCTGATCACCCGCAGCGCCTGCGAGATCTACAAGGTCGACTGCGCCAGCATCTGGTACCTGAACGACCAGCGCTTGGAACCGATCAGCGCCTGGTACCGCAGCGAGCAGCAGCATCGCTTGCCGGAGGCGATCGACGCCAGCCGCTTCCCCGACTACCTCGACGCCCTGCACGCCAGCCGCGCCATCGACGCCCACAACGCCAGCCATGACCCGCGCACCCGCGAAATGGCCGAGTCGCTGTACAGCACCGACGACAACGCAATGCTCGACGCCAGCATCCGCATCGACGGCCAGGTGGTCGGCGTGCTGTGCCTGGAGCAGACCGGCCAGCCACGGGCCTGGCAGACCGACGAGATTGCCTTCGCCGGCGAGCTGGCCGACCAGTTCGCCCAAGTCATCAACAACCACAACCGGCGCACCGCCGCCAGCGCCCTGCACCTGTTCCAGCGGGCCGTGGAACAGAGCGCCAGCGCCTTCCTGCTGGTCAACCGTGACGGTGTGGTGGAGTACGTCAACCCAAGCTTCACCGCGATCACCCAGTACAGCACCGAAGAAGTCCAGGGCCATCACCTGGGCGAGCTGCCGGCCCTGGAAAACCTGAGCGAACTGCTGTTCGACTCGCCCTCGAGCCTGGCCATGGGCAACAGCTGGCAGGGCGAGTTCAAGAGCCGGCGCAAGAACCTCGAGCCCTACTGGGGCCAGCTGTCGATCTCCAAGGTGTACGGCGACAACCGCGAGCTGACCCACTACATCGGCATCTACGAAGACGTCACCCAGAGCAAGCTGGCCCAGCAGCGCATCGAGCGCCTGGCCTACACCGACAACCTGACCAACCTCGGCAACCGCCCGGCGTTCATCCGCAACCTCGACGAGCGCTTCGCCCGCGACAGCAACACGCCGATCTGCCTGCTGCTGGTGGACATCGACAACTTCAAGCGGATCAACGACAGCCTCGGCCACCAGACCGGCGACAAGCTGCTGATCAGCCTGGCCCGGCGCCTGCGCAACAGCCTGAGCAGCGGCGGCAGCCTGGCGCGCTTCGCCAGCAACGAGTTCGCCGTGCTGCTCGACGACACCAGCCTGGAAGACGGCCAGGGCGTCGCCCAGCAACTGCTGCGCACCCTCGACAAGCCCATGTTCGTCGACAACCAGTTGATCAACGTCACCGCCTCCGTGGGCCTGGCCTGCGCGCCGCTGCACGGCAGCGACCCGGCCACCCTGATGAAGAACGCGGGCCTGGCCCTGCACAAGGCCAAGGCCAACGGCAAGCACCAGGTGCAGGTGTTCACCGAAGTGCTCAACGCCGAGGCCAGCTACAAGCTGTTCGTCGAGAACAACCTGCGCCGCGCCCTGACCCAGAATGAGCTGGAAGTGTTCTACCAACCGAAACTGTGCCTGCGCAGCGGTCGCCTGCTCGGGTTGGAGGCGCTGCTGCGCTGGAACCACCCCGAGCGCGGCATGATCCGCCCCGACCAGTTCATCAGCGTGGCCGAGGAAACCGGCCTGATCATCCCCATCGGCAAATGGGTGGTGCGCCAGGCCTGCCGCAAGAGCCAGGAGCTGCGCGGGGCCGGCATGGGCAACCTGCACGTAGCGATCAACCTGTCGCCCAAGCAGTTCTCCGACCCTGAACTGGTCGGCTCGATTGGCAGCATCCTCAAGGAAGAAGCCCTGCCGCCGCACCTGCTGGAGCTGGAACTGACCGAAGGCTTGCTGCTCGAAGCCACCGAGGACACCCACCGCCAGCTCGACGAGCTCAAGGCCCTGGGCCTGACGCTGGCGATGGACGACTTCGGCACCGGCTACTCGTCGCTGAGCTACCTGAAGAAATTCCCGATCGACATCATCAAGATCGACCGCAGCTTCATCAACGAGATCCCCGACAACCAGGACGACATGGAGATCACCTCGGCGGTGGTGGCCATGGCCCACAACCTCAAGCTGAAGGTGGTGGCGGAAGGGATCGAAACCCCCGAGCAGTTGGCCTTCCTGCGCCGGCACCGTTGCGACGTCGGCCAAGGCTACCTGTTCGACCGGCCGATCCCCGGGCGCGAGCTGGCCGAGAAGCTGCGCCGCTATCCGCGCGGGCCGATGGACTGACAGCGGCATAAAGCTCGGGCACTATAGAGACCATTCGGGCCCGTTCGCCGGCAAGCCGGCTCCTACGTAGGAGCCGGCTTGCCGGCGAACGGGCCAACCCCCATCCCACTGGAAAACACAGAGGAACGGTCATGGTCCTGCGTTCGGAAATCCTGGTGAACAAAAACGTCCTGCCCACCGCGGAACAGGCCCTGCCTGGCCGCGAAACCCCGATGGCCCTGCCCGAGTTCCACTACGTGTTCGAAGGCACCCCACTGCTCGGCCCGTTCTTCGAAGGCGACATCGACTTCGCCATCTTCGCCCTGGGTTGCTTCTGGGGCGCCGAGCGCCGCTTCTGGCAGCGCGAGGGTGTGGTCAGCACCGTGGTTGGCTACGCCGGCGGCTTCACTCCCAACCCCACCTACGAAGAAGTCTGCTCGGGCCTGACCGGCCACACCGAAGTGGTGCTGGTGGTGTTCGACAAGAACAAGGTCAGCTACCACGACCTGCTAACGATGTTCTGGGAGCTGCACAACCCCACCCAGGGCATGCGCCAAGGCAACGATGTCGGCACCCAGTACCGCTCGGCGATCTACTGCACCTCGCCGCAACAGCTCGAGGAAGCCAAGACCAGCCGCGACGCCTTCCAGGCCGAGCTGAGTAAAGCCGGCTTCGGCGAGATCACCACCGAGATCGCCCAGGCACCGACCGTGTACTTCGCCGAGGCCTACCACCAGCAGTACCTGGCCAAGAACCCGGACGGTTACTGCGGCATCGGTGGCACCGGTGTGTGCCTGCCGCCCAGCCTGCAAGGTAACTGAGCCATGATCCTGTTCCATTCGCCGCTGTCGCCGTTCGTGCGCAAGGTGATGGTGGTGCTGCACGAGACCGAGCAGCTCGACCGCGTCACCGTGCAAGGCGTCAACATCAGCCCGGTGAGCGGCGACGACCAGCTCAACCAGGGCAACCCGATCGGCAAGATCCCGGCCCTGCGCCTGGACGACGGCAGCGTGCTGCACGATAGCCGGGTGATCTGCGAGTACCTCGACAGCCAGCACGTCGGCAACCCGCTGATCCCCCGCGAGGGTTCGGTGCGCTGGCGCCGGCTGACGTTGGCCTCGCAGGCCGATGCGATCATGGATGCGGCGGTGGCTTCGCGCTACGAAACCTTCTTGCGCCCGGCGGACAAGCAGTGGGACGGCTGGGTCCAGGCGCAAGCCGAGAAGATCCGTCGCAGCCTGATGAACCTGGAGCAGGTCCATCTTGCCGAACTGGCTTCGGGGTTCGATATCGCGGCGATTGGCGTGGCGTGTGCGCTCGGGTACCTGGACCTGCGCCAGCCCGACTTCGGCTGGCGCGAGCGTCAACCGGGGCTGGCAGCGTGGTATGCCGAGGTGAGTCAGCGCCCGTCGATGGTGGCCACAGCCCCATCGCCCTGAACGACACCACCGTCCTGTAGGAGCCAGCCTTGCTGGCGAAGGGGCCCCTGAGATCCCCAGGCAAGGCTGCGCCTTGCATCGCCAGCAAGGCTGGCTCCTACAGTGGCGAACAGTTGGCCGATTCGAGCGGCCAACCACCGCCCGATATCCTTGTCCTCCCTCATATCCCTCTCCCCACCCGCGACCAGTCCAGCCGACGGGTCAGCACCATGAACACACCCAGCAGCCCGAAGCACAGCAGCGAGCCCATCAGCAACGCATAGTCCTCGGCACTGAGCAGTCCGTAGAGCATCGCGTACAACGCCGCCAGCCCCGCCGCGAAGCCAACCCCGCGCCCCAGGCTGCGCAATACGTGCACCAGGTAGAAGCCGATCAGCAGCACGCAACCCGACGCCGACAGCCCATAGGCCAGGCCGAAGCCCAGGTGCTCCGACAGCGACAACAGCAGCAGGTAGAAGAACGCCAGGGCCACGCCCACCAGGATGTACTGCACCGGGTGCACGCTGAGGTTCTTCAGTACCTCGAACAGGAAGAAGCCGGCAAAGGTCAGGGCGATGAACAGCAGCGCATACTTGATCGCCCGCTCGCTCTTGAGGTACTGGTCCACCGGGTCGACGAAGCTGACGCCGAAGGCACGCTCGTTGAAGTCGCCGCACTTGCCGACGGTTGCGCAAAGGCGCACGACCTCTTCCAGGTTGGTGGCGAAGAACGACGTCTGCCAGTGGGCGCTGAAGCCCTTTTCATCGATGGCGCGGCGGCTAGGCAGGTAGCTGCCGACGAAGCTCGGGTGCGGCCAGTTGGCGCGCATGTCCACGGTGGTGCTGCGACCAACCGGCAGCACCGCCAGCTGGCTGGTGCCCAGCAGGGCCAGGTCGAAGGCGTAGTCGAACTCGCGGGCCTTCTGGTCACTGAACTGCGGCAGCGGCACGTGCACGCCACCGGACAACCAGTCGACTCCGCTGCCAGCCTCGAACGGCAGGCGCTGGTCATCCAGGGTCAGTTCCAGGCTGTTCTCGATGCCGCGAATGTCGCTGATGCCGACCATCAGGAACGGCTTGTCGAAACGGTAGTCGTCGTAGTCCTTCTCGATGCCCCAGCGCTCGGGCAGCTTGAAGCGGCCACTGATCTGGCTCTTGGCGTGGAACAGGCGCGCCTGGTAGATGCCGCGGGCGCGCAGCTCGGTATCGACGCCCACGTCCATCGCGAAGGTTTCCGGCAGGAAGTAGAGATTGCCGTGCATCGTGGTGGTCTCCTGGACGCTCGTGCCGTCCTTGTTGATCCAGCGCCGCTCGTACTTGCGGTAGGGCACTACCAGCAGCGGCCCACTGACCACCTGGCCGAAGCTCGAACTGGCGGCGATCTCGTCGAGCACGTTGTTGCGCAGTTGCTGCCGTTCGTCGATCAGGCCGCCGATCATCAGCAGGGGAATAAGCAGCAGCAGGATCAAGGTGCCGATCAGGCCGAGCTTGAAACCTAGGGTCTTGTTCATGGGGAGGGCTCCGTTTGCGATGGGGGCAGTGTCTGCCCGCCGCGTGGAGCCCTCAGGGAGGGAATGTGGAGATTGTGTGGAGATTGGCCACGGTCTGCCACACAACATCGCCGCCTGTAGGAGCGGCTTCAGCCGCGATGCAGACGACGCGATGTCTGGCACCCGCTTTGCGGGTGATCGCGGCTAAAGCCGCTCCTACAGAGATATACGTCGATTCAGATGACCCGCCGCGCCGGTAGCCACAGACGCACCCGTACCCCACCTTCGACGTTGTCCACCGCCAGCGCCCCACCGTGCAGCTGCATCACCTCGTCGACGAAGTTCAGCCCCAGCCCGGTGCTCTTGCGGCCCGTCCCGGGCCTGGGCAGCGAATAGAACCGTTCGCTGACCCGCCCCAGGGCGTACTCGGGGATCGCCTGCCCCTGGTTGAACAGGCTCAGCGCCACCCGCTCGCCTGCCCGTTCCAGCTCGAACAGCAAGGCGCCACCCGGCGGGGTGAAGTCCAGCGCGTTGTCCAGCAGGTTGGCCAGCGCCTGGCGCATCAGGAACGGATCACACCATAGCCGGGCGGCCACCGGCACGCGCTGGCGCACCTGCAGGCCCGCCCCTTCGATCCGCGCCGCATGGGCCAGCAGCAGTTCATCGACCAATGCCGCCAGCGCCACCTGCTGCTCGTCTTCCAGCGCCTGCATCTGCTCGACCCGCGCCAGATTGAGCAGCCGCTCGATCATCTGCTGCAAGCGCTCGCTCTCGCGCTCGATATTGCCGGCGAAACGCGCCCGCTGCTCCTGCGGCATGTCGCCTTGCAGCAGCTCGGAGGCGCCACGGATCGCCGCCAGCGGGCTCTTCAGCTCATGGGTGAGGGTGTGCACGTAGCGCTCCACATAAGCCTTGCCTTCAAGCTGCGTGCGCATGCGCTCCACCGCCGTGGCCAGTTGCAACAACTCGCCGCCCTTGTAGTGCGGCAAGGCAGCGCGCTCGCCCTCGCTGACGGCCTGGGCGTACTGGGTGAGCCGGCGCAACGAACGGGCCAGCCACCACGACAGCGCCGCCCCCACCAGCAGCCCCAGTACGATCAGCCCCAGCCCGAGCGTCAGCAGGTGCTGCTCGGAACGGTCGATGTACGGCTGCAGCGAACTGTTGGGCTTGGCCACCGTCACCACGCCGATGATCCGGCCCTGATCGAGGATCGGCGCCGCCACGTGCATCACCGAGGTGCTTTCGTCGTCCGGGTCGCTGCGGGTGGAGCGTGCGCCGTACTGGCCGCGCAAGGTCAGGTAGACATCGTTCCAGCGCGAGTAATCCTTGCCCAGGTCCTGGCCGCTGGAGTCGAGCAGGACGATGCCCTTGGCGTCGGTGACGTAGATCCGGTGGCTGACCTGGTTCTTCGCCAGCCCCCAGATCTGCGCGCTGGGGCGCCGCTCGCCGTACAAGGCAAGCACCTGGGGCAGGCGGCTCTGGCCGAGGGTGCCGGCCTTGACGTCGTCGTGGAGGATTTCCGCCAGCAGGTTGGCGGTATCCACCAGGGTTTCCTCGGACGACTGGCGCACCACCGGGCGGATCTGTTCGCGCACGGTGTTGAGCAGGAAGTAGCCCGCCAGCCCGACGAACAGGAAGTACACCAGGAAGATGCGGATCCCCAGGCGCATCAGGCGTGCTCCGGGCTGTAGCTGTAGCCCAGGCCACGGTGGGTCTGGATCGGCTCGGCCTCGCTGGCGACCAGGCGCAGCTTGGCCCGCAGGCTCTTGATGTGGCTGTCGATGGTGCGCTCGTAGCCCACGTCCGAAGCCACGCCCAGGCCGTCGAGCAGTTGCTCGCGGCTGAACACCCGCCGGGGTTGCTCGAGCAGGCATTGCAGCAGGCGGAATTCGTGGCGGGTCAGCGCCAGTGGCTGGCCACGGTAGACGATGCGCATGGCCAGGGTGTCGAGCTGGAACGGCGCAACTTCGGCGACAGGCTCGGGCCGCGGTGCCATACGCTTGAGGATCGCCCGCACCCGCGCGGCGACTTCTCGCGGGCTGAAGGGCTTGACCACATAGTCGTCGGCGCCGATCTCAAGCCCCAGCACCCGGTCGATCTCGGCATCGCGGGCACTGAGGAACATCACCGGCACCTCGCTGAAGCGGCGCAATTGGCGGCAGGTCTCGAAGCCGCTGATGTCGGGCAGGCCGATGTCGAGGATCACCAGGTCGGCCGGGCGCAGGCGCTGCTGTTCGACCGCGGCGCTGCCCAGCGACACCCATTCGGTGCTGTGGCCGTCGGCCTGCAGGGCGTAGACCAGGGTGTCGGCGATGGCGGATTCGTCTTCGACGATGAGGATGTGGGGCATGGCGTCCGGCCTTGCTAGGTTGAAGGCTGGACTGTGAAGCATATCCGGACGCCGGTGCAATCCCTGTAGGAGCGGCTTCAGCCGCGATAGCGACGGTCATGTGAATTGGGCTGGCGCCATCGCGGCTGAAGCCGCTCCTACAAGCGCTTAACAGCCTGGATTGCCCGCCGTGAACTTCTCGCGCGGATCCACCGCCGCCTTGAACTTGCGCAGGGCCTTGGAGCCGATCAGCAGCGGGTAACGGAAATTGCTGCGGTCGACCAGGTTGACCTCCACGGTGCGCTTGACGTCGCCCAGGCACATCTCCAGCTCGATCACCGGCCGGTGCGAGAGGTCCGGCGCATCGCCTTCTTCTTCCTCTTCGGCGCGGTTCTTGATCTTGCTGATGCGCGCCACTTCATGCTCGTAGACCTTGTCGCCGGCACCCTCGGTCGCCAGGCGGAAGCGCACCCACTCGTTGCCGTCACGGGTGAACATCTCGATATCCTTGGCCGACAGCGAGGCGGTCCAGGCACCGGTGTCCATCTTGGCTTTCAGGGTCTGGCCGATCTCCGGCAGCTTGATGTTCTCGTATCGGCCATACAAGGTCGGTTCGGCGGCCATGACCGGCAGCGCCAGGAGGGACAACAGGGCAAGCAGGGATTTCACAGGGCAGGCTTCCTTGAGAGGGGTCAGTGCTTAGACTGCGCAAGCAGGATAGGTTCGTTGTCACAGGCTAAACAACATAATGTGAAACATTTGTACCAATTAATGGACGTACGACGTTTGGCTAAGGCCCTTCCCCTGCTTATCATTGCCGACCGTTTACCTCACACCACAAGAGTCCCCATATGCGTCGCCTGCTGACCGGCACCCTCACCCTCACCCTGCTGCTGCTCAACACCCTGGTGATGATCGGCCCGCTGCTGGTGTTCGCCCTGCTCAAGCTGGTGCTGCCCGGCCGTGGCCGTGACTATGCGTCGGCCGCAGTGATGTGGGTCGCCGAAACCTGGTCGGAAGTCGACAAGGTCATCTTCGCCCTGTGCATTCCCACGCAGTGGGACATCCGCGGGGTGGACACGCTGCGCAACGACACCTCGTACCTGTGCGTCAGCAACCACCAGACCTGGGTCGATATCCCCGCGCTGATCGAAAGCCTCAACCGCCGGGTGCCGTTCTTCAAGTTCTTCCTCAAGAAGGAACTGATCTGGGTACCGCTGCTGGGCCTGGCCTGGTGGGGCCTGGACTACCCGTTCATGAAGCGCTACAGCAAGGCTTTCCTCGACAAGCACCCCGAGCTCAAAGGCAAGGACCTGGAAATCACCAAGGCCGCCTGCGAGCTGTTCAAGCGCCAGCCGGTGACCGTGGTCAACTATCTGGAAGGCACCCGCTTCACCGAGGCCAAGCGCGAACAGCAGCAATCACCCTATCGTCATCTGCTCAAGCCCAAGGCGGGCGGCGTGGCCTTCGTGCTGGCGGCGCTGGGCGAACAGCTCGACGCCCTGCTCGACGTGACCATCGTCTACCCCGGCAACAAGGCGCCAGGGTTCTGGGACCTGCTCAACGGCAGCATCAGCCGGGTGATCATCGACATTCGCGTGCGCGAGCTGGACCCGGCGCTGTGCGAGGGCGATTACGAGAACGACCCGGCGTTTCGCCAGACTGTACAGGCCTGGGTGAACCAACTGTGGGTGGAGAAGGACCAGCGAATCGAGGAACTGCGCGCCGAGATGCGCTGACAGGAACGTTCGCCGGCAACCCTTTGTAGGAGCCAGCCTTGCTGGCGAACTCAGGCACCTCGGTTCGCCAGCAAGGCTGGCTCCTACAAAGGTACGTGTCAGACCGAAGGTGCGACGGCGGCCGGGGTGGCCCACAGGTTGCCCAGGTTTTGCAGCAGCGAGCTGGCAATACCCTGTTGCCCCAGGTACTGAAGGATCAACGGCGCGAACTGGCCAATCATCCCGGTCTCCATGCCCAGCGCCTTGAACACAGTGTCGAGGTCGTTGCGGTTCTGCACCTCGCCGCCCAAGGCATTGCTCAGGGCGGAGGAGCTCTTGTCATTGCCCAGCAACTGGCCCAGGCCACTCAGCCCGCCCAGGGCAGTGTTGCCCGACAGCAGGTCCAGGCCCGGCACAGCCTTGGCCAGTTGCCCATAGTCGTCGCCGCTGAGATTGTTGCGCGCCAGCCCCAGCATCGCTCCCGCCCCGCCAATAGCCTGCTCAGGGGTGATCTTCAGCTCGCTGCCCAGGCTGTTGAGCAGGTTGGCCTGGGTCGCCGGTGCCTGTACCTGGCCCTGTTGATGCGGACTTTGCGCTGCGGACACCGCATTGGCGACATCGCCGAGGTTGAGGGCAAACGCCGGGCTTGCGGCCAGGGTCATCAGGGTTGCCAGGGTGAATGCTTTCATCGGGAGGGACCTCGTCGGCCGGGATGGCCGGGAAACGAGGGGTTGGACTGGGTTAGCGAAGGTTTGTTCCAGCCCGGCCATCGGTGTTCATCCCGACGGGCCGGCCTGCGGAGCGTGGGGCCACCACCGATCCGGTGGCGCCCCCACTGCCAGCCATCACGCCGCGCTGAAGGTCTTGTGCGGGTCGATCACGAATTTCTTCGGCACACCCGCATCGAACTCGCCATACCCTTCAGGTGCCTGGTCCAGGCTGATCACCTGCACCCCCACCACTTCGGCGATATTGATGCGGTCCCACATGATCGCCTGCATCAGCTGACGGTTGTACTTCATGGTCGGGGTCTGCCCGGTGTGGAAGCTGTGCGACTTGGCCCAGCCCAGGCCGAAGCGGATGCTCAGCGCGCCGATCTTGGCGGCGGCATCCACCGCGCCTGGGTCTTCGGTCACGTACAGGCCCGGAATACCGATCTTGCCGGCCACGCGGGTCACCTGCATCAGCGAGTTGAGCACGGTGGCCGGGGCTTCGTGCTTGGCGCCTTCATGGCCATGGCCGCGGGCCTCGAAGCCAACAGCGTCGACGGCGCAGTCCACTTCCGGCTCGCCGAGGATATCGATGATCTGCTCGTGCAGTGGGGTGTCCTTGGACAGATCGACCACTTCGAAACCTTGCGACTTGGCGTGGGCCAGGCGGGCCGGGTTGAGGTCGCCGACGATGACGCAGGCCGCGCCCAGCAGGCGTGCGGAAGCGGCAGCGGCCAGGCCGACCGGGCCGGCACCCGCGACGTACACGGTGCTGCCCGGGCCAACACCTGCGGTGACGGCACCGTGGTAACCGGTGGGGAGGATGTCGGACAGGCAGGTCAGGTCGCGGATCTTCTCCATGGCCTTGTCACGGTCGGGTAGTTTCAGCAGGTTGAAGTCGGCGTAGGGCACCAGCACGTACTCGGCCTGGCCACCGGTCCAGTCGCCCATGTCGACATAACCGTAGGCGCCGCCGGCGCGGGCCGGGTTGACGGTGAGGCAGACGCCGGTGTGCATCTCTTTGCACGAGCGGCAGCGGCCACAGGCGACGTTGAAGGGTACCGACACCAGATCGCCGATTTTCAGGCGTTCGACGTCACGGCCCATTTCGACGATTTCACCGGTGATTTCGTGGCCCAGGACCAGGCCGACCTGGGCGGTGGTGCGGCCGCGGACCATGTGCTGGTCGGAGCCGCAGATGTTGGTGGAGACCACCTTGAGGATGACCCCGTGCTCGATTTTCTTGCCGCGCGGGTCCTGCATTTTGGGGTAGTCGATCTTCTGCACCTCGACCTTGCCCGCGCCGAGATACACCACTCCACGGTTACCAGACATGCTTCTTACCTCGCTAGATTTGTAGTTATGCAGCGGTGGTGGAAAGCGCCGCCTTTCCGTGGGCGGCCTGTGTTACTGGAATGATGGGGATTGTGGGCTGGATGGGGGATGGGGCGGTGACTGGATGCGACAGGGGGATATCTGATTGCGCCGAGACACCGCCACCCTGTAGGAGCCAGCTTGCTGGCGAACGGCAGCACCGGGGTGGCGTGGCTGTTCGCCAGCAAGCTGGCTCCTACAGGGGGCGGGTGGATCAGAGAACGACGGTGCGATTGGCGTTGAGGAACACCCGACGCTCGATGTGATAGCCCACCGCCCGCGCCAGAGTCAGGCATTCGATGTCGCGGCCCTTGGCGATCAGGTCTTCGGGATAATGGGCGTGATCGACCACCTCGACACCCTGGGCGATGATCGGCCCTTCGTCCAGGTCGTTGTTGATGTAGTGCGCCGTGGCACCAACCATCTTCACGCCCTTGTTGTACGCCTGGTGATACGGCTTGGCGCCCTTGAACCCGGGCAACAGCGAGTGATGGATGTTGATCGCCCAGCCATCCAGCCGCCGACACAGTTCAGGCGAAAGCACCTGCATGTAGCGGGCAAGAATGACCAGCTCGGCACCGGTTTCCTCGATCACCTGCAGCACCTTGCGCTCCTGCCCGGGCTTGTCATTGGGGTCGAGGGCGAAGTGGTAGTAGGGAATCTTGTGCCAGTGCGCCAAGGGCTCGAGGTCGGGGTGGTTGGACACCACCGCGACCACGTCCATGGCCAGCTGGCCGATGCGCTGGCGGTACAGCAGATCGTTCAGGCAGTGGTCGGCCTTGGACACCATGATCACTACCTTGGGGCGGTGATTTGGCGCGGTCAGTTCGAAGGCCATGCCGAACGCTTCGCTGCGCTCGGCCAACCCCGCGCGGAAGGCGTTCTCGTCGAAACCGTCCGGGGCGCGGAACTCCACGCGAATGAAGAACCGCCCCGACAGCCGATCATCGAACGAATGGTGCTCGGTAACGTAGCAGCGCTGCTCGTAGAGATGACGCGTCACCACATCGACCGTGCCGAGCATGCTCGGGCAGTCGGCAGTGAGAATCCAGGTGTCCGGTGCCCGACTCATGCTCTGTACTCCTTACGCTTCGATGGCCAGGCCGTACTCGGCCGACGCGTCCTGCAGCCACAGCCACCAGTAGTCGGAGAAGCTGCGGCGGATCACCAGTTCCCAGGTGTCCTCGGCGGTGCGACGGATCACCAGTTGCGATTTGGCGAACACGGTGCCGACGGCCTTGCCGACCGGGAAGTTGTTCGGGTGTACATCATAGCTGGTGGATTTCATCAGCACGTCGCGCACATTGGGGCCGCGCAGTTCAAGCAGGGTCTGCCCGCCGCTGACGTTGACCACCTGGATGTGCTGGCCGTCGAGGGCGTCGCGCAGTTTCTGCTCGACGGCGAACTCCTGGCCGCCGGGAACGATCAGCAGCCACTCGTCCGGGCCCATCCACTGCAACGACATTTCGTTGTTGGCGACCACGGTCAGGGCCACCGGCAGTTCCAGGCCCAGGGCCTTGTGCACGCCGCCGGCGAAGGCCTGGTCGTGGCCATTGCCACGAATGGTCAGGTGGCCGAGGAGTTTCTTCTCGCGCAGGGTCACGCCTGCGTTCTTGCGGCCCTTGCCGACCAGGCTGGCTAGGTCGGCGTGGTGCAAGGGCGACTGGGCCTTGGCGTCGGTGCCGGGGTTTTGCTGGAAGACGTTGATAGCGCTCATTTCTCACCTGCCTTGAATTCTGTGGGTCACAACCGGTGTTCGGGTCGGCGGCACATCCTGTAGGAGCGGGTTTACCCGCGAATGCGATGGTGGTTTCACCGCCCTATTCGCGGGTAAACCCGCTCCTACAGGGACCTCATTGCCAGCCAGACACCGTTTGCCTTCCGGGCCTTAGACGTTCTGCCGCTCGCCTTTCGGGTCGAAGAACACCGAAGACACGATCTCGGCCTCGATCACGCTGCCATCGGCCTGGGGCGAATACACCCGCTCGCCCAGGCGCTTGAGGCCGCCCTTGACCACGCCCATGGCGAACGAATAACCCAGGGAGTTGGCCGCGTAGCTGGAGGTGACGTGGCCGACCATGTCCATCGGGATCGGCTGCTTCGGATCGAACACCAGCTGGGCGCCTTCCGGCAGCCACACGTTCGGGTCCACAGGCTTGAGGCCCACCAGCTGCTTGCGGTTCTCGCGCACGGTGTCCTCGCGGTTCATGCCCCGCAGGCCGATCCACGAGAACGGCTTGTTGCGGCCCACGCACCAGCTCATGTTGAGGTCGTCCGGGGTCATCGAACCGTCGGTGTCCTGGCCGACGATGATGAAGCCCTTCTCGGCGCGCAGCACGTGCATGGTCTCGGTGCCATACGGCGTGAGGTTGTATTTCTTGCCCGCCTCGACGATCTGCTCCAGTACACCCATGGCGTAGTTGGCCTGGACGTTGATCTCGTACGACAGCTCGCCAGTGAACGAGATGCGGAACACCCGCGCCGGCACGCCGCCGACCAGGCCTTCCTTCCAGCTCATGAACGGGAAGCCTTCCTTGTCCAGGTCGATGTCGCTGACGTCGGCCAGCAGCTTGCGGCTGTTGGGGCCGGACAGGGTCATGGTCGCCCAGTGGTCGGTGACCGAGGTGAAGTACACCTTCATGTCCGGCCACTCGGTCTGGTGGTACAGCTCCAGCCATTGCAGCACGCGGGCGGCGCCGCCGGTGGTGGTGGTCATGATGAAGTGGTTGTCGCCGACGCAGGCGGTCACGCCGTCGTCGAAGACCATGCCGTCTTCCTTGCACATCAGGCCGTAGCGGGCCTTGCCCACGTCGAGCTTGGTCCAGGCGTTGGTGTAGATGCGGTTGAGGAACTCGCGCGCGTCCGGGCCCTGGATGTCGATCTTGCCCAGGGTCGAGGCGTCCAGCAGGCCGACGCTGTCACGCACGGCCTTGCACTCGCGGGCCACGGCGGTGTGGATGTCTTCGCCGGGCTTGGGGAAGTACCACGGGCGCTTCCACTGGCCGACGTCCTCGAACTCGGCGCCGTTCTTGATGTGCCAGGCATGCAGGGCAGTGAAGCGCACCGGCTCGAACAGGTGGCCACAGTGCCGGCCCGCCACCGCGCCGAAGGTCACCGGCGTGTAGTTGGGGCGGAACATGGTGGTGCCCATTTCCGGGATGCCTATGCCGAGCGAGCGGGCGGCGATGGCCAGGCCGTTGATGTTGCCCAGCTTGCCCTGGTCGGTACCGAAGCCCAGGGCGGTGTAGCGCTTGACGTGCTCGACCGACTCGAAGCCCTCGCGGGTGGCCAGTTCGATGGCCGCGGCGGTGACGTCGTTCTGCTGGTCGACGAACTGCTTGGGCGCACGCGCGGTGCCCTTGTCGTGGGGCACCTGGAACAGCGCCACGGTGGCCTCTTCCTTGCGCGCCAGGGTTTTCGGCAGGGTGCCGGCACTGGCCTTGAAACCGGCCTCGGTGGCCGCGCGCACGCCGCCTTCGAAGCCGTCGGCAATCACATCGCCCAGGGCATAGACGCCGTTCACGCCACCGACGCACACACGCTTCTGCGGCGCGTCGCCCGGCACGAAGCCGAGGATGTCTTCACGCCAGACCGGGCGACCGCCCAGGTGCGAAGCCAGGTGAACCACCGGGCTGTAGCCGCCGGAGGTCGCGATCAGGTCGCACTCGAGGGTTTCGCCGGGGCTGGTGACTTTGTGCGCCTGCACATCGATGGCCGCCACGCGGGCGCCAGTAACGTGCTTGCTGCCCTTGGCCTCGATCACGGCGCTGGAGGTGAGGATGCGGATGCCTTTTGCTCGGGCCTCTTCGACCAGCGAGCCACGCGGATTGTGGCGGGCGTCGGCGATGGCGACCACCTGCAGGCCGGCATCGTGCCAGTCCAGCGCGCAACGGTAGGCGTGGTCGTTGTTGGTCGACAGCACCAGCTTGCGGCCCGGCGCCACGCCATAGCGGCGCACATAGGTGGACACGGCGCCGGCCAGCATGTTGCCCGGCAGGTCGTTGTTGCCGTACACCAGCGGACGCTCGTGGGCGCCCGCAGCCAGTACGACGCGATTGGCGCGCACGCGGTGCACGCGCTGGCGCACCTGGCCGATCGGCGCGCGGTCGCCGAGATGGTCGGTGAGGCGCTCGTGGATGGTGAGGAAGTTGTGATCGTGGTAGCCGTTGACCGTGCTGCGCGGCAGCAGGGTGACTTCCGGCAGCGACTCCAGCTCGGCGACGACGGCGTTGACCCACTCGGCGGCCGGTTTGCCGTCCAGCGTCTCGCGGCTGTCGAGCAAGGTGCCGCCGAACTCTTCCTGCTCATCCGCCAGGATGACCCGAGCACCGCTGCGCGCGGCAGCCAGGGCAGCGGCCAGGCCGGCAGGGCCGGCACCGACGATCAGCACGTCGCAGTGCTGGTTCATGTAGTCGTAGCTGTCCGGGTCGTTCTGCAGCGGCGCACGGCCCAGGCCCGCCGCCTTGCGGATGTACTTCTCGTAGGTCATCCAGAACGACTTGGGGTACATGAAGGTCTTGTAGTAGAACCCGGGCGGCATCATGTTGCCACCGACCTTGCCGATGATGCCCATCATGTCGTTGTTGACGTTCGGCCAACCGTTGGTGCTGGTGGCCACCAGGCCTGCGTACAGGGCCTGCTGGGTGGCGCGCACGTTGGGGATCTGGGTGGCTTCGCTGGAGCCGATCTGCAGGATGGCGTTCGGCTCTTCGGTGCCGGCGGCGATGATCCCGCGGGGGCGCGAGTACTTGAAGCTGCGCCCGACGATGTCGACGCCGTTGGCCAGCAGCGCGGCGGCCAGCGTGTCGCCGGCATAGCCCTGGTAGGTCTTGCCGTTGAAGCTGAAGTTCAGCACCTTGCTGCGGTCGATACGGCCGCCGCTGGCGAGGCGATAGGTCTGGCTCATACTTTTTCCCCTTGGCCCTTGGCGGTCGCTGGCGCGGTGCTCTGTTTCGAGGTGGCGGTGACCTGCGGCTTCTCGCCGATCTTGTAGGTTTCCAGGATCTCGTAGGTCACGGTGTCGCGGGTGACGTTGAAGTACTGGCGGCAGCCGGCGACGTGGTCCCACAGCTCGTGGTGGATACCGCGTGGGTTGTCACGGAAGAACATGTAGGTGCCCCACTCCTCGTCGGAGCAGGCATTGGGGTCCAGCGGGCGGGCGATGTGCGCCTGGCCCGATGCGTGGAACTCTTCCTCGGAGCGCAGCTCGCCGCAGTGGGGACAGAAGATTTGCAACATGACGGTTGTCTCCGGGTCAGTGGGCGACGGCAGCGGCGCCGTGTTCGTCGATCAGCGCGCCGTTGTAGAAACGGTCGATGGAGAAAGGCGCGGCCAGCGGGTGCATCTCGCCCTTGGCCAGGCTCGCGGCGAAGACGTTGCCCGAACCCGGGGTGGCCTTGAAGCCGCCGGTGCCCCAGCCGCAGTTGAAGAACATGTTCTTCACCGGGGTCTTGGAGATGATCGGGCAGGCGTCGGGGGTGGTGTCGACGATGCCGCCCCACTGGCGGTTCATGCGCACCCGGGAGAGGATCGGGAACATCTCGACGATCGCCTGCAGGGTGTGCTCGATGATCGGGTAGGAGCCACGCTGGCCGTAGCCGACCCAACCGTCGATACCGGCGCCGATCACCAGGTCGCCCTTGTCGGACTGGCTGATGTAGCCGTGCACGGCGTTGGACATGATCACGCTGTCGATGATTGGCTTGATCGGCTCCGATACCAGTGCCTGCAACGGGTGCGATTCCAGCGGCAGGCGGAAGCCGGCCAGCTTGGCCATGTGGCCGGAGTTGCCGGCAGTGACCACGCCGACGCGCTTGGCGCCGATGAAGCCTTTGTTGGTTTCAACGCCAATCACGGCGCCGTTCTCTTTACGGAAGCCGATCACTTCGGTCTGTTGGATCAGGTCCACGCCCAGGGCGTCGGCGGCGCGGGCGAAGCCCCAGGCCACGGCGTCGTGACGGGCCACGCCGCCACGCCGTTGCACGGTGGCGCCGAGGATCGGGTAGCGGGTGTTCTTCGAGCAGTCGAGGTACGGGATCTCAGCCGCGACCTGCTCGGTACGGATCAGCTCGCCGTCCACGCCGTTGAGGCGGTTGGCGTTGACCCGGCGCTCGGAGTCACGGATGTCCTGCAGGGTGTGGCACAGGTTGTACACGCCGCGCTGGGAGAACATCACGTTGTAGTTGATGTCTTGCGAGAGCCCTTCCCACAGCTTCATGGCGTGCTCGTACAGGTGCGCCGACTCGTCCCACAGGTAGTTGGAGCGCACGATGGTGGTGTTGCGGGCGGTGTTGCCGCCGCCCAGGTAGCCCTTCTCGACCACCGCCACGTTGGTGATGCCGTGCTCTTTCGCCAGGTAGTAGGCCGTGGCCAGGCCATGGCCGCCACCGCCGACGATGACCACGTCGTAGACCTTTTTCGGGGTCGGCGTGCGCCACATGCGCTGCCAGTTCTCGTGGTGGCTGAGGGAGTGCTTGAAGAGGCCGAAGCCTGAATAACGTTGCATGGTGTTCTGCTCCACTCAGCGGTAGACCGGGAAGTCGGCGCACAGGGCGGCGACGTTCTTGGCCACATCGGCCTCGACATCGGCGTCGCCCAGGTTGTCCAGCACATCGCAGATCCAGCCGGCCAGCGCCACGCACTGGGCGACCTTGAAACCACGGGTGGTGACGGCCGGGGTGCCGATGCGCAGGCCCGAGGTGACGAACGGCGACTGCGGGTCGTTGGGCACGGCGTTCTTGTTGACGGTGATATGGGCGCGGCCGAGGGCGGCGTCAGCGTCCTTGCCGGTCAGGCCCTGGCGGATCAGGCTGACCAGGAACAGGTGGTTGTCGGTGCCGCCGGAGACCACGTCGTAGCCGCGCTCGATGAACACCTGGGCCATGGCCTGGGCGTTCTCGATGACCTGCTTCTGGTAGGCCTTGAAGCCGGGTTCCAGCGCTTCCTTGAAGCACACCGCCTTGGCGGCGATCACGTGCATCAGCGGGCCGCCCTGGGCGCCGGGGAACACCGCAGCATTGAGCTTTTTCTCGATCTCTTCGTTGGACTTGGCCAGGATCAGGCCGCCACGCGGGCCGCGCAGGGTCTTGTGGGTGGTGGTGGTGACCACGTCGGCGAAGGGGATCGGGTTCGGGTACAGGCCGGCGGCGACCAGGCCGGCGACGTGGGCCATGTCGACGAACAGCAGCGCGCCGACTTTATCGGCGATCTGGCGGAAGCGTGGGAAATCGAGGGTCTTCGAGTAGGCCGAGAAACCGGCGACGATCATCTTCGGCTTGTGCTCGACGGCCAGGCGCTCGACTTCGTCGTAGTCGATCAGGCCGGTGGTGGTGTCGATGCCGTACTGCACGGCGTTGTACAGCTTGCCCGAGGACGACACTTTCGCGCCGTGGGTCAGGTGGCCGCCGTGGGCCAGGCTCATGCCCAGGATGGTGTCGCCGGCCTGCAGCAGGGCCAGATAGACGGCGCTGTTGGCCGAAGAGCCGGAGTGTGGCTGAACGTTGGCGTAGTCGGCGCCGAACAGCTGCTTGGCGCGCTCGATGGCCAGGGCTTCCACCTTGTCGACGTGCTCGCAACCACCGTAGTAGCGCTTGCCCGGATAGCCCTCGGCGTACTTGTTGGTCAGGCCGCTGCCCTGGGCCTGCATCACGCGCTTGCTGGTGTAGTTCTCCGAGGCGATCAGCTCGATGTGATCTTCCTGGCGCTGTTCCTCGGCATTCATCGCCGCCAGCAGTGCGTCGTCATAACCCTGGATCTGGTCTTGCTTGCTGAACATCGTGTATCTCCCGGCAGCGATCGTTTCTTGTCTGGTGAGGGTTTTCCCACCCTTTGCAGCGATGGTATGACCGGGCACGGCGGCACAGATGCCTGCGCGCGCCTTGCAATGGCGCGTTTACGACATTCACCTGCAAGCGTCGCGTCGGCCTGTAGGAGCCAGCCTTGCTGGCGAATCGACCTAACTGCCATGGGCAAGGCTGCGCCTTGCATCGCCAGCAAGGCTGGCGCCTACCGGGAAGCATCGTGGCCTGTATAGGCAACCGCCAAATCGATGGTTTAGAGTGCGTGCCTGCGTCGTACAAAAGGACAGGCGTCATGACCGACAACAATCAACAATTCGCCAGCGACAACTACTCCGGCATCTGCCCCGAAGCCTGGGCGGCCATGGAAAAGGCCAACCACGGCCACCAACGCGCCTATGGCGACGACCAGTGGACCGAACGCGCCTCGGAATACTTCCGCAAGCTGTTCGAGACCGACTGCGAGGTGTTCTTCGCCTTCAACGGCACCGCCGCCAACTCCCTGGCCCTGGCCTCGCTGTGCCAGAGCTACCACAGCGTGATCTGCTCCGAGACCGCCCACGTCGAGACCGACGAATGCGGCGCGCCGGAGTTCTTCTCCAACGGCTCCAAGCTGCTGACCGCCGCCAGCGTCAACGGCAAGCTGACGCCTGAATCGATCCGCGAAGTGGCGCTCAAGCGCCAGGACATCCACTACCCCAAGCCCCGCGTGGTGACCATCACCCAGGCCACCGAAGTAGGTACCGTGTATCGCCCTGAAGAGCTCAAGGCGATCAGCGCCACCTGCAAGGAGCTGGGCCTGAACTTGCACATGGACGGCGCGCGCTTCACCAACGCCTGTTCGTTCCTCGGCTGCTCGCCGGCCGAGCTGACCTGGAAGGCCGGGGTCGATGTGCTGTGCTTCGGTGGCACCAAGAACGGCATGGCGGTGGGCGAAGCGATCCTGTTCTTCAATCGCGACTTGGCCGACGATTTCGACTACCGCTGCAAGCAGGCCGGGCAGCTGGCGTCGAAAATGCGCTTCTTGTCGGCACCGTGGGTGGGGCTGCTGGAAGACGGCGCCTGGCTGCGCCATGGCAAGCATGCCAACCACTGCGCGCAATTGCTGGCGTCGTTGGTGAGTGACTTGCCGGGTGTGGAACTGATGTTCCCGGTGGAAGCCAACGGGGTGTTCCTGCAGATGCCGGAGCATGCGCTGGAGGCCCTGCGTAACAAGGGCTGGCGCTTCTACACCTTCATCGGTAGCGGCGGCGCGCGGTTCATGTGTTCTTGGGATACACAGGAATCGCGGGTGCGTGAGCTGGCGGCGGATATCCGCGCGATCTTCGGCGCCTGACCGACAGCATTCGCCGGCAAGCCGGCTCCTACGGGAGCTGGCTTGCCGGCAAAGCGATCTAGAGCCTGAAGCCGCCCATCTGCCGCGCCAGGTCATCGGCCAACCCACGCAACGCCTGGCACTCCTCGCGACACCCCTGCACTTCACTGGCCGTCTGTCGCGCCAGGTCGGAAATCCCCTGCACGTTGCGGTTGATCTCCTCGGTCACCGCCGACTGTTCCTCGGTCGCCGTCGCCACCTGGTGGTTCATGTCGCTGATGCGTTCGACCTGGTCGGTGATCGCCCCCAGCGAGGTGCCCGTACGCTGGCTTGATTCGACACCGCTACCGGTCGCCTGCTGCCCCGCCTGCATCGACGCCACGGCGGTGCCCGCGCCCTGCTTGAGACGGTGAATCATCTGCTGCACCTCGTCGGTGGACACCTGGGTGCGCCGCGCCAGGGTGCGCACTTCGTCGGCGACCACGGCGAAACCACGCCCCATCTCGCCCGCCCGAGCAGCCTCGATGGCAGCATTGAGCGCCAGCAGGTTGGTCTGTTCGGAAATACTGCGGATCACCGCCAAAACTTCATCGATCGAGGCGACTTCGTCGGCCAGTTGCGTGACCGCCTCGGCGGCACGGCCGATCTCGCCGGACATGCCCTCGATACCGTGGATCGAACGACGTACCACCTCCCGCGCCTGCAACGCCTCGTCGCGCGCCGACTGGGAAGCCTGCGCGGCGGCGCCGGCATTCTGGGCGATGTCCTGCACGGTCAGGCCCATTTCATGAACGGCAGTGGCGACCATCTCGGTCATTTCCTGCTGCCGCCCGGAGCGATCAGCGGTGTTATCCACAACCTGGGTGACCTGCTCTACCGACAGGTGCAGGCGCTCGGTGGTGCGCAGCACTTCGCCGATCAGGCCGCGTTGGCTGTCGAGGAAACGGTTGAAGCCCCGCGCCAGGTCACCCAGTTCATCCTGGCGCGAGTCGTCGAGGCGATGGCTGAGGTCGCCTCCACCACTGCCGATCTGCACCAACGCCGCGGTGACCTGGCGAATCGGCCGCACCAGCCCGCGCGCCAGCAGCACCACCAGCAACAGCGACACCAGGGCAACCGCACCGCCGATCAGGCTGGTCAGCCAGACGGCGTGATGCATCTGGGCATAGATCTCGGCCTCCGGCACCTCGGCGACCAGGGTCCAGTTCAGATCGCGCAGGGGCAGGCCCAGTGCCAGATAACGCTCACCGTCACGGTTGAAGCGGGTGCTGCGCAATCCAGCGGCGCCGCTCATCACAGCCTTGGCCGCTTCCGCGTCCAGTTGCTCGGCCAGTTGGCGCTTGCCGCTGAACTGCTGGTCGGGATGCACCTGGATCAGGCCATCGTTGCGCACCAGGAACACCTTGCCATGCTCGCCGAAGCTGAAATCATGGATTAGCTTCGACAGTTCAGTCATGCGCAGGCCCATGCCGGCCACGCCGACCAGCTGGCCAGCCTTTTCCACCCGGTAGTCGATGAACAGCGCCAGTTCACCCGTGGAACCGTCGATGTCGATGTTGATCAGGCGCTCGGCGCCACTGTCGATGTAGCCGTAGAACCACTTGTCCTTGGGGTTGGCGCGGCTGAGGGTGCGGTCCAGGCCCTTCTCGTTGTAGTAGTGGCCGGTGCTGGTGGAGGCGAACAGGGTGGTGAAAGCCTTGTTGCGCTGCTTGGCGGCCTCGAGGTATTCGATGAAGCGTGGCAGCTCGGCGGGGTTTTCCCCGGCCGCCAGCCAGTCACGCAGCAGGGTGTTGCCGGCGATGTCCGCCGCCGCCACCAGCGGCTGGCCGAGCATACGCTCGATATCGTTGCGAATCGCCTCGACACTGGCCGGCAGCGCCGTGTCGACCAGGTAGCGCTCGGTGAGGCGGTTGACCGCCACCGTGTAGATCGCCACCACCACCAGGATGCTCGCCAGCAGGGCGCCGCCCATGCTCGCGATCAGTTGCCACTGGATACTCCGCCGCCAGATGCGCATGCCAATCTTCCCCGCCAATTATTGTTTTTGGGAAAGTGTATACACTCAAGTATCCGATCAATCCACAGATATTGAACAATACAAATACCCCCTGTAGGAGCCGGCTTGCCGGCGAACGCGTCGGTGACTTCACCGCATGGTTCGCCGGCAAGCCGGCTCCTACAGGGGGTTGCGCAATCTGTTGTTATTGGTCGCCGATGGTCCGGCTGATGGCGTCGACGGTGGCGTCGATCTGCGCCTGGGTGCGCTCGAGGGTGCGGTCGTGCTCGCGCTGCAACTCGATCTGCTTGGAGCACAGGTTCAGGGCGGCCAGCACCAGCAGCTTGTCACCAATCAGGGTCGGGAACTGGCGCTTGGTTTCGGCCAGGGCGACATTGAGCATGCGCACGGCCTGGTTCAGGGTGTCTTCCTGGCCCTCGGGGGCCTTCAGCGAATAGTCGTTGCCGAGGATCGACACGACATTGATCGGCTGTTCTGGCCGTCTCATGCGTTCACGACACCCGCGCTGGCGCGCTCGACCAGGGCCTGGATGCGTGCGGCGGTGGCGCCGTGCTTCTCTTCCTGTTCCATCAGCGACAACTGCAGGCTGTCGTTCTCTTCCTTGGCCTGGGCCAGTTCCTGGCTGAGGCTGGCGTTCTGCTCGGCCAGTTGCGCGTTCTTGTGCATCAGGTCGCTGACCAGTTGCTCGAGTTGATTCAGGGAAGTTTCCAACATGCGTCTATCTCGGGTTGTTGCAAAGGGCGCACACGATAAGGAAAAACCTGCGCCCCCGCCATTAAATATCGGATTCAAAAGGTTTTTGCCAGGTTCAGGTTGACCCGGGATCCGCCCCCTTGTTCCAACCTGGATCAACCGCTGGTCAGGAAAATAGTTAGCTGCCTCACAATTTCTGCATTTCGGACTCAAGACTGGCCAGTCACGACCGATAGGCAGGCAGGTCTTCTTCCGTCGCATGGATCGCGGCACCTCTTCTGCCTTGGGAACTGCCTCCATGTCCTTACGCAATATGAATATCGCGCCGCGCGCGCTGCTCGGGTTCGCCGTGATCGGCCTGCTGATGCTGGGCCTCGGCGTCTTCTCGCTGATCCAGATGGGCAACATCCGCCAGGCCGGCGTGACCATCGAGGAAGTCAGCGTACCCAGCATCAAGACCCTCGACGAGCTGACCGCGCTCAACCTGCGCCTGCGCACCCTGTCCTATCGCCTGCTGCTCAATCGCGAACCGGCCACCCAGCAGGACACCCTGCGCCTGCTGGACGAGCGCAACGCGCAGATCGACAAGGCCCGCCGCGCCTACGAGCCGCTGGTGACCGCCGCCGACGAGAAGGCCGCCTTCGACCAGTACGGCCTGCTGCTCAACCAGTACCGCCAGCTCGAGGCACGCATGCGCACGCTGAGCCAGGCCGGCGACCTGGACGCCCTGCGCGACCTGCTCAACCGCGACCTGCTGGACAACTCCGAGCAGATCAACAAGATCATGGACACCCTGGTGCGCATCAACACCGACCAGACCAGCGCCACCAACGACCAGGCCGCCGCCCAGTACAGCGGCGCCTTCGGCCTGGTGATCAGCCTGCTGGTGGCCGCCACGGTGCTGACCCTGCTGTTCGCCTTCCTGCTCACCCGCAGCATCGTCAAGCCCATCGACGAAGCGCTGAAGTCCGCCGAGCAGATCGCCGAGGGCGACCTCACCCACCACATCGACGCCGAAGGCACCGACGAGGCCGCGCGCCTGCTCAAGGCCATGGCCAAGATGCAGGACAAGCTGCGCGACACCCTGCAGCTGATCGCCGGCTCCGCCACCCAGCTGGCCTCGGCCGCCGAAGAGCTCAACAGCGTCACCGACGAGAGCGCCCGTGGTCTGCAGCAGCAGAACAACGAGATCGAGCAGGCCGCCACCGCCGTCACCGAAATGACCAGCGCGGTCGAGGAAGTGGCGCGCAACGCGGTGAGCACCTCGGAAGCCTCCAGCGAAGCCAGCCGTTCGGCCGGCGATGGTCGTGACCTGGTGATGGAGACCGTGGGTGCCATCGAGCGCATGAGCGGCGACGTGCAGGCCACCGCCAAGCTGATCACCCACCTGGCCGAGCAATCGCGCGATATCGGCAAGGTCCTCGACGTGATCCGTGGCCTGGCCGACCAGACCAACCTGCTGGCGCTCAACGCCGCCATCGAGGCCGCCCGTGCCGGTGAGGCTGGCCGTGGCTTCGCCGTGGTCGCCGACGAAGTACGCGCCCTGGCGCATCGCACCCAGCAGTCCACCAGCGAGATCGAGCGGATGATCGGCAGCATCCAGGGTGGCACCGAGCAGGCCGTGGACTCGATGCGCACCAGCACCGAGCGCGCCGAGTCGACCCTGAACATCGCCCGTGGCGCGGGCCTGGCGCTGGACACCATCGCCGGCGCGGTGGCGCAGATCAACGAGCGCAACCTGGTGATCGCCAGCGCCGCCGAAGAGCAGGCTCAGGTGGCCCGCGAGGTGGACCGCAACCTGGTGAACATCAACGACCTGTCGGTGCAGAGCGCCACCGGGGCGAACCAGACCAGCGCGGCGAGCGCCGAGCTGTCGCGCCTGGCGGTGGACCTGAGCAGCCTGGTGGCCCGCTTCCGCACCTGAAAGCATTCGCCGGCAAGCCGGCTCCTACACCCGTAGGAGCCGGCTTGCCGGCGAATGGCTCAATACTCGATCCGCACATCCCCTTTCGGCACGCTGCAGCACGACAAGATGTAGCCCTCAGCTTCATCCTCCTCGGTGATCCCGCCGTTGTGCTCCATCTCCACCTCACCACCCAGCTTGAGCACCTTGCAGGTGCCGCAGATGCCCATCCCGCAAGCCTTGGGAATCATCAGCCCGACCTTGGCCGCCGCCGCATGCACGGTCTCGCCCGGGGCCACGCGGATGCTCTTGTCGCTGCCGACGA
Organism: Pseudomonas entomophila L48; assembly: GCF_000026105.1. NCBI lineage: Bacteria > Pseudomonadati > Pseudomonadota > Gammaproteobacteria > Pseudomonadales > Pseudomonadaceae > Pseudomonas > Pseudomonas entomophila. The sequence goes on from NC_008027.1 coordinate 5,495,311, forward strand.
ACTCCACCAGGTTGAGATCGGCCACATCCAATTCCGGTGCATCAGCGGCCTGCTCGGCGTGCTCCACCGCATCGGCCTTGGCCTCTGGCGGCGTCGCGCCGAACGATTCCTCGTGGTAGTTCTTCATGTCGAAACCGACGGCTTCGAGCATGCGCTTGACCGCGCTCATGTAGGGCGTCGGGCCGCAGCAGAAGATGGTGCGCTCCAGGTAGTCTGGGGCGATCAGCTCCATCAACCGCTGGTTCAGGTAGCCGCGGTAACCCGCCCACGGCTCGCCCAGCCCGTGTTTCTCGCAAATGATGTGCAGGCTGAAGTTGGGGATGCGCGAAGCCATCTGTTCCAGCTCGCGGTGGTAGATGATGTCCTTCGGTGAACGGGCGCTGTGCACGAACACCATGTCGACGTTGGCGTTGGTGTCGTAGAACCAGCGCGCCATGGACATGACCGGCGTGATACCCACGCCGCCAGAGAGGTACAGGACCTTGGGCGCCGGGAAGTCGATGGCGTTGAACAGCCCCACCGGCCCGTGCACCGGCAGTTCGGCGCCTTCGTGCATGGTGTCGTGGAGGAAGTTCGACACCAGCCCGCCCGGCACGCGCTTGACGGTGATGGAGAAGCTGTAGGGTACCGAGGGCGAGCTGGAGATGGTGTACGAACGCATCACCGGCTTGCCTTCGATCTCCAGCTCCAGCGTCACGAACTGCCCGGGCTTGAAGAAGAACATGATCGGCTGGTCGGCCATGAAGCAGAAGGTGCGCACGTCCCAGGTCTCCTGGATGACCTTGACGCAGCGCACGATGTGGCGGCCATTGGCCCAGGTCTGGGTGGTGACCGGATTGAGGAAGGTATCGGACATGTTCATCTCCAGCAGCCGACTGTCGGCCATTCTTATGGCTCCGATAATGCGCAAGCCGGGGGCTGTGTACATTCCCATCCGCGACATCGGCGTGCTTATCGCGACCAGCCCCGCGCTACAAGGGTTGGCGCGTCGGAATTCGATTCGGCCATGTCGCCCGTGGACATGGCCGTTTCCCGGCTCGAACGCACACTCCGGCAAAAGAACAGGTTGTTTATCCACAGCAGCCTTGCGGCATAAAAACAACGAAACGATTAGCCACCTTTCGCCGGCCGACCACGGCCCTGAGGACCACACGATGGACGTCACCGCAACCCTGAGCCTGGGCGATCCACTGGAACCTGCACGCAAGGCCACCGCCGAGATGCTGCAGACCCGCGAGCGCACCTACTCGCTGCCGCAACCGTTCTACAGCGACGAACGCCTGTTCCAGATCGACATGCAGGAGATCTTCCACAAGGAGTGGCTGATCGCCGGCCTGGTGTGCGAGATCCCGGCCAAGGGCAACTACATCACCCTGCAGATCGGCAAGAACCCGATCATCGTGGTGCGTGGCGCGGAAGGTAAGGTGCATGCCTTCCACAACGTCTGCCGCCACCGCGGCTCGCGCCTGTGCGTCAGTGAAAAGGGCAAGGTGGCCAAGCTGGTGTGCCCGTACCACCAGTGGACCTACGAGCTCGACGGCCGCCTGCTGTTCGCCGGCACCGAGATGGGCGCCGACTTCGACATGAACCAGTACGGCCTCAAGCCTGTGAACGTGAAGGTGGCCGGTGGCTACATCTTCATCAGCCTGGCCGAGAACCCGCCGGCCATCGACGAGTTCCTGGCAACGCTCGACCACTACATGGAACCGTACGACATGGAGAACACCAAGGTGGCGGTGCAGACCACCTTGATGGAAAAGGCCAACTGGAAGCTGGTGCTGGAGAACAACCGCGAGTGCTACCACTGCAACGGCTCGCACCCCGAGTTGCTGAAGACGCTGCTGGAGTGGGACGACACCAACGACCCGCGTGCCAGCCAGGAATTCAAGGACCACGTGGCCGCCTCGGCCGCCGCCTGGGAAGCCGAGAAGATCCCGTACCTGCACAAGAGCCATGGCCTGCGTAACCGCATCGTGCGCATGCCGCTGCTCAAGGGCACCGTGTCGATGACCATGGACGGCAAGCAGGCCTGCCAGAAGCTGATGGGCCGCATCAAGAACCCGGACCTCGGCTCGATGCGCATCCTGCACCTGCCGCATTCGTGGAACCACTGCATGGGCGACCACATGATCGTGTTCACCGTGTGGCCGATCAGCGCCCAGGAGACCATGGTCACCACCAAGTGGCTGGTGCACAAGGATGCGGTGGAGGGGGTCGACTACAACCCCGAGGACATGCGCAAGGTCTGGGACGCGACCAACGACCAGGACCGCCGGTTGGCCGAGGAGAACCAGCGGGGGATCAACTCCACCGCCTATCAACCTGGGCCTTATTCGAAGACCTATGAGTTCGGCGTGGTGAACTTCATCGACTGGTACAGCCAGCGTTTGCTGAACAACCTTGGCGCCGAGCCTGCGTCCTACCTCAAGGAGATCAAGGCGCAGTAACCTGCAAACACCCCCCATCCCGTAGGAGCCAGCTTGCTGGCGAACCTGGCGACCCTGTTCGCCAGCAAGCTGGCTCCTACAGTCTTCTCCGCCGCACCCGCAAATTGCGCTGCTGGCGTTACATCCAGCTTCAATATCAATCCACCCTCAAGAAATTCAATTCCTAGACTCTCCCCACCACAGAGGAGATCACGGATGAAAATCGCCCATTCCCACCGCTTGAGAACCGGCCGCTACTCCGAACCAGGCCGCCCATACATCATCACCAGCGTCGTACTCGATCGAGAACCGCTGTTCTCCGACTTCCAACTCGCACGCCTGCTGGTCGCTGAACTGCGCCACGCCCATGACCAGCAATGGGCACGCAGCCTCTGGTGGGTGGTTATGCCCGACCATTTTCACTGGTTGGCGGAACCACAAGAAGTCGACCTCTCCAACCTCGTGCGCAAGGTCAAATCCAGGAGTACCCGCCTGATCAATGCAGCAGCCTCCCGCCAAGGCCGCCTCTGGCAAAAGAACTTCCACGATCACGCCCTGCGCCAGGACGAAGACATCCGCACAGCAGCTCGCTACATCGTCAGCAACCCCCTGCGGTCCGGGCTCGTGCGCAGCTTGCGCCACTACCCACACTGGGATGCCGCCTGGCTCTGATCAAAAAACACCCAAACCACCGCAGCCCACGCCCTTCAAGGTGTGCAGATACCCACCAACACTTTATCCACAGCACGGCCAACAGCAATTGTGGAAACTCTGCAAAAAAATACAGACATGGAACTGGTCAATTTTTAATCATTTACGTGTAAGCCAATGAATTCAATGGCTCCAGGGTTATCCAAACAACTTGTCCACACGTTCGCCAACAGACTTTGTGAGCAAGTCGCCGCCTGTGCGAAAACCTGCTGTGGATAACACTGCAACCCTCTGAAAATACTGATTTCCAGGCAGAACCAGGCCCCGTCGATCACTTTTTGATCAAAACCGCCAAAGCCAATGAAATCAAAGCCTGCAGCACATACCAAACATATTATCCACAGACCCGCCAACAGCCATTGTGGGCAATATTCACCCTCCACCCCACCGCGGAAATGAAAAAGCCACGGACGGGCCGTGGCTTTCACTGATCAAAAATCGCTCAACTCTCTGTAAGCCCTATAGACAGAGGCCTGCAGCAATACGCAAACACTTTATCCACAGAACCCCCAACAGATTCTGGGTACAACAGGTCAGCGCAGCACCCCCTCCTCCACCAACAGCTTGAGGATGGCCTCAGCCCCTTCCTGTGGAGAAACATCCTTGAGCACCTTGCCGCCCCCGCCACTGGCCTTGGCCGTGGCAGCCTTCATACGGTCGGCGCCGCTCTTGGCCTTGATCACCTTGAGCCGTTTCGGCCGTGGGCGAGCGGGTTGCAGGGCCTCATCACCCAGCACCGGATCCTCCACCACCGCCACGTTGCGCGCCGCCAACACACCTCGACGCGCCGGGCCAAAAGCACTCTGGCGTGGCTTGGGCGCGGCGTTATCCACAGTCGCCAGCAACGGCAGGCGCACTTTCAAGCGACGCCGCTGACCCCGTGGCAGGGCCTGCAGCACCTGGGCGGTACCGTTCTCGATGGACTCCACCTCGGCCAGCCCGACCACCAATGGCCAACCCAGCCTTTCGGCCAGCAGGAACGGCAGCATGCCCGAACCTTCGCCAGTCTCGGCCTGGCTGCCTGCCAGCACCAGCTGGGCACCGGCATCACGCAGGTAATCACCGAGCACACCCAGTACATCGGCACCGGCAGGCTGTTCCAGGACATCCAGATGCTCAAGCCCCATGCCCAGGTAGGCGCGCAGAGCCTCTTCACGCGGGTCGCCGGCATGCACCACCTGCAAGTTATCCCCAGCCAGCTGCAAACCCAGCTCCACGGCCCGAGCGTCCTGCTCGGCGCGGCGCGCGCGACCGGAACTGGGGTGGGCGCCGATCGAGACCAGGCTGATGACTTTCGTACTCATGCTCGCTGCCCCTATGCCGCGTCGCGCTGGCCGCCGCTGCGGTAGTTATCCACAGCGTCGACCAAGGCTTGAAGAATGGCTGAGCTGTCGCCGATCACCGACAGGTCGGCCCGTTTGATCATGTCGCAGCCCGGGTCCATGTTGATCGCCACCACCTTGTCGCAGGCGCCAATGCCCTGCAGGTGCTGGATGGCGCCAGAGATACCCACAGCCACGTAGACCCGCGCAGTGACCCAGGTGCCGGTGGCGCCGACCTGGCGATTGCGCGGCATGAAGCCATCGTCCACCGCCACCCGCGAGGCGCCTTCGGTAGCGCCCAGGGCTGCCGTGGCCTTGTGGTACAGATCCCAGTCCTTGACGCCGTTACCACCGGAGACGATGAACTCGGCCTCGGCCATGGCGATGGCGGCCGGGTCCACGGCCACCGGGCCAAGGTCCTCGATACGCGACAGGCTGCGCGCCACGCCTGTGGACAACTCCACGGGCAGCGCTTCATGGCGAGTTTCGCTGACCGGCTCGGCACATTCGGCGGCGGCCAGGATCAACCGTGGCAGCTCGCGCTGGATATCTTGCTGCCCGGCACCGGCACGGCCGATGCACTGGCCATCCTTGACCTGCCACACCCGCGTCGCTGGACGTTCGCCCAGGGCTGCGGCGAAACGTCGGCCCAGTTCACCACCACCGGTACGGCTGTCGGGCAGCAACCAGTGGCGTGGGGACAATTGGTTATCCACAGCCCGCAGGCCCTGCACCAGTTGCTCCGGTGCATAACCTTCGAACGCCTCGCCTTCGACAACCAGCAAACGGTCGACACCGGCTGTGGAAAAGTTGTTTTCCTTGTGTTCGCCAAAGACGATGGCCAGCACCGCGCCGTCGCTACCAGCCAGGCTGTGGGCCAGGCCGAGCAGGTCGCGGTCGTGGCTGCCCAGGCGGCCACCGACCATGTCCGGCACCACGGCGATGTAGAAGGCTGGCTCCGCCACCTGGTGCAGCGGCAACTGCACCTCGACGGCAGCCGTGCGCCGCCCACCCACGCCAGTGCCCTGCTGGGCGCCGCTGCGGTCGATGCGCTTGAGGCCGTTGGGGCCGATGAAACCGGCGGCGATCGCGTGCGGGTTCTTGCGGATGACGCCATTGGGGCCCATCCAGCTCGTCTGTTGCGTCTGCATCGCCGCATGCAGCGGGTGCAGACGGTTACGGGCGATCCACTCGGCGCGTGGGTCGCGGCGGACGATGTCGCTCATCAATGCACCTCCGCAGGTTCACGTTTGACGGCTTGCGACTTGGCGGTTGCAGGCGCGTCTTCTTCGATCAACACGTCGGCCACCAGCTCGGCAATGTCCTTGATCTGCGGACGCGGTTCGACCACGCCCTCGAGCATCGCCGTGCACTGTGGACAACCCACCGCCACCAGCTCTGCCTGGGTCTCGCGGATATCGTCCATGCGCATGTCGGGAATGCGCTGCTTGCCGGGGATATCGGTGATCGGCGCACCGCCACCACCGCCGCAGCAACGGGAACGGAAGCCCGAACGCTGCATCTCGCGCACTTCGATGCCCAGTGCCCTGAGCACGTCGCGCGGGGCTTCGTACTCGCCGTTGTAGCGGCCCAGGTAGCACGGGTCGTGGTAGGTGACGCTGCCACCCTTGTGCTGGCCGAGGTTGAGCTTGTTCGCGGCAATCAGTTCGGCGATATAGGTGCTGTGGTGCTGCACCTGGTACTCGCCGCCCAATGCGCCGTACTCGTTCTTCAGCACATGGAAGCTGTGCGGGTCGCAGGTGACGATGCGCTGGAACGGGTACTTGGCCAGGGTCTGGATATTGCGTTTGGCCAGTTGCTGGAAGGTAGCCTCGTCGCCCAGGCGCCGGGCCACGTCGCCACTGTCGCGCTCTTCCAGGCCGAGCACGGCGAAGTCCACGCCCGAGGCCTTGAGCACTTTGACGAACGCGCGCAAGGTGCGCTGGTTACGCATATCGAAGGCACCGTCACCGACCCAGAACAGCACGTCGGTGCGCTTCACGTCGGACAACAGTTTCAGGTTGAGGTCAGCCGCCCAGTTCATCCGCCCGCCCGGGGCAAAGCCGCCGGGGTTGTCGGTGGCGATCAGGTTGTCCAGCACCTCGGCGCCCTTGTTCGGGGTGGCGCCCTTCTCCAGGGTCAGGTGACGGCGCATGTCGACGATGGCATCGACGTGCTCGATCATCATCGGGCACTCCTCCACGCAGGCTCGGCAGGTGGTGCACGACCACAACGTCTCGGCGTCGACCAAGCCGTTGACGATCGGCTGGTGCGGGTGGCCGCCATGCTCACCGACCGGCTTGCCCGGGTAAGGGCTGCCAGCGAACTGTGCATCGGTGCCACCGGCCAGGCCGATGACCATGTCCTGGATGAGCTTCTTCGGGTTCAACGGCTGGCCGGCGGCGAACGCGGGGCACATGGCCTCACACTTGCCGCACTGCACGCAGGCGTCGAAGCCGAGCAGCTGGTTCCAGGTGAAGTCGACCGGTTTTTCCACGCCCAGTGGTGCGTTCGGGTCTTCCAGGTCCAGTGGCTTGAGGCCGGTGGAACGGCCACCGCCGAAGCGCTCGGCGCGGCGGTGCCAGGCCAGGTGCAGGGCGCCGGCGAAGGCGTGCTTCATCGGGCCGCCCCAGGTCATGCCGAAGAACAGCTCGGACACGCCCCAGAGCACGCCAATGCCCAGCACAACGACGAGTACCCAGCCCCCCGTACCTTCCGGCAGGATACCGGCCACCGGCAGCGTGGCGATGAAGAAGCTCGCCGCGAACATCAGCAGGCTCTTGGGCAGGCGCATCCACGGGCCCTTTGACAGCCGCGACGGCGGGTTAAGGCGGCGTTTGAAGACAAAGATCGCACCGGTGAACATGATCACCGTGGCCACCAGCAAGGCGTAGCCAAGGATCTTGCTGTGCAAGCCGAAGCCATGCACCAGGATCGCCAGCAAAGCAGAGAGCACAAAGCCACCGGCCGTGGCCACGTGAGTCTTGGACATGTACTTGTCGCGCTCGACCACATGGTGCAGGTCCACCAGGTAGCGCCGCGGCATGGCCAGCAGGCCGCCGATCAGGTCGACCTTGCTCGGCCGCCCGCGCCGCCACATGCGCACCCGGCGCAGGGCGCCGAGCACCGCCAGGCCAAGGGCAGCGAACAGCAGGATGGGTAGAAGGGTGTTCAACATGGGAGGCTCCCACAACAGCTGGATTCTTGCGCCGCTCCCACGAGCGGCGCGGACCCCTGTAGGAGCGGATTCATCCGCGATAGCGTCGGCAGCGACAACCCATCAGCCTGTGCCGGCCTCATCGCGGATGAATCCGCTCCTACAGGGGGGCCAATCCCGCCTCTAGAGGCGGTGCGATCAGAAGTCCTTGCACAGCCGCAAGGCGTCGTAGATCGCCGCGTGCACGTTGCGCTGGGCCACGCAGTCGCCGATGCGGTACAGCAGGTAACCCTCGCCCGGCTGGCTGAGAATCGGCTGCGGCTTGATGGCGAACAGCGCCTCGACATCGATCTGGCCCTTGTTGCGCGAGCCGTCCTTCAGCGCGTAGTACAGCTGTTCGTCCGGCCGTACACCGTTCTCGATCACCACCTGGTCGACCACCCGCTCTTCCTTGCCGCCGGTGTACTCGTTCTCGAGCACCGCCACCAGCTTGTCGCCCTCGCGGTAGACCTTTTCCAGCATCATGTCGCCGGTCATGATCACTTCCTTCGGGTACAGGCTGCGGTAGTAGGTCGGGAAGGTGGTGCCGCCCATGGCCACGCCCGGCTTGATGTCGTCGGTGACGATCTCCACCTGGGCGCCCTTGTCGGCCAGGAAGTCGGCGGTGGACATGCCGGTGAACTCGCAGATCGTGTCGTACACCAGCACGTTCTTGCCCGGCGCGACCTTGCCGTCGAGCACGTCCCAGCTGCTCACCACCAACCCTTCGGCGGCGCCCCAATGCTCGTTCTGCTCGACGAACGGATGGCCGCCCACCGCCAGCACGATGATGTCCGGGCGCAGGTCCTGGATGGTCGCCACGTCGGCGGCGGTGCCCAGGCGCAGGTCGACCTTCAGGCGGGCGAACTCCAGCTGGTACCAGCGGGTGATGCCGGCGATCTGGTCGCGTTGCGGGGCTTTGGCGGCGATGGTGATCTGCCCGCCAATCTGCTCTTTCTTCTCGAACACGGTGACGTCGTGGCCACGCTCGGCGGCGACGCGGGCCGCCTCCATGCCGGCAGGGCCGGCGCCGACCACCACCACCTTGCGCTTCGGCCCGGTGGATTTCTCGATGATATGCGGCACACCCATGTATTCACGGGAGGTCGCGGCGTTCTGGATGCACAGCACGTCCAGGCCCTGGTACTGGCGGTCGATGCAGTAGTTGGCGCCAACGCACTGCTTGATCTGGTCGACCTGGCCCATCTTGATCTTGGCGATCAGGTGCGGGTCGGCGATGTGCGCGCGGGTCATGCCGACCATGTCGACATAGCCGCCTTCAAGGATGCGCGTGGCCTGGTTCGGGTCCTTGATGTTCTGCGCGTGCAGCACCGGGACCTTGACCACTTCCTTGATGCCGGCCGCCAGGTGCAGGAAAGGCTCCGGCGGGTAGCTCATGTTGGGGATGACGTTGGCCAGGGTGTTGTGGGTGTCGCAGCCCGAGCCGACCACACCGATGAAATCGAGCATGCCGGTGGCGTCGTAGTAGGCGGCGATCTGTTTCATGTCCTCGTGGCTCAAGCCATCGGGGTGGAACTCGTCGCCGCAGATGCGCATGCCCACGCAGAAGTCGTCACCGACTTCCTTGCGCACGGCCTTGAGCACTTCCAGGCCGAACTTCATGCGGCCCTCGAAGGTGCCGCCCCATTCGTCGGTGCGCTTGTTGACCCGTGGGCTCCAGAACTGGTCGATCATGTGCTGGTGCACGGCCGACAGTTCGACGCCGTCCAGGCCGCCCTCCTTCGCCCGGCGCGCCGCTTGCGCATAGTTGCCGATCACCCGCCAGATCTCTTCTGGTTCGATGGTCTTGCAGGTGGCGCGGTGCACCGGTTCGCGGATACCCGACGGCGACATCAGCGTCGGCCAGTTGAAGCCGTCCCAACGTGAGCGACGGCCCATGTGGGTAATCTGGATCATGATCTTGGCGCCATGCTTGTGCATGGCGTCGGCGAGGTTCTGGAAGTGCGGGATGATGCGGTCGGTGGACAGGTTGACCGACGACCACCACTCCTGCGGGCTGTCGATGGCCACCACCGACGAGCCGCCGCAAATCGCCAGGCCGATGCCGCCCTTGGCCTTCTCTTCGTAGTACTTCACGTAGCGGTCGGTGGTCATGCCGCCGTCGGTGGCGTAGACCTCGGCGTGCGCGGTGCTGAGTACGCGGTTGCGGATGGTCAGTTTGCCGATCTGGATCGGCTGGAACATTGCTTCGAATGCCATGACGCTGTCTCCGGCTTACAACGGCTTCGTAACGAACAGGCCGTCTTCGTGGCCTTCTTCCGACCCGCCGTAGACCTGTTCGGCCACGGTGCGGATCGAGCTGCCGCGGGCAGCGAGAATCTGGTCCATGGCCCCGGCGAACCAGCCGGTGAACATGTAGTCGACCTTGCGGCCGCACTTGCCATAGACGTACACGAATGCGGAGTGCTTGAGCTTGACGCTGCAGGTGCCTTTATCCAGGTCGATGTCCTGGATCTGGAACAGGCCCCAGCCACGCTGGGACAGGCGCTTCATGTAGTGCTCGAACACCGCCACGCCTTCCAGGCCATGGCACTCGGCTTCTTTCTCGCACCAGTGCCAGGCGGACTTGTAGCCGGCCTTGTAGAGGATTTCGGCGTACTGCTCGGCGCCCAGCACTTCCTCGATGCCCATGTGGTTGTTGACGAAGAAATGCCGGGGCACGTAGAGCATCGGCAGGGCGTCGCTGGTCCAGACACCGGTCTCGCTGTCGACTTCGATTGGCAATTGCGGGGCGATCTTGGCCATGGAAACTCAACTCCATAAAATTTTTGTTTGGATGCCCCGGCGTTGCTGGCAGGGGCTTTCAGGCTTGGAGAGCGGCTTTATTCGCCCCAGACGTCCTTCAGGACATTGACCCAGTTTTCGCCCATGATCTTGCGCACCACCCGTTCGGAGTGGCCGCGTTTGAGCAGGGTTTCGGTCAGGTTGGGGAACTCGCCGACGGTACGGATGCCCAGCGGGTTGATGATCTTGCCGAAGTTGGTCAGGCGCCGGGCGTAGCCCTTGTCGTGGGTGAGGTACTCGAAGAAGTCCTGGCCATGGCCCTGGGTGAAGTCGGTGCCGATGCCGATGGCGTCCTCGCCAACGATGTTCATGGTGTACTCGATGGCCTCGGCGTAGTCGTCGATGGTCGAGTCGATGCCCTTGGCCAGGAACGGCGCGAACATGGTCACACCGACGAAACCGCCGTGGTCGGCGATGAACTTCAGCTCTGCATCGGACTTGTTGCGCGGGTGTTCTTTAAGGCCCGAGGGCAGGCAGTGGGAATAGCAGACCGGCTTCTTCGACTCGAGGATGACCTCTTCGGAGGTCTTGGAGCCGACGTGCGAGAGGTCGCACATGATGCCGACGCGGTTCATCTCAGCGACGATCTCGCGGCCAAAGCCCGACAGACCGCCATCACGCTCGTAGCAACCGGTGCCCACCAGGTTCTGGGTGTTGTAGCACATCTGCACGATGCCCACGCCGAGCTGCTTGAACACGTCGACATAGGCGATCTGGTCCTCGAACGCATGGGCGTTCTGGAAGCCGAAGAGGATGCCGGTCTTGCCCAGCTCCTTGGCCTTGCGGATGTCGGCGGTGGTGCGCACCGGCATCACCAGGTCGCTGTTCTCGCGGATCAGTTTCTGGCTGGACGCGATGTTGTCGACGGTGGCCTTGAAGCCCTCCCACACCGACACCGTGCAGTTGGCCGCGGTCAGCCCGCCCTTGCGCATGTCCTCGAACAGCTCGCGGTTCCATTTGGCAATGATCAGGCCGTCGATGACGATGCTGTCGGCGTGAAGTTCGGCTGGGCTCATCAGGCTGTCCCCTTTTATCGAGTGTGACCGCGCCGAATCCTGTGCCGGCGCTTTGGGGCCAGCATATGCCTGCGGCTGGATGCGCCCCGATGCAAAAACGACAGGGGGTTTGCCGAAAGCGTCAACGGCCGCCCCGGCGCGCTCTGGCACGGTGCTCGGTGATGAGAGCCAGTCTCGACAACCGGAGTTTGTAAGGCTTTGATGAACTTTTTGTCAGGGAGCTATCGCCGCCAACACCGGCTGAGCGAGAATCCTGCGATTCGTCAGCCTGATCGGGAGAAAACGGATGAAATCAATGGCATGGCTGGTGCTGCTGGCCGTCGCTTGCGGCGCGCAGGCCGCCGAGGAAGAAAGCACGCCCTGCGACAACGTCGAAAGCGACCAGCAAGGCTATGCGTGCGCGGCCTACAACAAGCAGACCGCCGAGCGGGAGCTGAAGGCGGCCTACGACGACCTGATCCAGCGCATCCGCGACCAGTACGCGGACGAGAGCGACAAGGCCGCCGCCCTGAGTGCGAAGATGGAAGCGGCGGAGAAACTCTGGGCCCAGTTGCGCGACGCCGACTGCAAGGTCGAGACCTATGCCGAGAAGCCCGGTAGCAAGGCCTTCGAGGCGGCGTGGAACACCTGTGTGGCGCAGCGCAGCGACGAGCGTTCGGAATACCTGCAGTCGATCGGCCAGCAGTAGAAACTGCCATCGGCAACTGTAGGAGCGGCTTCAGCCGCGATCACCCGCAAAGCGGGTGCCAGGCACCGGGGTGCCCGCATCGCGGCTGAAGCCGCTCCTACAGTCGAAGCTGTCTCATGACACCGCCAACCGCCTGTCCTCCCGCGGACACCGCTCGAACCGCGCCCGGTAACAACGGGTGAAATACGACGCCGACTCGAACCCGCACGCCACCGCAACCTCCAACACGCTCATGTCGGTCTGGCGCAACAGCTGCCGGGCCTTGTCCAGCCGCAGCCGCAGGTAGAAGCCACTGGGCGTGTCGTCCAGGTGCAGACGGAACAACCGCTCCAGCTGGCGCCGGGTGACCTGCACCGCATCGGCCAGCACCTGGGTGTTCAGCGGCAGCTCGGTGTTGCGCTCCATCTCCCCGATCACCTTGACCAGCTTCTTGTTGCGCAGCCCGTAGCGCGTGGCGATCTGCATGCGCTGGTGGTCCTGGCGCGGGCGGATGCGCCCGAGCACGAACTGCTCCGACACCTGTACCGCCAGCTCGCTACCGTGGGCCTGGGCGATGAGGTCGAGCATCAGGTCAATGGACGCGGTACCGCCCGCGCAAGTGATGCGCCGACGGTCGATCTCGAACAGTTCCTGGGTGGCCTGCAAGCGTGGGTAGCGCTCCTTGAACGCCTCCAGCGCCTCCCAGTGCAAGGTGGCGCGGTGGCCGTCGAGCAGGCCGGCTTCGGCGAGCACCATGGCGCCGGTGTCGATACCGCCGAGCACCACGCCTTCGTGATCGAAGCGACGCAAATGCTGCTGTAGCAACGGCCCATGGCAGGCCAGCGGTTCGAAGCCGGCGACCACCAGCAACAGCCGGGCATGCTCGCCCTCGCCCAGCACGCCATCAGCGTTCACCGACATGCCATTGCTCGCCTGCACCGCGCCGCCGTCCAGGCTGAGCACGCGCCAGCGATACAACGGCCCACGGAAGCGATTGGCCACCCGCAGCGGCTCGATGGCGCTGATGAAACCCATGGCCGAGAAACCCGGCAGCAGCAGGAAATCGATGGTTTCAGGCATTGCTCGCTCCACGGTAAAAGTGGTCGCCTCCGTGCAAGTCTTGGTCGCCAGGGTGCGATTTTCCACCCTGCCGCCAGCGTAGCTTGTTCACACGGCCCGCAGAGGCCGGCACCCATAAAAAACGCACTGCCGATGGAGAGCCACCATGCAACGCTTTATCCGCCGCAGCCTGTTGTCCCTCGCACTCAGCACCACCTTTGTTTCCCCGCTATTCGCCGCCGAACCCGCCGCCTGCAAGGACGTGCGCCTGGGCGTGGTCAACTGGACCGACGTGATCGCCACCAGCGCCATGGCCCAGGTGCTGCTCGACGGCCTGGGCTACCAGACCAAGCAGACCAGCGCCTCGCAGCAGATCATCTTCGCCGGCATCCGCGACAAGCGCCTGGACATGTTCCTGGGGTACTGGAACCCGATCATGACCCAGACCATCACCCCGTTCATCCAGGCCAACCAGGTCAAGGTGCTCGACAAGCCCAGCCTGGAAGACGCCCGCGCCACCCTCGCCGTGCCCAAGTACCTCGCCGACAAGGGCCTGAAGACCTTCGCCGACATCCACAAGTTTGAGAAGGAACTCGGCGGCAAGCTCTACGGCATCGAGCCGGGCTCGGGCGCCAACACCCAGATCAAGGCGATGATCGCCAAGAACCAGTTCGACCTGGGCAAGTTCCAGCTGGTCGAGTCGAGCGAGGCCGGCATGCTCGCCGCGGTGGATCGCGCGGTGCGGCGCAAGGAGGCGGTGGTGTTCTTCGGCTGGGCGCCGCACCCGATGAACGTGAACATCGACATGGTCTACCTCGGCGACAGCCAGGACGCCCTCGGCCCGGACGAAGGCCGCGCCACGGTGTGGACAGTGACCGCGCCGGATTACGCCGAACGCTGCCCCAATGCCAGTCGCCTGCTCGCCAACCTGAGCTTCAGCGCCGAAGACGAGAGCCGGATGATGCAGCCGCTGCTCGACCACAAGGACGCCCTGGAGTCCGCCCGCCAGTGGCTCAAGGACCACCCCGAGGACAAGGCGCGCTGGCTTGAAGGGGTAACGACCTTTGACGGCAAGCCGGCTGCGGACAACCTCAAGCTCACCGCCAACTGACAGATCGCATCGCGGATGAATCCGCTCCTACACCGCCCAGGAGGCAGCACGCCTCCTGTAGGAGCGGATTCATCCGCGAAAAGCCCACAAACGATTCCAGAAGGAACCCCCATGAACCACGACGTCATCATCACCTGCGCCCTCACCGGCGCCGGCGACACGGTAGCCAAGAGCCACCTGGTCCCGGTCACCCCGAAACAGATCGCCGAATCCGCTGTCGAGGCTGCCAAGGCCGGCGCCACCGTGGTCCACTGCCACGTCCGCGATCCGCAGACCGGCCGCTTCAGCCGCGACGTGAACCTCTACCGCGAGGTCATGGAGCGCATCCGCGAAGCCGACGTGGACATCATCGTCAACCTCACCGCCGGCATGGGCGGCGACCTGGAGATCGGCCCCGGCGAGTCGCCGATGGAATTCGGCCCAGGCACCGACCTGATCGGTCCGCTGGAGCGCCTGGCCCACGTCGAGGCGTTGCTGCCGGAAATCTGCACCCTCGATTGCGGCACCCTCAACTTTGGCGACGGCAATGCCATCTATGTCTCCACCCCTGCCCAACTACGCGCTGGCGCCAAGCGCATCACCGAGCTGGGCGTGAAGGCCGAGCTGGAAATCTTCGACACCGGCCACCTGTGGTTCGCCAAGCAGATGATCAAGGAAGGCCTGCTGGACGACCCGCTGTTCCAGCTGTGCCTGGGTATCCCCTGGGGCGCGCCGGCCGACACCACCACCATGAAAGCGATGGTCGACAACCTGCCGGCCGACGTGACCTGGGCCGGCTTCGGCATCGGCCGCATGCAGATGCCCATGGCTGCCCAGGCGGTGCTGCTCGGCGGCAACGTGCGGGTGGGGCTGGAAGACAACCTCTACCTGGACCGCGGCGTGCTGGCCAGTAACGGCCAGTTGGTCGAACGGGCGGCGCAAATCATCACCCGCATGGGCGCCCGCGTGCTCACCCCGGCCGAAGGCCGGGAAAAGATGAACCTCAAGCGCCGCTAACCCCTGTAGGAGCCGGCTTTGCCGGCGAACCAGGCAACTCGGTGCCAGGCACCGGCCATGCCGGTGTTCGCCGGCAAACCGGCGCCTACAGGCCATCGCCAAATCAGCTTTCATGGAGTGCCATATGCCTTTCATCACCGACATCAAGACCTTCGCCGCCCTCGGTAGCGGCGTGATCGGCAGCGGCTGGGTCGCCCGCGCCCTGGCCCACGGCCTGGACGTCATCGCCTGGGACCCGGCCCCCGGCGCCGAAGCAGCCCTGCGCAAACGTATCGCCAACGCCTGGCCAGCCCTGCAGAAGCAGGGCCTGGCCCCCGGCGCATCGCCGGACCGCCTGACCTTCGTCGCCACCATCGAGGCGTGCGTGCGCGACGCCGACTTCATCCAGGAAAGCGCACCGGAACGCCTGGACCTCAAGCTCGACCTGCACGCAAAGATCAGCGCCGCCGCCAAGCCAGACGCAATCATCGGCTCCAGCACCTCGGGGCTGCTGCCCAGCGAGTTCTACGAGTCGGCCACCCACCCCGAACGCTGCGTGGTCGGCCACCCGTTCAACCCGGTGTACCTGCTGCCACTGGTGGAGATCGTCGGCGGCCGCAACACCAGCCCCGACGCCATCGAAGCGGCGAAGACCATCTACACCGCATTGGGCATGCGCCCGCTGCACGTGCGCAAGGAAGTCCCCGGCTTCATCGCCGACCGCCTGCTCGAAGCGCTGTGGCGCGAAGCCCTGCACCTGGTCAACGACGGGGTGGCCAGCACCGGCGAGATCGACGATGCAATCCGCTTCGGCGCAGGCCTGCGCTGGTCGTTCATGGGCACCTTCCTCACCTACACCCTCGCCGGTGGCGACGCCGGCATGCGCCACTTCATGGCCCAGTTCGGCCCGGCGTTGAAGCTGCCCTGGACCTACCTGCCAGCCCCGGATCTGACCGACAAGCTGATCGATGATGTGGTGGAAGGCACCTCGGAGCAACTGGGCGAACGTAGCATCGCCGCCCTGGAACGCTATCGTGATGACACCCTGCTGGCAGTACTGGAAGCGGTGCGCAGCAGCAAGGCCAGCCACGGCATGGCCTTCGGCGATTGAGGAGAACCCGATGCCCGCTCTGATCACCTACCGAACCCCAGTCCAGGAGGACTGGGTGGATTACAACGGGCATCTGCGCGATGCCTACTACCTGCTGATCTTCAGTTATGCCACCGATGCGCTGATGGAGCGCATCGGCCTGGATGCCGACGCCCGTGGGCAGACAGGACACTCGTTATTCACCCTGGAGGCACACATCAACTACCTGCACGAGGTGAAGCTCGGTAGCGAGGTGTGGGTGCAGACGCAGATCATCGGTTTCGACAGGAAGCGCCTGCATCTGTACCACAGCCTGCATCGGGCAGGGTTCGACGAGGCGCTGGCAGCCAGTGAGCAGATGTTGCTGCATGTGGACCTGGCAGGGCCGAAGTCGGCGCCGTTCGGGGAGCATAGTGTTGCCTTGTTGCAAGGACTGAAGGATGAGCAGCGTGATCTGCAGGCACCGCAATTTGTCGGGCGTGTACTGGGGTTACCTGCTGGCTGACAGATCCCGGGGGCGCAAAGCGCCCCCACTGCGCTCAAAAAAACAACCCCGGAAAGCCGTGAGCATCCGGGGCCAAGAGCGAGCAACATCCACTGTGCATGAAGTGGAGGTGACCAAACCTCCGGTGCCGTGAATGACTTCAGTGTGCGGCCTTCCTTCCCCTGCGATTTAGCCGTAAACGACCTGTTCTTAGCCAAAGCAGCCATCGCGGCAATCTGTCCTTGCCGCGCTGATGTGACGGACACAGAATCGATCGCAAACAACAGCGGCAAAAGGACAACAGTCATGATGCATGCGGACTTGATCGACCAGGACGACCTGCTGGGCCAACTGCGCTCGCGGGGTTTCGATATTCCGGCGGGCGCCAGCGCCGAGCAGGCGTGCGAGGTGGTGATACGCGGGCTGACCGAGCCCAATGCCCGTGCCTTGAAGGGTATGGTGGAGCAGATGTACACGGGTAGCGCGACCATCCTCCCGGCCGTGCGCCAAGCCATCGACAAGCAGTTGCTGCCTGCCTTGGCGCAGTTCAATAGGCGCGCCTGACCTTCACGGCCCATTCGCCGGCAAGCCGGCTCCTACGGGTAACCAGCCTGTAGGAGCCGGCTTGCCGGCGAATGCGGTATCAGAGCCTCACGCTGGCAAAGGTCGACTCGTTGCGCGCCTGGCTCAGCGCCGCCATCGGCCCGCTGTGCGGCGACAGGGCCATGGCCTGCGGGATCGGCATCATCGCCACCTGCTGCGTGGTGTTCGAGCCCACGCGCTCGTCACGCGGCGGAATGCCGAAGTACTCGCGGTAGCACTTGGAGAAGTGCGGCGTGGAAACAAAGCCGCACACCGACGCCACCTCGATGATCGACATCGGCGTCTGCTTGAGCAACTGCCGCGCGCGGATCAGGCGCAGCTTGAGGTAGTAGCGCGACGGCGAGCAGTGCAGGTACTTCTGGAACAGGCGCTCGAGCTGGCGCCGCGACACCGCCACGTACACCGCCAGTTCGTCCAGGTCGATCGGCTCTTCCAGGTTCGCTTCCATCAGCGCGACGATTTCCTGCAGCTTCGGCTGGTTGGTGCCCAGCATGTGCTTGAGCGGTACACGCTGGTGATCCTGCTCGTTGCGGATGCGCTCGTAGACGAACATCTCGGAGATCGCCGCCGACAGCTCGCGGCCATGATCGCGGCTGATCAGGTGCAGCATCATGTCCAGCGGCGCGGTCCCGCCGGAGCTGGTGAAGCGGTTGCGGTCGAGGGTGAACAGGCGGGTGCTCATGTTCACCCGCGGGTAGGCCTCCTGCATCGCCGCCAGGCATTCCCAGTGCACGCTGCAATCGAAGCCGTCGAGCAGCCCGGCGCAGGCCAGCGCCCAGCTGCCGGTGCACACCGCGCCCAGGCGACGCGACTGGCGGGCCTGGGCCTGCAGCCAGGTGACATGCTCACGGGTGACCGTGCGCTGGATGCCCACGCCACCGCAGACGATCACGGTGTCCATGGGCGGAGCATTGTGCATGGCGGCATCGGGGGTGATCTGCAAACCATCGCTGGCCCACACCTGGCCACCGTCGACGGTCAGCGTGTGCCAGCGGTACAGCTCGCGGCCGGACAGCTGGTTGGCCATGCGCAGCGGTTCGACGGCTGACGCCAGCGAGATCAGGGTGAAGTTGTCCAGCAGGAGAAAGCCGATGGACTGGGGTGCTGTGCGGTTCTGGGTTGGGGTCCCGGAGGTGTACGACGTCATCGCGATTTCTCCTCACACAATGCAGGGTGTGCCTCAGGCGAGCACTGTTCTTGTAGTGGCCCCGTTTCGTATGCAGGGGCTTTGCCAATCCCGACGCAAATGGCATGCCGGAAATTGAACGCTCATCCAATAAAACCTGAAAGCGACGTTGGCATGCGCCTTCCAGCAGGGTCAGGAAGGAGCGTAGACCTAAACGCAAATCGGCGCGCCAGCGCCTTTGCGTGTCACGGCTGAGCAGTTCGGTAGCACTTGTGGGAAGGATGCCCAGATGCGACAGATTTGAGTGTCACCGACAATGACCCTGCTGGTAACGACAGGCGACGGCCGGTAGATGACAACCGTTGCGCCAGAATGTGGCGCAACGGTCAGGCGTGGGCAAAAACGGCGCATCAGCACTCGATGACGCTGACCGCCAGACCTCCACGCGAGGTTTCCTTGTACTTGTCATGCATGTCGGCGCCGGTGTCGCGCATGGTGCGGATCACCTGGTCGAGCGAGATGAAATGCTCGCCGTCGCCGCGCAGGGCCATCTGCACGGCATTGATTGCCTTCACCGCAGCGATGGCGTTGCGCTCGATGCACGGCACCTGGACCAGGCCGCCGACCGGGTCGCAGGTCAACCCCAGGTTGTGCTCCAGGGCAATCTCGGCGGCGTTCTCCAATTGTGGCGGCGTGGCACCCAGCACTTCGGCCAGGCCCGCCGCAGCCATGGCGCAGGCCGAACCGACCTCGCCCTGGCAACCGACTTCGGCGCCGGAGATCGATGCGTTCTTCTTGCACAGGATGCCCACCGCCGCCGCCCCCAGGAAGAAGTCCACCACGTTGGATTCGTCCACCACATCGGAGAAGCGCATGTAGTAGTGCAGCACAGCCGGAATGATCCCGGCGGCACCGTTGGTGGGTGCGGTGACCATGCGCCCGCCGGCGGCGTTCTCTTCGTTCACGGCCAGGGCGTACAGGTTGACCCATTCCATGGCGCTCATGGTCGAGCCGATCACATTGGGCTTGCCCAGCTCTTGCAGGCTGCGGTGCAGCTTGGCGGCGCGGCGGCGCACATTGAGCCCGCCGGGCAGAATCCCTTCATGCTTGAGGCCGTTGTCCACGCAGTCCTGCATGGCCTGCCAGAGCTTGAGCAGGCCGGCGCGAATCTCGGCCTCGCTGCGCCAGACCTTTTCGTTCGCCATCATCAATTGCGACACACGCAGGTCGTTTTGCTTGCACAGGCGCAGCAGTTCGGCGGCACTGTCGAAGTCGTAGGGCAACACCGTCTGGTCGGCATCCAGCACACCGCTGGCGGCTTGCGCGGCATCGACCACGAAGCCGCCGCCCACCGAATAGTAGGTGTCGCGGTGCAGCTCGCCGCCCTCGCCTTCGGCGATCAGGGTCATGGCGTTGGGGTGGTACGGCAGGTTCTCGTCCAGCAGCAGCATGTCGCGGGCCCAGACGAACTCGATGGGCAGCCGGCTATCAAGCTGCAACACGTTGGTTTCGCGCAAATCGGCGATGCGCGGCGTGATCTGGCTCGGGTCGATCGCGTCGGGCCATTCGCCCATCAACCCCATGATCGTGGCGTTGTCGGTGCCGTGGCCGACACCGGTGGCCGACAGCGAGCCATAGAGCCGCACCTCGACGCGCTGCACCCGCTCCAGCTCGCCGCGTTCACGCAGCCCCTGGACGAACAGCGCGCCAGCACGCATGGGGCCGACGGTGTGGGAGCTGGAAGGCCCGACACCGATCTTGAACAGGTCGAACACGCTGATGGCCATGGCCGATTCACCTCTTGATGGGCTTGTCTCACGGCGCCGAACACCGCCTTGCACAACTGCTAGGCTGAAGTTCGAGCCGCCTTGGAATGCTCGCATCATCGGGCTTTTGCCCACCCCCTCGCCGTCTGCAACCGACGTACTTTTGCCCAGCAGCGCCGCCGCTGAACCGGCCCTGCGTGCGCCGTTTTCCAGCGCCCGGGCGCCGTAAAAACCGAGGCGTGGGGGTGGAAAAATCCAGTTGCGACATCGTCCGTACTGGATGCGACCCGTCCTGTACTGGATACGACGCCACCAGTAGGCGATTGCCGAACGCTGGAGGATTATCGAAAGCGACTCGTATTGCACGGCCTCGCATCCTGCCCTCTGCAGGCCTGGTCGACCGGAGCCCTGAGAACGCCCGGCGACCCACGCGAACCCGAAGATAAAATCACAGGAGTCCATCCATGAAAGGTAAACCCTCGCTGTTGCTGGTCGCGTTGCTGTCCGCCCCGCTGCTGGCCCAGGCCGCAGAGCCCGAACAGTGTCAGACGGTACGTTTCTCGGACGTCGGCTGGACCGACATCACCGTGACCACCGCCATGACCAGCGTCGTGCTCGAAGCCCTGGGCTACAAGACCCACACCAACATGATCTCGGTCCCGGTGACCTACAAGTCGCTGGCCGGGGGCAAGGACCTCGACGTGTTCCTCGGCAACTGGATGCCGACCATGGAAAACGACATCAAGCAGTACCGCGACGCCGGCACCGTCGAGACCGTGCGCGCCAACCTGGAAAACGCCAAGTACACCCTGGCCGTGCCCCAGGCGCTGTACGACAAGGGGCTGAAAGACTTCGCCGACATCGTCAAGTTCAAGGACGCGCTGGGCGGCAAGATCTACGGCATCGAACCGGGCAACGACGGCAACCGCACCATCCAGAGCATGATCGACAAGGACGCCTTCGGCCTGAAGAGCGCCGGCTTCAAGCTGGTGCAGTCCAGCGAGGCGGGCATGCTGTCGCAGGTCGACCGCTCGCAGAAACGCGGCGAGGCGGTGGTGTTCCTGGGCTGGGAACCGCACCCGATGAACAAGCGCTTCGCCATGAAGTACCTCACTGGCGGCGACGAGTACTTCGGCCCCGATTTCGGCAAGGCCACCGTGCTCACCAACACCCGCAAGGGCTATGCGCAGGAATGCAGCAACGTCGGGCAACTGCTGAAGAATCTGTCGTTCACCCTCGACATGGAAAGCGAGCTCATGGGCAATGTCCTGGACGACAAGATGAAAGCCGATGCCGCCGCCAAGGCGTGGCTGAAGAAAAACCCGCAAGTGCTCGACACCTGGTTGGCAGGTGTGACCACCGTGGATGGCAAACCCGGCCTTGAGGCGGCCAAGGCCAAGCTGACGCAATAACGCAAGACGCAATGGCAACACCGCGGGGCGGGACCGTGCCCGCCCCGGACTGATTTCAATCTTTGCAGGTGGAAGCTCGCTATCATGCTTATCGATCAGAAAATACCCTTGGGGCAGTACATCGCCTCATTCGTCGAATGGTTGACCCAGAACGGCGCCAGCTACTTCGATGCTATCGCCCAGGGCCTGGAGTTCATGATCCATGGCGTCACCAGCGCCCTGACCTGGTTCAACCCGTTCGTGCTCATCGCCCTGTTCGCCGCCCTCGCGCACCTGATCCAGCGCAAGTGGGCCCTTACCGTATTCGTCGCCCTGTCGTTCCTGCTCATCCTCAACCTGGGCTACTGGCAGGAAACCATGGAAACCCTGGCGCAGGTAACCTTCGCCACGGTGGTCTGCGTGGTCATCGGCGTGCCGCTGGGCATCGCGGCCGCGCACAAACCGATGTTCTACACCGCCATGCGTCCGGTGCTCGACCTGATGCAGACCGTGCCCACCTTCGTCTACCTGATCCCCACGCTCACGCTATTCGGCCTGGGCGTGGTGCCGGGGCTGATCTCCACCGTGGTGTTCGCCATCGCCGCGCCCATTCGCCTCACCTACCTCGGCATCTGCGACGTGCCACAGGAGCTGCTCGACGCCGGCAAGGCCTTCGGCTGCTCGCGCCGCCAGCTGCTGACCCGCATCGAACTGCCCCACGCCATGCCGAGCATCGCCGCCGGCATCACCCAGTGCATCATGCTGTCGCTGTCGATGGTGGTGATCGCCGCCCTGGTCGGTGCCGACGGCCTGGGCAAACCCGTGGTCAACGCACTGAACACCGCCGATATCTCCCTGGGCTTCGAAGCGGGCCTGGCGATCGTGCTGCTGGCGATCATGCTCGACCGAATCTGCAAGCAACCGGAACTGCCGGTAAGGGGTGAGGCATGAGCATCATTCGTTTCGAAGACGTCGACGTCATCTTCTCCACCAAGCCGCGCGAGGCGCTGTCGCTGCTCGACCAGGGCAAGACCCGCGAACAGATCCTCCAGCAGACCGGGCTGGTGGTCGGCGTCGAGAAGGCCAACCTGGACATCAACAAGGGCGAGATCTGCGTGCTGATGGGCCTGTCCGGCTCGGGCAAGTCCAGCCTGCTGCGTTGCATCAACGGCCTGAACACCGTCAGCCGCGGCAAGCTGTTCGTCGAGCATGAAGGCAAGCACATCGACATCGCCCACTGCACCCCGGCTGAGCTGAAGATGATGCGCACCCAGCGCATCGCCATGGTGTTCCAGAAGTTCGCCCTGATGCCCTGGCTGACCGTGCGCGAGAACATCAGCTTCGGCCTGGAGATGCAGGGCCGCCCGGAGAAGGAACGGCGCAAGCTGGTGGACGAAAAGCTCGAGCTGGTGGGCCTGACGCAGTGGCGCAACAAGAAGCCCGATGAGCTCTCCGGCGGCATGCAGCAGCGCGTGGGCCTGGCCCGGGCGTTGGCGATGGACGCCGACATCCTGCTGATGGACGAGCCGTTCTCGGCCCTCGACCCATTGATCCGCCAAGGCCTGCAGGACGAACTGCTGGCCCTGCAGAGCAAGCTGAGCAAGACCATCGTGTTCGTCAGCCACGACCTGGACGAAGCGCTGAAACTGGGCAGCCGCATCGCGATCATGAAGGACGGGCGGATCATCCAGTACAGCAAACCGGAAGACATCGTGCTCAACCCGGCCGACGAGTACGTGCGCACCTTCGTCGCCCACACCAACCCGCTGAACGTGCTGTGCGGCCGCAGCCTGATGCGCAGCCTGGACAACTGCCGGCGGGTCAATGGCTCGGTGTGCCTGGACCCGGGTATCGACTCATGGCTGGACCTGGGCGAAGGCAACTCGATCAAGCGCGCACGCCAGGGCCAGAACGGGCTGGACATGCAGAACTGGGCACCGGGGCAGGATGTGGAGCTGCTGGAGCGCAGGCCGACCGTGGTGCACGCCGATATCGGCATGCGCGAGGCACTGCGGATTCGTTACCAGACCGGCAACAAGCTGGTGTTGCAGGATAACGACAAGGTGGTGGGGATTCTTGGGGATACCGAGCTGTATCACGCGTTGCTCGGCAAGAATCACGGGTGATGCATTGGGGCCGCCTTGCGGCCCATCGCGGCTGAAGCCGCTCCTACAAGGATCACGCGTCTCCTGTGTAGGAGCGGCTTCAGCCGCGATGGGCTGCAAAGCAGCCCCAATCACGCTGTCAGCGCACGACAATCCCACGCGAAGCCATGTAGGCCTTCGCTTCCGGCACCGTGTACTCACCGAAGTGGAAGATACTCGCCGCCAGCACCGCGCTGGCATGCCCTTCCAGAATCCCGTCCGCCAGGTGCTGCAGGTTACCCACGCCACCCGAGGCAATCACCGGAATCCCCAGCGCATCGCTGATCGCCCGGGTCACCCCCAGGTCGAAACCGTTCTTCATGCCATCCTGGTCCATGCTGGTGAGCAGGATTTCACCGGCCCCCAACCCTTCCATCTTCTTCGCCCACTCCACCGCATCCAGCCCGGTGGGCTTGCGCCCGCCATGGGTGAAGATCTCCCAGCGCGGCGCTTCGCCCGGGCCGGAGACTTTCTTGGCGTCGATGGCAACCACGATGCACTGCGAACCGAACCGGTCCGCCGCCTCGCCCACGAACTCCGGGTTGAACACCGCGGCGGTGTTGATCGACACCTTGTCGGCACCGGCATTGAGCAGGTTGCGGATGTCCTGCACGGTACGCACGCCACCGCCCACGGTCAGCGGGATGAACACCTGGCTGGCCATGCGCTCGACGGTATGCAGGGTGGTGTCACGGCCATCGACACTGGCGGTGATGTCGAGGAAGGTGATCTCGTCGGCACCCTGTTCGTTGTAACGACGGGCGATCTCCACCGGGTCGCCGGCATCGCGGATGTTCTCGAACTTGACGCCCTTGACCACCCGGCCGTTGTCCACGTCCAGGCAAGGGATGATGCGCTTGGCCAGTGCCATGGTCGTTCCTCAGCCTTGGTAGTTGTCGCAGAAGGCCTGGGCCTCGGCGACGTCGAGGGTGCCTTCGTAGATGGCACGGCCGGTGATGGCGCCGATGATGCCGGGGGCTTTCGCGTCCAGCAGGGCCTTGATGTCACCCAGGTTGTGGATGCCGCCCGAGGCGATCACCGGGATCGAGGTGGCTTCGGCCAGGGCCTTGGTGAAGGGCACGTTGCAGCCCTGCATCATGCCGTCCTTGGCGATGTCGGTGTAGACGATCGCCGAGACACCATCGGCCTCGAAACGCTTGGCCAGGTCGATCACTTGCACCGCGCTCACTTCGGCCCAGCCGTCGGTGGCGACGAAGCCGTCTTTCGCATCCAGGCCGACGATGACCCGGCCCGGGAAGGCCTTGCACGCTTCGGCGACGAACTCTGGCTGCTTGACCGCCTTGGTGCCGATGATCACGTGGCTGACGCCCGCCTTGACGTAGTGCTCGATGGTTTCCAGCGAGCGGATGCCGCCGCCGATCTGGATCGGCAGGTTCGGGTAGCGCTTGGCAATCGCGGTCACCACTTCACCGTTGACCGGCTGGCCTTCGAAGGCGCCGTTCAGGTCGACCAGGTGCAGGCGGCGGCAGCCACCCTCGACCCATTTGGCGGCCATGCTCACCGGGTCGTCGGAGAATACGGTGGAGTCTTCCATGCGGCCTTGGCGCAGACGTACGCAGGCACCGTCCTTGAGATCGATAGCGGGGATAATCAGCATCTTGATGACCTGTCTTGTTCGTTGAGTTCAGGGCTTCTCGAGCGCCCACAGGTCGCTTTCGATGCTCTCGAACCGCTCCTTGAGGTGCAGCTGAACATCGGCAATCGCCCTGTTGTAGTAATACGGAGCCACTTCTTTGGAAAACAGCTCGAGGACCTCGGCCACCTCGAACGACCCCAGCTCCAGCTCGAAACGGTCTTCGAGGAAGCGCTTGAGCTTGTCGAGCGCCTCGCGCTCTTGCTCGGGGGCCAGCGTGAGAATGGGGGCCTTGGTCTTCGCTCGGCTCATTTACCAGCGCCCATCCCAGGCGACGAAGTTCTGCAGCAGTTGCAGGCCATGGGTGTGGCTCTTCTCCGGGTGGAACTGCACGGCGAAGCGCGAACCGTCGGCCAGCGCGGCGGCGAAGTCGACGCCATAGTGGCCGCGACCGACTACCTGGCCTTGCTTACCGGCATTGATGTAGTAGCTGTGCACGAAGTAGAAGCGTGCGCGATCAGGGATGTCGTGCCACAGCGGGTGGTCGATGGTCTGGCTGACCTCGTTCCAGCCCATGTGCGGCACTTTCAGGTGCTCGCCGTCTTCCTTCAGGTCTTTACCAAAGAAGCGCACCTGGCCGGGGAACACACCGATGCAGTCGACACCCTCGTTCTCTTCGCTATGGTCGAGCAGCGCCTGCATGCCCACGCAGATACCGAGGAACGGGCGGTCCTGGCTGACTTCGCGCACCAGGCTGTCAAAGCCCAGGCGGCGGATCTCGGCCATGCAGTCGCGGATCGCGCCGACGCCGGGGAACACCACACGGTCGGCTTCACGAATCACCGCGGCGTCGCTGGTGACCAGCACCTTGCCGGCACCCACGTGCTCCAGGGCCTTGGCCACCGAGTGCAGGTTGCCCATGCCATAGTCGATTACGGCTACCGTCTGCATTTACAGGCACCCTTTGGTGGAAGGCATCTGCCCGGCCATGCGCTCGTCTTGCTCGATGGCCATGCGCAGCGCGCGACCAAAGGCCTTGAACACGGTCTCGATCTGGTGGTGGGTGTTGTGGCCACGCAGGTTGTCGATGTGCAGGGTCACCAGGGCATGGTTGACGAAGCCCTGGAAGAACTCCTGGAACAGGTCGACATCGAAGCCACCCACCGATGCGCGGGTGTAGGGCACGTGCATCTGCAAGCCCGGGCGGCCGGAGAAGTCGATGACCACCCGCGACAGGGCTTCGTCCAGCGGCACGTAGGCGTGGCCGTAGCGGTAGATGCCTTTCTTGTCGCCAATGGCCTGGGCGAACGCCTGGCCGAGGGTGATACCGACGTCTTCGACGGTGTGATGGTCATCGATATGCAGGTCGCCCTTGCACTCGATGTCCAGATCGATCAGCCCATGCCTGGCGATCTGGTCGAGCATGTGTTCAAGGAAAGGCACGCCGATATCGAATCGGGCCTTGCCGCTGCCATCGAGGTTGATCGAGCACTTGACCTGGGTTTCCAGGGTATTGCGCTCGACGGAAGCCTTACGTTCGACCATCACCAGCTCCGCAAAATCATTGGGCGAAAAGGGTTCCATTATAGGCCCAGAATGCGCCGGCTTGAAACGCGGATGACATATGGTGGAGCAAGCATTTACGGGGGTTGGACAGGCCTACAGGTCTATACAACCGCCCTTTCGCCGGCAAGGCCGGCTCCCACAGTCGCATCGCACCCTGTAGGAGCCGGCCTTGCCGGCGAACAGCCTCAAGCATCAATCAATGAAACAGCACGGCCGTCTTCTGCAAGGTGATCCACACCCCCCAGGCCAGCGGAATCACCACCACGGCCCAGGCCAGCAGCACCAGCGGCAGGCTGCCCGGCGCTGCATGCCATTCCAGCGCACGCGCAGAATCCGCGCCCTTGTCATGGCTCAAGGCCCGCTCGGCGGCCAACTCGGCGTCGGTCATGAAGTACTTGTCCGCCACTGGCCGCACCAGCATGTTGCAGATAAAGCCCAGCACCAGCAGGCCGGCCAGGATGTACAGGGTCATGTCGTAGGCCGCGGCCCGCTCGACGCCCGCCGCCAGCTGCGCCTCGCGCAGGTAGGTGATCAGCACCGGCCCCAGCACGCCGGCCGCCGCCCAGGCAGTCAGCAAGCGGCCGTGAATGGCGCCGACCATCTGCGTACCGAACAGGTCGGCCAGGTACGCCGGCACGGTGGCGAAGCCGCCGCCGTACATCGACAGGATGATGCAGAACGCCGCCACGAACAGCGCCACGTTGCCGATATGGCCCATGTTCGGCACCAGGCTGTACAGCCCCACGCCCAGAGCGAAGAAGGCGAAGTAGGTGTTCTTGCGCCCGATGTAGTCGGAGAACGAAGCCCAGAAGAAACGCCCACCGATGTTGAACAGGCTGAGCAGGCCGGTGAAGCCTGCGGCGATGGCGGCAATCTGCGCCAGTTGCGCGGCGTTCAGCTCGCTGAAAGTCAGCTCGTTGCCCAACAGCTTGCCAGCGAACACTTCCTGCAGCAGCGGCGACGCCATGCCGAGAATGCCGATACCCGCCGAAACGTTCAGGCACAGCACCAGCCACACCAGGGCGAACTGCGGGGTTTTCCAGGCCACGCTGACATGCACATGCCGGTCAGTGACCATGGCGTTGGCCTTCTTCGCCGGCGCGGTCCAGCCTTCAGGCTTCCAGCCGGTCGGCGGCACCCGGTAGGCCAGGGCGCCGGCGGTCATGAACACGAAGTAGATCGCGGCCATGGCGACGAAGCTCTGCCATACGCCCACCTCGGTCGGGCTGGAGAAATGCCCCATCAGCGCGGTGGCCAGCGGCGCGCCCACCATGGCACCCCCGCCAAAGCCCATGATCGCCATGCCGGTGGCCATGCCGCGCTTGTCCGGGAACCACTTGATCAGCGTCGACACCGGCGAGATATAGCCCAGCCCCAGGCCGATCCCGCCGATCACCCCCGAGCCCAGCCACATCAGCCACAGCTGGTGGGTCTTCACGCCGATCGCCGAGATCAGCAGGCCACCGCACCAGCACAGCGCCGACACCAGGCCGGCCTTGCGTGGGCCGGCGTGTTCCAGCCAACCGCCGAGCACCGCGGCCGAACAACCGAGGAACACGAAGAACAGGGTGTAGATCCAGCTGAGCATGGAGATCGGCCAGTCGCACTCGGCGCTGAACAGGCGGGCGACGAAGCCCATGTCAGCAGCGCAGGCCACCGGCGCGCTGACACCCAGGGCCTGGGACAGCGGTAGCCAGAACACCGAGAAACCATAGGCCATGCCGATGCACAAGTGGATGGCCAGGGCCGCCGGCGGCACCAGCCAGCGGTTGAAGCCCGGGCGGGCGATGATGCGCTCCTTCGACAGGAAGCCCGGCGCGCTCGCCGCCACTCCCGCCGTGATACTGCTGTTCATGGGTTGTTCCTTTTTTGTAGGTGGGCGATGCACGCGGAGGGCTCTGCACGGCTGCACGCAAGGCAGCCCGGCCGCTTCGGTCGGCACCCCGCGACAATGGGTCGCGGGGGCTCCACGGGCGGCGCAAGATTACCAGCAGCCGGTGGCATGAAAGCAATCTGATATCGTGTTTTTTTCGTCAGCTGAAACGGTATTTCTCAGACCGTGTCGCCTGGTTCGCCGGCAAGCCGGCTCCTACGGCTTCGGTGGGGACCGGATTGCAGGCGAACCGGCCAAGCCACGCACGGTCGAAACGTCGAATGCGCAGAGCCAGGCGCCACGGCGCTATACTCGCCGCTGAATTTCACTTTCGGACTACAAGGACTCGCCCATGAAAGCGTTCGGCAAAATCCTGGGGCTGGGGCTGCTCGGGTTGTTGCTGATCATCGTGGCGCTGGGCTTCGCCCTGACCCACCTCTTCGATCCCAACGACTACAAAGACGAGATCCGCCAGCTGGCCCGCGACAAGGCCCATGTGGAGCTCACGCTCAATGGCGACATCGGCTGGAGCCTGTTCCCCTGGCTGGGCCTTGAGCTGCACGAGGCGAGCATCGCCACGCTGAACAACCCCAAGGTGCCGTTCGCCGACCTGCAGATGCTCGGCCTGTCGGTGCGCGTGCTGCCGCTGCTGCGCCGCGAGGTGCAGATGAGCGACGTGCGCGTCGAAGGCCTCAACCTGACCCTGACCCGTGACGCCAATGGCCACGGCAACTGGGAAGACATCGGCAAACCACTGCCTGATGCGACGGCCGCCAACGCACCTGCCGCCACCCCGGGCGAGGCGCCCGTCAACCCAGCTGCCAAGCCGGAACCCAGCGAGCGCATGGTCAAGCTCGACATTGACAGCCTGACCGTCAACAACGCCCGGGTGCTGTACACCGACGAGAAGGCCGGCCAGAGCTACGGTGCAGAGAGCATCCAGCTGAGCACCGGCGCCGTGCACGAAGGCATCAATATTCCGCTCAAGGCCAGCGCGTTCCTCAGCGCCAGCCAACCGAACATCAAGGCACGCACCGAGCTCACCGGCGAACTGCGCTTCGATCGCAAGCTCAAGCGCTACAACCTCGAAGACATGCGCCTGTCCGGCGAAACCTCGGGCGAGCCGCTGGCCGGCAAGACCCTGACCTTCGTCGCCCAGGGCCAGGTGCTGGTGGACCTGGCCGCCAACGTCGCCTCGTGGAGCGGCCTGAAAGTCTCGGCCAACCAACTGCGCGCCCTCGGTGAGCTGAACGTGCGCGACCTGGACAAGGCGCCGCAGGTCAGCGGCGGGCTGTCCATCGCCCAGTTCGACCTGCGCACCTTCCTCGACGGTATCGGCCACCCGCTACCGGCCACCGCCGACCCGGCCGCATTCAAGAAGCTGGAGCTGGTGACCCGCCTCGACGGCACCCGCGACAGCCTGGCCCTGGAAGACCTGGCCGTGAAACTGGACGACAGCACCTTCACCGGCCGCGTCGCCGTGGAAGACTTCGCCAAGCAGGCCCTGCGCATTCGCCTGAAAGCCGACAAGTTCGACGCCGACCGCTACTTCCCGGCCAAGAGCGACGAGGCCAAGGGCGCCACCGCGGCGCGCCAGGCCGAAGTGAAACAGCAGGAAGCCAGCGCCGTCGCCGGTGCCGGCACCACCCCGCTGCCCAACGCCCCGACGCAACAGGCCTGGAGCAACGACAAGCTGCTGCCGGTAGACCGCCTGCGCGCCCTCGACCTGCAGGCCGACCTGTCCTTCGGCGCCCTGGTGCTGGACAAGCTGCCCATCAGCGACGCCCAGCTCACGGCCACCGGCCAGGGCGGCCTGGTGACTCTGCAGACCCTACGCGGCGGCCTGTACAACGGCAGCTTCGAAGCCAAGGGCACGGTCGACGTGCGCCCTGCCGTGCCGCAGATCGGTGTGAACACCAAGATCAATCGCGTCCCCGTGGAGCACTTCATCAAGCGCGAAGGCCCCGACCAGGCGCCCCCCGTCAAAGGCCTGCTGACCCTGAGCAGCGACCTGACCGCCACCGGCAACAGCCAGAAGGCGCTGGTCGACACGCTCAACGGCAACGCCAGCTTCACCATCAACGACGGCGTGCTGGTCAACGCCAACCTGGAACAGCAGCTGTGCCAGGCCATCGCCACCCTCAACCGCAAGCAGCTCAGCGGCGAGGCGCGGGGCAAGGACACGCCGTTCCAGGAACTGCGCGGCAGCCTGGTGATCCGCAACGGCGTGGCCAGCAACCCGGACCTCAAGGCGCGCATCCCGGGCCTGACCGTCAACGGCAATGGCGACCTCGACCTGCGCGTGCTGGGCATGGACTACAACGTCGGCATCGTCGTCGAAGGCGACCAGCGCGCCATGCCCGACCCGGCCTGCCAGGTCAACGAGCGCTTTGCCGGCGTCGAAGTGCCGCTGCGCTGCCGTGGCCCGCTGGAACTGGGCGCCAAGGCCTGCCGCCTGGACCAGGATGGCCTGGGTAAAGTCGCGGCGAAGCTGGCCGGCAACCGCCTGAAGGACAAGATCGATGAAAAGCTCGAAGAAAAACTCGGAGACAAAGTGAGCCCGGAACTCAAAGATGCGCTCAAGGGGCTGTTCAAGCGATGACACCCCAGCAGTTCTCCAGCGCCGTGCTGGCGTGGTACGACCAGCACGGCCGTCACGACCTGCCCTGGCAACAGGGCATCACCCCGTACCGGGTGTGGGTCTCCGAAATCATGCTGCAGCAGACGCAAGTCAGCACCGTGCTCAACTACTTCGACCGCTTCATGCAGGCCCTGCCCACCGTGCAGGCCCTGGCCGAGGCGCCGGAGGACGAGGTGCTGCACCTGTGGACGGGCCTGGGCTACTACACCCGCGCCCGCAACCTGCAAAAGGCCGCAAAGATCGTCGTCGAGCAGCATGGCGGCGAGTTCCCGCGCAGCGTCGAGCAGCTCACCGAGCTGCCCGGTATCGGCCGCTCCACCGCAGGCGCCATCGCCAGCATCAGCATGGGCATCCGCGCGCCGATCCTCGATGGCAACGTCAAGCGCGTGCTGGCCCGCTTTACCGCGCAAGCGGGCTACCCCGGCGAGCCCAAGGTGGCCAATCAGCTATGGGCCACCGCCGAGCGCGTGACCCCGATGACACGGGTCAACCACTTCACCCAAGCGATGATGGACATGGGCGCCACGCTGTGCACCCGCAGCAAGCCCAGTTGCCTGATCTGCCCATTGCAGCGCGGCTGCGAAGCGCACCTGCACGGCGAAGAGACCCGCTACCCCGAGCCCAAGCCGCGCAAGGCCCTGCCCCAACGCAAGACCCTGATGCCGCTGCTGACCAACCCCGAAGGCGCGATCCTGCTCTACCGCCGGCCCTCCACGGGCCTGTGGGGCGGCCTGTGGAGCCTGCCGGAGCTGGACAACCTCGAACAGCTCGACGACCTCGCCTACCAGCACGGCCTGCGCCTGGCCGGCAGCCAGGCACTCGCAGGCCTGACCCACACCTTCAGCCATTTCCAGCTGGCCATCGAGCCCTGGCTGGTGCGTGTCGACCCCGTCGGGCCGCACGTGGCCGAGCCCGACTGGCTCTGGTATAACCTCGCCACCCCGCCGCGCCTGGGCCTCGCCGCCCCGGTCAAGAAGCTGCTGCAACGCGCGGCCGACGAACTGATTGCAGGAGAGAAGCCATGACCCGCACCGTGAAGTGCCGCAAGTACAACGAAGAGCTGCCAGGCCTGGACCGCCCACCGTATCCGGGCGCCAAGGGCCAGGACATCTTCGAGCACATCTCGCAAAAAGCCTGGAAGGAGTGGCAGGACCACCAGACCATGCTGATCAACGAGAAGCGCCTGAACATGATGAATGCCGAGGACCGCAAATTCATCCAGGCCGAGATGGACAAGTTCTTCGCTGGCGAGGACTACGCCCAGGCCGAAGGCTACGTTCCGCCCTCGAATTGACCCCGGAAAACGTAAGCGACGGAATTAATTTAAATTTTTTCAAAAAAGTCGTTGACGATCGGTTCGGAAATCTATTTAATGCACCTCGTCGCCCAGATAGCTCAGTCGGTAGAGCAGAGGATTGAAAATCCTCGTGTCGGCGGTTCGACTCCGTCTCTGGGCACCAAGTGCCAAAACCCTGGTTCGAAAGAACCAGGGTTTTTTTATGCCCGAATGATTTGTGCGCCGGATTTCTGGCGACAAAATATCAATGTGATATCATTCGCGCCCGCGACCCACTCAAGTGGACGCGCACCAAGGAAGATGGTTGAGCAAGGATTGCCTCGACGGACAGCCGATGTCTCAACCCGCTTTTCACTCAACGAAAATCGGAACACTCATGACATCCCCTGCCGAACTCATGAACAAGGTCAACCGCAAGACCTTGCACCTCGTCCTGCTGTCCATGGCCACCGGCGGCCTCTATCTGCTGGTCTGGCTGTTCAAGGCCAACCAAGCCCTGCGTGAAGCAACCGGGCAACCACTCTGCAGCGAAACCTTCGTCATCTGGCTGTGTGTCTGCACCGGCCTGGGCGGCGCCTTCGCCGGCAGCCCGGAGCCGCTGGTTGCCGGCCTGGGTGGCTTGCTGGGCCTCGCCGGCTGGGTGCTCTGGATCATCTGCGCCTTCAATGCACGCACCTTGCTGATCGCCTATGCACGCGAGCATGAGCAACCTCATTTCAGGATGAACGGCTTCTATACGATCCTGTTCAACCTCTACTACATCAACTACTGCATCAACGAGCTGGGCGAGAACGACACGCGCCAGCAGCCGATCTACGCACAGACCACCCAGGCCTGATCGAACACCTGCCCACGCGGGCAACCCAGGATTCGCATGCTGGCCCGATCATGCTTTTGACTATCGGGCATCCAAGGAGAGATAAATGGCTTACACCTCGATCATGTTCAAGAACCCGAAAACCGGCGCATTCAAGGAAGCGCCGGTCGGCTTCTCCTGGACCACCTTCTTCTTCGGCTTCTTCCCAGCCCTGTTCCGCGGTGACTGGAAATACGCCGCCATCCAGTTCGCGCTGCAGATCGTGACCCTTGGTCTGAGCGGGTTTGTGTTCGCCTTCATCTACAACAAGCTGTACATCCATGACCTGATCGGCTCCGGCTTCATGGCCCAATCGATCTCCAAGGGCGACATGGACTATGCGTCCGTCAAGCTGGGCCTGCCGATCCCGATGCTGCCATCGGCCTGACCCAACCGGCGTCGCACCTTGTGCACCCATGGCAGCCGCACTGCCATGGGTGACCGCCCTTCCTCCCTTCCCCCCCGCCACACAGCCCCCCCTGCCCGGTTGACCGACATCAAGGATCACGCCCCCCTTTGCCCATAGGATGGAAGGTGGACACTCGACCGACCCCGCAAGGACCTCCATGAGCGAAGAATCCGCCACCCTCCTGCTGCCGTCGCCTGCCGACAACAGCGCCATCGGCAAGCCGCCCACCCGCACGCGCCGTCCGCGCCAACGCAAGCCTGCTTCCCCCGCCGCCGCGCAGGAGACCATCACCCAGGTCAGCCAGCAGCCCGCCGCTCTGGAAGTGGCCAACGCCCGCAAGGGCAGCAGCGAGGACAGCACCTCGGCACGCCTGTCGGCCAGCTACCCGTACCGCACGCGCATGCGCCGCCAGGACTACGAGAAGGCCAAGCACGACCTGCAGATCGAGCTGTTGAAAGTGCAGAACTGGGTGAAGGAAACGGGTCAGCGCATCGTGGTGCTGTTCGAGGGCCGCGATGCCGCCGGCAAGGGCGGCACCATCAAGCGTTTCATGGAGCACCTGAACCCCCGTGGCGCACGCATCGTCGCCCTGGAGAAGCCCTCCGAGCAGGAGAAGGGCCAGTGGTACTTCCAGCGCTACATCCAGCACCTGCCCACGGCCGGTGAAATGGTGTTCTTCGACCGCTCCTGGTACAACCGCGCCGGGGTCGAGAAGGTCATGGACTTCTGCTCGCCGCTGCAATACCTGGAGTTCATGCGCCAGGCGCCGGACCTTGAGCGCATGCTGTGCAACAGCGGCATCCTGCTGTTCAAGTTCTGGTTCTCGGTGAACCGCGAGGAGCAGCTGCGCCGCTTCATTTCACGTCGCGACGACCCGCTCAAGCATTGGAAGCTCTCGCCCATCGACATCAAGTCGCTGGACAAGTGGGAGGACTACACCGCCGCCAAGGAGGCGATGTTCTTCCATACCGACACCGCTGATGCGCCGTGGACGGTGATCAAGTCGGATGACAAGAAGCGGGCGCGGATCAACTGCATCCGCCATTTCCTGCATTCGCTGGATTACCCCGGCAAAGATCCTCGCGTAGCGCACGCGCCGGATCCGTTACTAGTAGGCCGGGCCGCTCGGGGGTTCGAGGAAGACGAACCAGCAACAGGCCCCCTGTAGGAGCCAGCCTTGCTGGCGAACAGCCCCCCAGCAAATGCATGGGCCCTGTTCGCCAGCAAGGCTGGCTCCTACAAGGATCTTCGAAGCCCTTGGGTTTCCCTGGCAACTACGCTTCAATACGCGCCTTTACCAGACACCCAAGGACCTGCCCCCATGGCCACCAACACCAAACAACAGAAACGCGCCAAGCGCGCCGCCGCCAAGGCCAAGCAGAACCGCATGGTGCGCAGCGGCCAGGCGGTCAAGGCCAGCACCGGCGACAGCGCCAGCGTCGAGCAGGTGTTCAACAAGGCCATGGAGTCAGGCAGCTACACCAGCCTGTTCGAGAAGATGAAGGAAGCCCAGGAAAACGGCCTGGTGCCGATGATCTCGGTGTTCCTGGTCGACCCACTGCTGGCACTGGTGCTCAAGGGCCACAAGGAAGAGCACGCCACCGACTACATCGTCATGGTGTTCACCGCCTACCGCAAATGGCTCGACGGCACCGACGAGGACGCGACCATGGCCTGGCTGGAGAGCGATGAGTTCCAGGACGCCTATGTCACCGCTTCCGAGGTGGTGGCCAAGCAGCAGCAACAGCAGAAGCAGTTCGGCTGACCTTCCGGGCCCTGTTCGCCGGCAAGCCGGCTCCTACACGACCCCTTCCTGCCCAGACAAACAAAAAGGCCGCGCCCCTCAAAGGACGCGGCCTTTTCATTTCACACCAGCGAATCAGCTATCCAGCGCAACCCGCGCGGCGGTGCCGCGCTTGCGGTGCACCAGCAGGCCGGTGGCAACCACACCGATGCTCAGGATTGCAGTGGCGATGATCTCGGCACGGTGATCTTCACGCAGGGCCATCACCACCAACACGGCAATGATGAAGGCGATGGTCGCCCAGGTCAGGCCCGGGAACATCCACATCTTGAACGAGATCTTCTCGCCCTTGGCTTCACGC
The DNA here is from genome assembly GCF_000026105.1 of Pseudomonas entomophila L48. Taxonomy (NCBI): domain Bacteria; kingdom Pseudomonadati; phylum Pseudomonadota; class Gammaproteobacteria; order Pseudomonadales; family Pseudomonadaceae; genus Pseudomonas; species Pseudomonas entomophila. The sequence goes on from NC_008027.1 coordinate 5,531,544, forward strand.
TGGGCACGCATACGCAGTTGCGACACGGCGATTACCAGGTACACCAGCAGGGCGATGGCGCCGGAGCTGGCCAGCAGGAACTCGAACACCTCGGCCGGGGCCAGGAAGTTGGCGAACACGCACAGGAAGGCCGCTGCAGTGGACAGCAGCACGGCCCAGTGCGGGGTACCCGCCTTGGTGGTGCGCTGGGCGATGGCTGGGGCGTCGCCACGCTTGCTCAGGGAGAACAGCATGCGCGAAGAGGTATACAGCGCCGAGTTCAGGCAGCTGGTCACGGCGATCAGCACGACGATGTCGACAATCAGCTTGGCATTCGGCACGCCGATCAGGCTGAGGACGGTCTGGTAGGAGCCTTTCTCGGCCAGAGCCGGATCGTTCCACGGCACCATGGCCACGACCAGGAAGATCGACACCAGGTAGAACAGGCAGATACGCCAGATCACCGAGTTGGTGGCCTTGCTGATCTGCTTGCCTGGGTCTTTCGATTCGGCGGCGGCGATGGTGACGATCTCGGTACCCATGAACGAGAACATGGTGGTCAGCATGGTGGCCAGCACGGCGCCCAGGCCGTTGGGCATGAAGCCTTGGGTGTCGAACAGGTGGCTGATGCCGCTCACCTGGCTGCTTGGCACCATGCCGAACATGGCGGCGCAACCGACGATGATGAAGCCGATGATCGCCAGTACTTTGAGCAGGGCGAACCAGAACTCGAACTCACCGTAGTTCTTCACGCTGAACAGGTTGGTGACCGTCAGGGCCAGGGTGATGATCAGGGAGAAGGCCCACAGGTCCACGGCCGGGAACCAGGCGTGGAGAATGGCCGCGGCGGCGTTGGCTTCCAGCGGGATCACCAATACCCAGAACCACCAGTACAGCCAACCAATGGTGAAACCGGCCCAACGCCCGATGGCGCGGTCGGCATAAGTAGAGAAGGAGCCGGTGTCGGGCGAGGCGACCGCCATCTCACCGAGCATGCGCATCACCAGCACGACCAACGTACCCGCGGCGGCATAGGCCAGCAGCACGGCAGGGCCGGCAGCAGCGATGGCGTGGCCGGAACCGACGAACAGGCCGGCGCCGATGACGCCAGCGATGGACAGCATGGTCACATGCCGTTGCTTGAGCCCCTGAGCGAGGTCATTGGAATTGTTACCGCTCATAAAACTACCTTTGTAAGGAGGTGGACTACACGAATGACTGCCGGCGCGCCTGGGGATGTAAGTGGGCGCTGCCGCATTCAGTGGTTTCCAGATGGCAATAAGCGGGCCAGGTGAGAACCACTTTCGTCTGAAATCATCCAGCCGCCAATAACGGCGCGGCTTGCAGGGCATTCTGCCAAGCTTTGACCGAAAGGCCATTAAAACCCCATGCCAAGTCCGGATTACTGAAATACCCACTTACAAACGCACCAAAGGTGCTCCCCGGTAACACCTGCGCACACTTCATGGGCACATAAAAGCGCAACCAGCAGGCGCAACCATCCTCCAGCGCAATCATGAACAAAGCGCCACCCGGGCAAAAACGGCTTCCCAGACAGGGCCAAAGCTGGCACCATCGCGCCTTTTTTCATCAAGGCTCCGGCGCTGGGCAAAACGCCGTTGCGGACATCCTCGCGACAGTCCACTGCAACGATGCGACAAACTGTCCCACCAGCGACCTGAGCCCCCCGCGACCCGGTTGGCCGCCGTTATGCCGCTATGCTAGCGTGGCGCTCGCCAGGAAGGCCGCCAACAGCTGGGAACGCACCCGAACACATGAGGACCGCACATGGCCCAGGCCACGCCCGCGCTGGAAATCCGCAACCTGCACAAACGCTACGGCGAGCAGGAAATTCTCAAGGGCATTTCGCTGACCGCGCGCGACGGTGACGTGATCTCCATCCTGGGGTCGTCCGGCTCCGGCAAGTCCACCTTGCTTCGCTGCATCAACCTGCTCGAGAACCCGCACCAGGGCGAGATCCTCGTCGCCGGCGAGGCACTCAAGCTCAAGGCGCAGAAGAACGGCGACCTGATCGCCGCCGACAACCGCCAGATCAACCGCCTGCGCAGCGAAATCGGTTTCGTCTTCCAGAATTTCAACCTGTGGCCGCACATGTCGATCCTCGACAACATCATCGAGGCACCACGCCGCGTGCTCGGCCAGAGCAAGGCCGAAGCCATCGAGCACGCCGAGGCACTGCTGAACAAGGTCGGCATCTTCGACAAGCGCCACAGCTACCCCGCGCAGCTTTCCGGTGGCCAGCAGCAGCGCGCCGCCATCGCCCGAACCCTGGCCATGAAGCCCAAGGTCATCCTGTTCGACGAACCCACCTCGGCGCTCGATCCGGAAATGGTCCAGGAAGTGCTTAACGTCATCCGCGCATTGGCCGACGAAGGCCGTACCATGCTGCTGGTGACGCACGAGATGAACTTTGCCCGCCAGGTGTCCAGTGAAGTGGTGTTCCTGCACCAGGGCCTGGTCGAAGAGCAGGGATCGCCGCAGCAGGTCTTCGAGAACCCGACCTCGGCGCGTTGCAAGCAATTCATGTCCAGCCACCGCTAACGGAGCAATACATGCAGACTTACAAGAAGTTCTTCCTGGCAGCTGCTGCCACGCTGGTGATGTCGGCCAACGCAATGGCCGCGGAAAAACTGCGCATGGGTATCGAAGCTGCCTACCCACCGTTCAACAACAAGGATGCCAGCGGCCAGGTCGTCGGCTTCGACAAGGACATCGGCGACGCCCTGTGCGCCAAGATGAAGGTCGAGTGCGAAGTGGTCACCTCCGACTGGGACGGCATCATCCCGGCCCTGAACGCCAAGAAGTTCGACTTCATCGTCTCGTCGCTGTCGATCACCGATGAGCGCAAGCAGGCGGTGGACTTCACCGACCCGTACTACTCGAACAAGCAGCAGTTCATCGCACCGAAGAAAGTCGACTTCAAGACCGACCGCGCCTCGCTCAAGGGCAAGACCATCGGCACCCAGCGCGCCACCCAGGCCGCGACCTGGCTGGACGACAACGGCGGCCTGGACGGCGACTTCAAGGTCAACCTCTATGATGGCCAGGAAAACGCCTACCTGGACCTGACCTCCGGCCGTGTCGACGCCATCCTCGCCGACAAGTACGCCAACTACGACTGGCTCAAGTCGAAGGCTGGCCAGGACTACGAGTTCAAGGGCGACCCGGTCAACGAAAGCGACAAGGTCGGCATTGCCGTGCGCAAGGGTGACAACGAGCTGCGTAACAAGCTCAATGCCGCACTGAAGGAAATCGTCGCCGACGGCACCTACAAGAAGATCAACGACAAGTACTTCCCGTTCAGCATCTATTGATTCGCCCCGACAGGCATCGCCGCCATGGCGATGCCTGTCCCTTGAACAAACTTACCCATGAATATCGACCTGCACGGCTTCGGTCCGGCCATGATGGCCGGCACCCTGATGACGGTAAAACTGGCGCTCTGCGCCCTGCTGCTGGGGCTGGTCCTTGGGCTGCTCGGCGCCCTGGCCAAGACTTCTTCGGTCAAGCCGCTGCAATGGCTTGGCGGCACCTATTCGACACTGGTGCGCGGCGTACCCGAACTGCTCTGGGTACTGCTCATCTACTTCGGTACCGTCGGGCTGATGAACAGCCTCGGCGCACTCTTCAACATGCCAGGCCTGGAGCTCAGCGCCTTCGCCGCCGGCGTGATTGCCCTCGGCCTGTGCTTCGGCGCCTACGCCACGGAAGTGTTCCGCGGCGCGATCCTGGCCATCCCCAAGGGGCACCGTGAAGCGGGCCTGGCCCTCGGTTTGTCGAAAGGGCGCATCCTCTCGCGGATCATCCTGCCGCAGATGTGGCGCATCGCCCTGCCGGGCCTGGGCAACCTGTTCATGATCCTGATGAAGGACACCGCGCTGGTGTCGGTGATCGGCCTGGAGGAGATCATGCGCCACGCGCAGATCGGCGTGACCGTGACCAAGGAACCGTTCACCTTCTACGCGGTCGCCGCGTGCATCTACCTGGGCCTGACCGTCATCGCCATGACCGGCATGCACTTCCTGGAAAAGCGCGCCGCTCGCGGCTTCATGAGGGCCGAATAAATGAACTGGGAAGTCATCATCAAGTGGCTGCCACGCCTGGCCCAGGGTGCGACCCTGACGCTGGAGCTGGTGGCCATCGCGGTCATCGCCGGACTGATCCTGGCCATTCCGCTGGGTATCGCGCGCTCTTCGCGGCACTGGTACGTGCGCGCCCTGCCCTACGGCTACATTTTCTTCTTCCGCGGCACCCCGCTGCTGGTGCAGCTGTTCCTGGTCTACTACGGCCTGGCGCAGTTCGACCTGGTGCGCGACAGCTCGCTGTGGCCATACCTGCGCGATCCGTTCTGGTGCACGGTGCTGACCATGACCCTGCACACTGCGGCCTACATCGCCGAGATCCTGCGCGGCGCGCTGCAGGCGATCCCCAGGGGCGAGATCGAAGCCGCCCGGGCGCTGGGCATGTCCCGCGGCAAGGCGCTGTTCTACATCATGCTGCCGCGCGCCGCGCGCATCGGCCTGCCGGCCTACAGCAACGAAGTGATCCTGATGCTCAAGGCCAGCGCCCTGGCCAGTACCGTGACGCTACTGGAGCTGACCGGCATGGCACGGACCATCATTGCCCGGACCTACCTGCCAGTGGAGATCTTCTTCGCCGCCGGGGTGTTCTACCTGCTGATCTCGTTCTTCCTGGTGCAGGGCTTCAAGCTGCTGGAGCGCTGGCTGCGCGTGGACGCCAGCCAAGGGCGTTGAGCCTGTAACACGCTGCGCCCCCCATTGCCCGGTATTGCGCGGCCCTTGTAGGAGCCGGCTTGCCGGCGATGGGCCGCGAAGCGGCCCCAACCAACAACGCCGCGGTACCTGCATGCCGACCACGCCCCCACTCCACGACCCGCACCTGCTCGAGCGCTTCCAGGCCCTCGACCACTTCCTCGTCGAGCATCAGCACCTGTGGCGTCCACGCCCCTTCACGCACGCGCGAATGGGCTGGGAAAGCGAGCATCCCGAACTGTCCCACTGGCTACGCCAACGCACCCTGGAACAGGCCGAAGCCGCCCAGCAACATCCCGAGCGCCTCCCCGCCCCGGCCCCCTTTCCACAGCTGGCCGAGCAGGCCCTGCACCTGGCCGAGGTGGGCGAGTTGCCCTACGCCGGCCTGCACCCCGCCAGCCACCGCCTCGACGTCAACGTCCCCGGCCGCAAGTGGCAACAGATCGAAGCCTTCGCCAGCCGCCTGGCATTTGCGCAACCAGTGCAGCACTGGCTCGACTGGTGCTCAGGCAAAGGCCACCTGGGCCGTCGCCTGCTGCAGCCCGGCCAACAACTGACCTGCCTGGAGTACGACGTCGACCTGGTCAACGCGGGCCAGGCCCTGAGCGACCATCACTACCTGCCCGCCACCCATGTGCACCAGGACGTCATGGCGGCGGACAGTGTCCAGTACCTTGATGGCGGCAAAAGCGCAGTCGCCCTGCATGCCTGTGGCGACCTGCACGTGCGCCTGCTGCAAGCGGCCAGCCAACAGGGGTGCCAGCAGATCGCCGTGGCCCCCTGCTGCTACAACCGCATCCAGGGCAAGCATTACCATGCGATGTCGGCAGCCGCGCTGGCCTCGACCCTGGCTCTGACCCAGGAAGACCTGGGCCTGCCGCTGAGCGAGGCGGTGACCTCCAGCCTCAGGACACGCCGCCAGCGCGACACCTCCATGGCCCGCCGCCTGGGCTTCGACTTGCTGCAGCGCCAGCAACGCGGCGTGGACGACTACCTGCCGACCCCCTCGCTACCCGTCAGCTGGCTGGCAAAGCCCTTCGAGCAGTACTGCCGCGACCTGGCTGACCTCAAGCAGATGGCGCTGAGCGCAGATCCCGATTGGGCCAGCCTGGAGGCGATGGGATGGCAACGCCTGGCCCAGGTGCGCAACCTCGAGCTGGTGCGCAACCTGTTCCGACGACCGTTGGAGATGTGGCTGGTGCTCGACCGCGCACTGTTCCTGCAGGAGCAAGGCTACGCGGTACGCGTCGGCCTGTTCTGCGACTACCCCCTCACGCCACGCAACTTGCTACTGCTGGCCGAGCGCGACGGATCGCCGCAGCAGGCTTGAAAACCTGTGGATAAGTCTGTGAACAAGCTTGTGATGAAAATCACGTGACGATGAAGAAAAGCGCTATTTGCGCCGCTTTGCTTATTCCACTGAAACCGTGAAAGCCAGAGAAAACAGGCCTTTGCGCAAAGACAGGTGGTAGCGTCGGCCGGCATGCCTTTTGTGCAAGGCGCAAATGCTCCTTGTGCATAAGCATTCCAGCCAAACGCTCTAACCACCCTCGAACGAGGGGGTTCAGGCCAGTTTCAGCAGGCTCATGCCCACCAGCAGCAGCACCAGCCCCAGCCAGCCACGACCGGCCAGGCGCTGGCCGAACAAGGCCCAGCCCATGGCCACGGTGGCGAGGATGCCGAAGCCACCCCAGATGGCGTAGGCCAGCGACAGTTCGATGTCCTGCACCGCCTGGGCCAGCGCGGTGAAGGCCGCCAGCACGCAGAGGATCGAGGCCACGCCCAGGCCCTTGCGGCGGAAGCCGTCGGAGTACTTGAGCAGCAGGTTGGCCAGCACTTCCAGCGCAATGGCCAGGCCCAGCCAGGCGAATGGGATCAGCATGGCAGCGCCTCCCCTTCACGTTCGACAGCCTTGGCCCGGGTACCCGCCTTGACCAGCAGGATGCCGGCGATCATCACCGCCAGGCCCAGGGCCTTGGTCCAGCCCAGGCTTTCACCCAGCCACAGCACGCTGATCAGGGTGATCAGCACGATACCGAAGCCTTCCCACAGCGCGTAAGCGACGCCCACCGGCACCCGCTTGACCGCCAGGGCCAGGAAGAAATACGACAGACAGATCATGACGTACATGACCACATGCCCCATCACGGGGAAATGAGTGGCGGCGAGTTTCATCGACGCCGTGCCGATCACCTCGAAGGTGATGGCGACGATCAGATAGATCCAGGAACGCATGGTGCCCTCCCATGGGCGACAGCAGCCGGGCGCACAGTCATCGGCGCCGGAAATAGACGTTTAAGGCTGAAGAGGGAGGGAGGAACTAGAGGTCGCCGGTCCAGTGACGTTCACGGGAAACCAGGCGGGAGGTGGAGAGGAGCTTGAAAGCTTTACTGTTCAACATAATGCACACAAGATTAGCTGAGCTGATCGAATAAGTCAAAACGATAGACTGAGACTAATTATTTATCGCGAGCAGTCGTCCACAAACAGTGAAAACCCCTTAAAGCCTGCTGAAAGCTTCGTAAATTATATTATCCAGCCCAACCCCCACCCCCTGTAGGAGCCAGCTTGCTGGCGAAAGGGCCATCACCACCACCGCGATTCAAATGCCTCCCCTGCGGCAAAGTGTCACCACAGCCAAAATCCATCAATTAATTATTGTATTACGATAATTATTCAAGAATAATCCGCCCCGTTCATCACTGTACGGAGGCACCCCATGAACAGTAGATCCGTGGCCTATGCGCGTTCGCGCCTACGCACCATTGGCGCATTCGCCGCCTTTCTCGCCTGGACGACCGCCGCGGTAGAGCTGCTCGGCACCCCCATGCTGTGGCTGTTCGACTTCCCCGAAGTACAGGCCGCCTACCTGCAGGGCCACGGCGACCAGATGCCCCTGCTGCTGGCGCCCAACTACCAGCCCTCGACCCTGTCCATCGGCCTGGTCCTGGTACTGGACATGATCCCCACCAGCATCTCGGCCGTGGCCCTGGGCATGACCGGCCTGTTCTTCCACCGGCTGTCCAAGGGCCAGACCTGGACCAACGCCAACATCAAGCTGCTGTGGTGGGTCGGCCTGCTGTGCATCGGCATGCCGCTGCTGTGGCCGGTGATCGACACCCTCCAGGGCTTGGCCCTGGCCATCGACCTGCCTGCCGGGGAAAGGAGCTTCAGCGTCTCGATCGGTGTATCATCGCTGGCTGTCTACGAGATCATGAAAGGCATCCTGCTGTGTGCCTTCTCGCTGCTCATGCGTGACGCCAAGACCATCAGCGATGAACACAACTGTTATGTCTAACCGCTCCCTATGCCGATAATCATCCGCCTCGACGTCGTCATGGCCCGGAACAAGATACGTTCCAAGGACCTGGCGGAAATCATCGGCATCACGGAAGCGAACCTGTCGCTGCTGAAGAACGGCAAGATCAAGGGTTTCAAGATCGAGACCCTGGAGAAGCTGTGTCGCGCACTGAACTGCCAACCGGGCGACCTGCTGGAGTTCAGCGACGAATGATCAAGGACTGCACCCCCCATGGCATTTTCCCGCAAGGGCCTCGCGGCCCTGCTATTGGCCTGCCTGCCGCTGGCCGGCTGTGGCCCGAGCTACAGCTATAGATATTCGCCACCGCCCAGTGCGCATGGCATGAACTGCATCAACAGCTGCTCCGCGCAGCGCAACCATTGCCAGCAGATGGCCCGGTTGCAGGAAAACAGCGAACGCGCGCTGTACCAGGCCGAGATGAGGGCCTACCAGTACTGCCAGAACGGCAAGAGCAAGAAGGAAGCGCGTCACAGTTGCTACCACCCGAGCTATCCCTTCTCGACGGGGAGCAGCTACAGTTGCGGCAACGACTACGACTCCTGCTACATGGCCTGCGGCGGCACCATCCAGCGCATTTTGAACAAAGACTGATCCCGGAACGGACCCGAACCACGTGAAACACGCCAAGCCCTTCGCCCTGCTGACCCTCGCCCTGGCCATGACCGGCTGCGCCGGCAACACCGCCAGCAGCAAACCCGCCCCGCTCGACTGGAACATGCCCGGCATGCAGCTCGGCGGCGACCGCGGCCTGCCGCTGCACAACGTCGACGGCAGCTGCCGCAAGCGCGGTTGTGACAACAACAAGCTGTTCTTCAACCCAGGCAAGCCTGAGCCGAGCGTCAACACCATCCACCGCGGCTGGTAGGAAAATTCTCCTTTCGCCTCGGTGACTTAGGGGTTTTGGCGATGAATGCAACGAAGTGGTTTACAGCCGCGATTCCATCGCTATAATGACGCCCCTGTGCCGGTATAGCTCAGATGGTAGAGCAACTGACTTGTAATCAGTAGGTCCCGGGTTCGATTCCTGGTGCCGGCACCATACGTAGTACTCAAGAGGCTCACCGAAAGGTGGGCCTTTTTTGTTTTGTTGCGAATGAAGCTTTGACTTGCCCCGCCCAGGCCGCTACGATTTTTATCGTAAATTTTAGATATTCAGGGCAGGTCGGCCAATGGCACTTCAATTCCACGAAAGCCCCTTCCACGTTACCCACGATGCGGAAACGGCCAGCAAGATGGCTTTGAAGATGGACCTTTCCATCTTCATCACCGACTGCATCAAGAAAATGGGCCTCAAGCAACACGAGGCCGCAGCCAGGCTGAACGTCACCCAGTCCCGGGTATCCGAGCTGGCCAATGGCAAGATCGAGAAATTCACGCTGGATGCCATGCTGGACATGCTCGATAAGCTCGGCTTTCGCACCCGCCTTGT